>JAJVHU010000008.1:0-76711 GCA_022072505.1 Phycisphaerae bacterium
CTCTCTCCCGAAACCCTCTCTCCCGAAACACGGAAGTCAACGCTTTCCTGTGAACGAATCCGCAAAGTCGTTCATCCTGATGCCACGGGCCGATGCCACGGGCTGATGGAAGGCGGCGGTGTCGGGGGGAGGGGCGAATGCAGGGGAGGCCGGCGTCGAGCGAATGCGGTGGTTGATCGCGGGGTTGGGGCGTATGCTGATGCCTCGGGGGACCGCGCGGACGTGGGGGACTGCGCGGGCGTTCGGAAGCGCGGGCGAACGCGGTTGGGCGTCGCGGGCGAGAGGGGGGACTGCGCGGCATTCGGGGGTATTGTGCGGGCGTTCGGGGGGACTGCGCGGGCGTTCGGGGGACTGCGCGGCATTCGGGGGGTATTGTGCGGGCGTTCGGAAGCGCGGGCGAACGCGGTTGGGCGGCGCGGGCGAGAGGGGGAGTGCATGAAGGTGCGGGCGTGCGGAATCGAGCGAGCGGCGAGGGGGCTGCGGGGGGTGAGGCCGGGCGCGCTGCTCGCAGGGCTTCTCGCGTCGGTCGCGCCACAGGGAGTTGCGTTGGCGTGTTCTGGCGCATTGCCGCAGGGGATGGGCGCCGGAGCGCGGGAGTTGGGCGTTGCGGCCTTTGTCGGGGCGCGGGTGATCCCCGTTTCGGGGCCGGAGATACCGGTCGGGACGCTGGTGGTGCAGGGCGGGCGCATCCTGACGGTCGGACCGGCGGAGTCCACGCGGATCCCCGAGGGCGCGTCGCGCATCGACGTCTCGGGCAAGGTCATCATGCCGGGACTGGTCTGCACGCACAGCCACATCGGCGGCGTCGGCGGGGCGGACTCCAGCGCTGCGATGCAGCCGGAAATCCGCATCTACGACTCGATCAACGTTCGCGACTCGGGTTTCCGCCGCGCGGTGGCGGGCGGGCTGACGACGCTCAACCTCATGCCGGGGTCGGGACACCTGCTGTCGGGGCAGACCGTGTACGTGAAGCTGCGCGGGGGCGACCGGATCGAGGACTGGTTCATTCTTGACGCGGAGGGGCGGCCGACGGGCGGCATCAAGATGGCCAACGGCACGAACTCGATGCGCGACAAGCCTTTCCCCGGCACGCGCGGGAAGTCGGCGGCGATCGTGCGCGAGATGTTCGTCAAGGCGCAGGAATACCGCGACCGGATCGCGGCGTCCGGCGACGATCTGTCGAAGCGTCCGGCGCGCGATCTGGGACTGGAGATGCTGGTCGAGGCGATGCGCGGGACGAAGATCGTGCATCATCACACGCATCGCGCGGACGACATCATCACGGTGCTTCGGTTGTCGAAGGAGTTCGGGTTCCGGGTGGTGCTGCACCACGTCAGCGAGGCGTGGAAGGTGGCGGACGAGATCGCGGCGGCGGGGGCGCCGTGCTCCGCGATCCTGGTGGACAGTCCGGGCGGAAAGCTGGAGGCCCGGGATCTGATCTTTGAGACCGGGAGCGTGCTGGAGAAGGCGGGGGTCAAGCTCGCGTTTCACACGGATGACTGGATCACGGACTCGCGGCTTTTTCTGCGGATGCCCGCGCTGGCGATGCAGGCGGGGCTTTCGCGCGAGGCGGCGCTGCGTTCGGTGACGCTTTCGGGCGCGGAGATGCTCGACCTCGGCGAGCGGATCGGGTCGCTGTCGCCGGGCAAGGACGCGGACTTCATCCTCCTCAGCGGCGACCCCTTCAGCGTCTACACCGACGTGCTCGAGACCTGGGTCGAGGGGCGGAAGGTCTTTGACCGCTCCGATCCGGAGGACCGCCTGCACGCGGTCGGCGGATACGGCGCGGGGCGGGATCAGGCGCCGTATCTTTGCTGCGTGGAGGAGGCGGGAAAGTGAACGAGACAGGAATAAGGGCGGCGGCTCGAACGCGGAGGATCGCGGCGTGGACGGTCGTTGCCGCGCTGACCGTCCTGCCGGCGGCGGAAGCGCAGGTCGCCGTGCGCGGCCGGGTGGTGCATACGATGGCGGGTCCGCCGATCCCCGACGGCGTCGTCGTCATCACCGACGGGAAGATCGCGGCGGTGGGTCGGGCGGCGGACGTGCGCGTGCCGGAAGGGCATCGCGTGCTTGATGCCGCCGTGGTGACGCCGGGGCTGATCGACGCGCACGCGACCGCGGGGCTGACGGGCCTCCTCAACATCCCGCACGATCAGGACCAGCTCGATCGCTCCGAGCCGATGCAGCCGCAGCTTCGGGCGCTGGACGCCTACAACACGTTCGACGAGCTGGTCGCTTACGTGCGCAGCTTCGGGGTGACCACGCTGCACACCGGGCACGCGCCGGGCGAACTGATCCCGGGGCAGACGATGATCGTCAAGACCGCCGGGCGGACCGTCGAGGACGCGGTCGTCGTGCCGACGGCGTGCGTGGCGGTGTGCCTGTCCGCCGCGGCGCAGAAAGAGGAGCGCGGACAGTCGCCCGGAACGCGCGGGAAGATGATGTCGATGCTCCGCGCGGAGCTGGTGCGGGCGCAGGAGTATCTCGCCCGGCGTGAGAAGGTGAGCGAACTCGACAAACGCCCGACGCGCGACCTGAAGCTGGAGGTGCTGGCGGAGGTGCTGTCGGGCAAGCTGCCGCTGCTGGTGACGGCGCACCGCGCGCAGGACATCGCGGGGGCGCTGCGCCTGGCGAAGGAGTTCAAGCTGCGGATCATCCTGGACGGCGCGGCGGAGGCGTACGTGCTGCTGGACGAGATCCGGGCCGCGGGCGCGCCGGTCATCGTGCATCCGCTGATGCAGCGCGCCGTGGGCGAGGCGGAGAACCTCAGCTTCGAGACGCCCGCGAAGCTGCGCGACGCGGGCATTCCCTTTGCGTTCCAGAGCGGTTACGAGAGCTACGTGCCGAAGACGCGGGTCGTGCTGCTGGAGGCGGCGGTCGCCGCCGGCAACGGCCTGTCGTTCGAGGAGACGCTGGCGGGTCTGACGATCGAGGCGGCGCGGATGCTCGACATCGCGGACCGCGTCGGCTCGCTGGAACCGGGAAAGGACGGCGACGTCGCCCTCTTCGACGCCGACCCCTTCGAGTACACGACGCGCTGCATCGGCGTGGTCATCGAAGGCGCGATCGTCAGCGACGTGAAGCGATGACGCCGGACGGGCGAGCCGGTGCGTCGCGGAGCCTCGCGGACCAGCGCCGGAAAGGAATCCGTCGAGAATGAGAACGCGCGAGACGCTCAAGGTCGGCGACGCCGGGTCGTTCAGCAAGACAATCACCGAGCACGACGTGTTCGCGTTCGCCGACGCCTCGGGCGACTTCAACCCGCTGCACATCGACGAGGAATACGCCCGCCGCAGCGCCTTCGGACGCCGCATCGCGCACGGCATCCTCACCGCGGGCATCATCTCGACGGTGCTCGGCAGCGAAATCCCCGGACTGGGGACGATTTTCGTCCAACTGGAGATCCGCTTTCTCAAACCCGTCTTCATCGGCGACACGGTGACGGCGCGGGCCGTCGTGATGGAGATCATGAACCCGAAGCGCGTGCGCCTCCTCGTCTCCTGCACGAACCAGTCCGGCGAGGATGTGGCGATCGGCAACGCGGTCGTCGTCCCGCCGAAGGCGACCGTCGTGCAGACGGGCTGAGGAAGCGCCGCGGCGCACGTCCCGGGCGTCATGCCGGAACGTGCGCCGCGTCATGCGTCGGTCGGCGGACGAGGCCGAACCTCGCGGGTCGGCCGCGCTTCGCGGTTACTTGTCCTCCTCGCGGATGCCCATCCCGCTGCGGTCCGGGTAGGCCGGTCGCGCGGGCTTGACATAAGGATTGCGCTGAAGCTCCTCGAGCATGTGCGCAATCGCCGCGTCGAGCTGCGGATCGCCGCCGTCCACCATCTTCGCCGGGTCGTCGATCACCTCGAGGTCCGGATCAACGCCGTGACCCTCGATGCCCCAGGTTCCGTCGCGCTCGTAAAAGGCGAAGGTCGGAGCGGTGATGTTCCCGCCGTCGATCAGTTGCGGATTGCCGGAGATGCCGACCAGCCCGCCCCACGTTCTCATGCCGATCAGCTTGCCCAGCCCCGACTGCTTGAACAGCGCCGGGAACATGTCGCCGCCCGAACCGGCCAAGCCGTTGATGAGCATGCACTTCGGACCCTGGTGCGAGTCCGGAGGCCACGTCCAGTCATTTCCGTCGCGCCGCGCCCAGTAATTCGTCGCCGGCCGGTTGAGCAGCTCGATGAACCGCGTCGGGATCTGCCCGCCGCCGTTCCAGCGCTCGTCGATGATCAGCGCGGCCTTGTCGCGCTGGCCGTAGAATTGCCGGAAAAGGTCGTTCTGCCCGTCGATCCCGGTGTTGGGGACGTAAAGGTACCCGACGCGACCGTCGGTCTTGTCCGCGACGTATTGCCGGTTGCGTTCGATCCACGCCCGGTAGCGCAGATTCGTGTCGCTGGAAAGCAGCGTGACCACCGCTTCACGGGCGTCGTCGTCGATCACCGCCTTGTCGGAGACGGTGAGCGTCACCGTCTTGCCCGCCAGCCCCTGAAACGCCGCCCACGGATCCTTCGCGGCGTCGAGCGGGACGCCGTTGACGGCCAGCAGGAAGTCGCCCTCCCTGACGTTGACGCCGGGTTCGCTGAGCGGACCGCGGGCGTCCAGATCCCACGCCGCGCCCTCCAGAATACGGGCGATCCGGTAAACCGCACCCGCCTGCGGATCCGTGACCCGCTCGAAGTCGCACCCCAGCATTCCGACCGAGACGCTCGGACCCTGCTCGACGTCGCCGCCGCCGCGGGCGTACGCATGACCGACGTTCAACTCGGAGATCATCTCGCCGATGACGTAGGTCACGTCCTCTCGAGACGTGCAGTCCTCCAGCATCTTCAGGTAGCGATCGCGGACTTCGCTCCAGTCCACGCCGTGCATGTGCGGGTCGTAGAAGAAGTCGCGCTGCACGCGCCACGCCTCGATGAAGATCTGCCGCCACTCCTCGCGCGGCTCGACGTTCATCCGAAGACCGTCGAGCGGGACGGCCTTCTCCAGCTTCTGATCCGCCGCCGGTTCGACCACGTACATCTGGCGGCCGCCGGGTTTGACGACGAGGAGCTTCTTTCCGTCGGCGGACAGCCCGAAACCGGCGACGCCGTCCGCGATCGTCTTCTCCTTCCGGTCGTCCTTCTTCTCCGCGATCGCGTCGAGGATCTTCAGCAAGACCCCGCCGCCCGGACCGTCGTCCGCGCCGCGGGCCCGCGCCCGGCCGTAAACGAGGTGACCCTTTTCCGACACCATCAAACCGAAAAACTGTCCGCGATCGACGGGCAAAAGGATCGCCCGGCGCTCGAAGCCCTCGATGTCGATCGTGACGGGCTTCTTCTCCTCGCCCTTCTTCGCATCCTTGTCCTCCTTCGGCTCGTCCTTGCCGTCGTCGGCAGGCTTGTCGCCCGACTCCTGCGCGTCGCCGTCCGCGGCGTCGCCGGATCCTTCGGCGGGCTTGTCCGCGTCGGCGGGTTTGTCGCCTTCATCGGCGTCGTCGTCCTTCTTTTCCTCGCCGTCCTTTTTCTCCTCGCCTTCCTTCTTCTCGTCGTCGCCCTTCTCGCCTTCTTTCTTCGGCTCCTCCTCGTCGCTTTTCGCCAGATACGGCGACTTCACATCCTTGCGGAGCGGGACGAGGACGAGGCGGTCGGTGTCCGCGTAGATGAACGTCGTCCCGACGTCCTCGTACGTCGGGCGGGTGAACTCACGGTTGCTGGCGAAGTAGAGGTAGTCGCCCTTGCGATCGAAGGTCGGCGCGGAATCGTTGAACATCCCGCGGGTGACCTGGTGCGTCTCGCCCGTCGCCACGTGGTGCAGGAAGATCGCGCCGTTCGTATTCGTCTCCGTCCCGCGCGCCCACGTGATCCAGCCGCTGTCGTGCGACCAGCTCATGCCCGGAGCTCCCGTCCACGGATCCACGTCGAGCACCTTCGTCTCGCCCGTCTCGACGTGGTGCAGCCGCGAGACGCCGGCCTTGTCGTTCGTCACAATCCACTTCGAATCCGGCGACCAGCGCGGGTTGTAGTAGAATGTCCGGCTGTCGCGCGTCAGTTGCCGCGTCTCCCCCTTGCCGTCCGCGCGCGTGACATGAAGCTCGTACTCCCCGGTCGCGTCGGAAAAGTACGCGATCCAGCGCCCGTCCGGACTCCAGCTCGGATCCCGCTCCGCCGCGCCGCTCGTTCGCGTCAGGCTGCGCGTCGATCCCTCCAGCGCCGGGGCGGTGAAAAGATCCCCCCGCGCTTCGATCACGACCCGCTTGCCCGTCGCCGAGAGGTCCGACCCGCCCAGGTTGTCCAGCGGATCGACCGCCTTGGACCGGATCTTCGGACGATCCCCCGGAATGACGACCTCGACGGTCCGAGTCTTTTCCGTCGCCAGATCGAGCAGCATCAGGTTCGACCCGTGCTGGAAGACGATCTCGCCCTTGCCGTCCGGCCCCGGTCCCATCGCGGGCCAGCGGCAGTCGAAAGTGTCGAGATTCGTGACTTGGCGGCGCTGTCCGTCGGACACGCGGTAGGCCCAGAGGTTGAGCTTGTGATTCTCTCCCGCGTCGCACAGGTAGTACACGGTGTCGCCGTGCCACATCGGCAGCGTGTCCGTGCCCTCCCAGTCCGTGATCCGCCGCGAGGACCGGTCCTTCAGGTTGAACAACCAGAGGTCGGTCGCCATCCCCCCCCGGTAGCGCTTCCACGTCCGCATGTCGATCGAATGCGGTGTGTACGCCAGCCACGTCCCGTCCGCGCTGATCGCGCCGTTTGCCCCGTAAGGCACGGGAACCTGCGCCGGCAGCCCGCCCGCCGGGGCGACCGTGAAAAGCTGCGTCTGCCGCGTCAGACCTCCCAGTCCGCTGGCGAAATAAAGAAGACGCCCCTCCGCGGTCCAGTCCGTCAGCAACTCCGCCGACGGGTGATGCGTGACGCGCGCCGCCACGCCCCCCGTCACCGGCAGGACGTACAAGTCGGGATTCCCCTCGTAATTGCCGAGAAACGCAAGCTGCTTTCCGTCCGGGCTGAACCGCGGAAACGCCTCCTGACCCGGCGGGCTCGCCAGCGGCGTCGCAACGCCCCCGTCGCGCGGCACCAGCCAGATATCGTTGGCGTAAACGAACGCAACATGCGTCGCGCTCACGTCCGGATACCGCAGCATCCCTCCGTGAGGACGCGTGCCCTCCTGCGTCACCGACGACTGCGCCATCGCACAGCCGCACGGAAGAAACGGAAGCAGACCGGAGAGAATCAACGCCGACCGACGAGTACGCATACCGAATCTCCTTAAAACTGGAAACCCGGTATATACCGCCCCCCCGCGCCGTCTTCACCCCCCTCACAGACGTCCCGACAGGTTCTTGCGCTTCAGGGGCGATCAGAGTTCCGGTCCGCGATCGTCGGCCTGCGTTCCGTCGGCGCCCTCAAGCTCCGCGAATTCATCTTCCGCTCCGGTTCCGCCGCGCTCCCACGGACGGTAATCCGGATACTCCGGGTCGGTCTGAACTTCGAGCCGCTCGGTCAGCGTCTTCCCGTCCACTTTCAGGGCGATCACGTAACTGCCCGACGGAACGAGCGACGCCCCTCCGCGAAAACGCCCCTGACCCGGCGGACCGCCGCCCGAAGGCGCTTCCGGCGGAGTCCGGCGCAAATCCCACGTCACCCGGTGCAGACCGGCCTCGCGCTTCGGCTCCAGCGCGCGGATCAACTCGCCGGAAAGATCCTGAATTTCGAGGCTGACGCGCTGCGCGGGTTCACGCAGCAGGTAGAAAATCTCCGCCTGATCGTTCGGATTCTCCCCGACAAAGCGGCGCGCGCCGGAGTCCCCGCGGCTGGGCTCCGGTCTCCAGTAAATCCGGTTGTTCGGCTTGAACAAGTGTGCGTCCGCCGTGATCGTCTTGCGCGTCATCTGCCGGATCGGCGTCACGTCGAGGATCCAGAGGCTGCGCCCGTGCGTCGCCGCGACGACTTCGCCGGCCGTCGGGTGGATTGCGAACTCATGCACCGCCACGGTCGGCAGGTTCGTGTTAAGCCTCGTCCAGCTTCCGCCGCGATCAACGCTGACGTACGCGCCGAACTCCGTCCCCAGATAAAGGATATCCTCGTTGACCACGTCCTCGCGGATGACGCGCGTCGATCCTGCTGAGGTCGGCAGGTTCCCCCGGATTGACGTCCACGACAGGCCTTCATCCTCCGACAGGAACACATAAGGCTCGTCATCGTCCGACCGGTGTCCGTCGAACGTGACGTACACGCGACCGGCTTTGAATCGCGAAGTCTCAAGACTGCTGACCCACCGCGCTCCGGGCAGCAGCGTGTTCAGGTTCGTCCCGGCGGAGGTTGAAGACGCCGCCTCCGACGTCATCGCTCCTTCGCTCGCCGCGCCTGATGCCGCCGCACTTATTTCTGGCGCCGTCGGCGAAAGCGTCGCGTTCGGCGCGGCGCTCGCCGGCGCGGCAGACGCTTGCGCCGCGGAACCCACGCCGGTTGGCGTCTGCACCGCCTTGCGCGTCGCCTCGAAGTCCATCTCGAACACGCCGCCCTCCGCCACGAACCGCCCGCTCATGCGCCCGCCCTTGACGTCCGCCTCGAAGTCGAACGACGCTCCGCCGCGCTGCGCCGCGAAGGTCAGCCTTCCGCCGGACGGATCAAACTTGATGTCCAGCATGTCGCTCTCGCCCATCTGCGACGCAACAACCCCTGACAGCGCCCCCGCCGCGTCGACCTTGAACGTCAGCGTGAACGCTCCGGCGCCCGCGGGCATCTGATCGCTGATCAACTGTCCCGACCACGTGCCAACCAGGGCCGCAGCCCCGGCGCCCGTGTCTTTTCCGGCTTCCGTCGGAACCGCCGGCGCCTCTTGAGACGACGGTCCGTGCGAGACGGGAGGCGCGCCCGGCGGCGGATCGCCCGAACCGTCGCGCGGCGGAGGTCCGCCTCGCCCCGGCGCGCCGCCTTCCGTGCGTGTACGCTCGCCCGCTCGCTGTATCTCCTCCTGCGAGATCGCTCCGTCGCGGTCCGCGTCAAGACGCTCGAACATCCCCTGCATCCGCTCCGGAACCTCATCCTTCGTGATCTTTCCGTCGCCGTCGGCGTCCATCCGCTGGAGCATTGCGGCCAACCCGCCGCGACCCGGCGCACGTCCGCCCTCGCCCGGCGGGACTCCCTCCGCGCGCGGGGGTTCCGAAGGCGGCTGGGCGGGCGGCGACGGCGGCGAGCCGGGTTCATTCTGCCGCGCGGCAGGCGGGTTCTCCGCGATCTGCGCCGCGGCCTTGAGGATCGCTGACGCCGCGGACGACGCCGACTCCGCAACGCTGCGCGCCGTCGTCTCAAGGACCGAACGATCCGCCGCGCCCGCGGGCGCCTGTTCCTTCGGGAAGTCCGTCAGCGCCGTCCACTGATGCCCTCCGCGGGTCGTCACCCACAGCGCTCCGTCGTCCGTCCCGACATACAACACGTCGGGATCGAACTTCGACTCGGCCAGCGTCGTCGCGCTGCCCTGATCCGTCCGCGTGATCTGCGGCGAAATGCGCTTCATCGCGTCGCCCTTCTTCAGCGACCGGAAGACGTAATTGCCCGCCGCATAAAGAATCTCGGAATTGTGATGTGAGAGGATCATCGGCGTCCTCCAGTTCCACCGGTAGCGCACGCCGCGATCCGCCGGCGGACGGATGAATCCGCGCTCGCCGGTGCGCAGGTTGATCCGCCCCATCCCGCCGTTCTGGCTCTCGAAGTACACCTGGTCGGCGTCCGTCGGATCGACGAGGCACACGAACCCGTCGCCGCCCCCGATGTTGATCCAGTCCTGGTTGATCGGTCCGCGCCCCGAGCGCGACCGGCTCGGTCCGCCCCAGCTTCCGTTGTCCTGCAGCCCGCCGTAAACCATGTAATCCCGGTTCGGGTCCGTCGCGACGTGGTAGAACTGACCGATCGCCGTGTTGTTCAGGTGGTCCCAGTGATCCTGCCGGTCGTGCGTGACGTAAATGCCGCCGTCGTTGCCGAGAATCTGATGCCGCCCGTCGCGCGGGTCGATCCACAACGCGTGATGATCCGGATGCGCGCCGTTCCCGCCGTCCGCCGTGAACGTCGTCCCGCTGTCCTTCGACCGGTACAGCGAAATCCCCAGCACGTACACGTAATTGCTGTCGCTCGGGTCGACGCGGATCTCGCTGAAATACATCGGACGCGGGTTGACGCTGTTGATGCGCGTCCACGACTCCCCGCCGTCCGTCGAGCGGTACACGCCGCCGAACTCGTGTCCCTCCGGACCCTGCTGGTCGTGAACGTTCTCGCGCTGACCGCCGAGTCCCGAGCTGAACGGCGCCGTCGCCGAGGCGCTCTGCGGACCCCGCGGCGCGCCCTCCGCCGCCGGCGCCGCGCCGGGACGCTCCCCGAACGTGGCATCCAGAAAAATGCTCTTGCGCTCCCGTGAAACCTCGATCCGCACCTGCTCCCCCGCCAGGCGCCGACGGATCGTGCGGTTGAGGTCGTCGTAGCTGTGGATCGTTTCGTCATCCACCGCCAGCACCACGTCGCCGACAAGAAGCCCGGCCCGGTCCGCCGGTCCCTCCTTCGTCACCTCCGTCAGGCGCGCCCCGACGTTCGCGTCCTCCCCGCGGACCCCGAAATACGCGGCGTTCGCCGGCTCCTTCCCGATCCGCTCCGACTCCAGCACCAGATAAACAACGTTCGGATTCTTCCGGTAGTATTCGACGCCGATCCGACCGAGATGGCACGTCGGCAGCCCCCTCGTCACCTTCACCCAGTTGCGACCGCCGTCCGTGCTTCGATAAAGTCCGCTTCCGGGCGCGATCTTCACCGCCGGATCGTTTCCGTCGAAGGCGTCGCGCTTCCGCTCGTACGTCGCCGCCAGCAGCGTGTCCGGTTCACCGGGCTTAAGCTGCACGTCGATGACCCCCGTCCGCTCGTCGAGGTAAAGCACCTTCTCCCAGGTCTTGCCGCCGTCGACGGTCTTGAACAACCCGCGCTCCTCGTTCGGCCCCCACAACCGGCCGAGCGCTCCGACATACGCCACGTCCGGGTTCGTCGGGTGCAGCGCGATCTGCCCGATCTGAAAACTGCCCTTCAACCCGCAATGCGCCCACGTCTTGCCGCCGTCCGTCGAGCGGTAGACGCCGTCGCCCCAGGAAACGCTGTTACGCGGGTTCGCCTCCCCCGTCCCCACCCAGACGATGTCGGCGTTTCCCTGAAAGACGGCTGCGTCTCCGATCGACACCGTGTTCTCGTGGTCGAACTGGTGCTCGAACGTCACCCCGTTGTTGACCGTCTTGAGCAGCCCCCCGCTGGCGGTCGCGACGTACCAGATCGACGGATCGGCCTCGTACACGGCGAGCGCGGTGATGCGCCCGCCCATGTTTGCCGGACCGATGCACCGCCACGACAGCGATTTCACCCACGCCTCGTTCAGGACCGACGCGCCTTCGCCTTCCTGCGCCGCTTGCACCCTCGGCAGGCTCGCAATCAGGCAGACCACGACCCGTGCGGCGAGATCGAGACGCGGTCTCTTAACCGAGTCGCGCCCGCAAGAAAGCGGGTCCGTCGAACCCTTCAAACGAGGGTTGCAGCAGTTCGTAATTGCAAAAATCCGGTTCATGCTGACTCTCCTGTTCGAGGCGGGTTTGCGCACCGGAGGCGGGCCGCACAACGGCGCTGGCGACCCCCTTCAGCAGGTCGAACCGCGCGCGACACGAAGCTCCCGCAACCGGGTCGGATTATACCGGAGGCCGCCGCCGGACCGACAGGTCCGCACAACCCCCGCGCCGGCGCTTGAAGAACCTCCCGAACCCCGCCGCCGGCGACCGCCCGATCGTTTACGCCTCCACCGGGAACCGCGGCGCCTCGCCGGCAAGAACACGCGCCACGTCATCCGCCACGTCGCTCATGCGGGCCTGGGCGGACCGCGTCCGCGCGCCGACATGCGGCGTCAGCAGGACATTCGGAGCGTGAAGCAAAGGGTGATCCGGCGCCGGAGGCTCGATGTCCAGCACATCCGCCGCGTACCCGGCGAGACGCCCGGATTCCAGGGCCGACGCCACAGCCTCAGGGTCAACGACCTCCCCGCGCGACGTGTTAATGAGCATTGCGGAGGATCGCAGCCGGGACAGCGCGCGTTCGTTCATCAGACGCCGGGTCGTCGGATTCAGCGGTACGTGCAGCGACACCACGTCCGACTCCGCCAGCAATTGCTCAAGCCCGACCGCTTGCGCCGCAAAAGGCAACCACCCGATCTCACGGAGATCCGTGAAAAGCACGCGCGTCCCGAACCCGAGGCGGCAGCGCCGTCCGACGGCCGTCCCCGCGCGACCCATCCCCACCACCCCCAGGGTCAGCTCGTGCAGCTCACGCCCCGGCGACCGCGAGCGCGCCTCGGCATAACGCCCCCGTCGAATCTCCGCGTCGCCTTCGTGAATCCGGCGCAGCAGGGAAATCATGAGACCGACGGTCAGGTCCGCGACGGCGTCCGTTGCGGCGTCCGGCGTGTTCACGACGAGGATTCCGCGCTCCACCGCCGCCGCCACGTCGATGTTGTCCACGCCCGCGCCCGCGCGGCCGATCACCTTCAGACGCCCGGCGACGGCAAGCGCGGCGCGGGTCAGACGCGTGCGCGTCCGGAGGATCACCGCGTCCGCGTCCGACAGCAGGCGATGCAGTTCGTCATCGGTCGCCGGGTCCGCGCGGAGGATTTCGCCCGCGGCGCCGAGACGCCGCAGCGCGTCGTCGTCGAGGTGATCGAGCACGAGAATGCGATGATCGTGCGGCATGTGCATCCGCGCGGCGACGCCCGGGTTCCCGTCCCGGAGCGTCCTCCCGGCGCGGAACGCATCGTCGCGCGCGGCGCGCCGATCATCAAGCGCGCGAGGAGGCGCCCGCGCGATCGCGCCCGGAGTCGTGGAAACACCGTCTACTCATCCTTCTTCGGCTTCTTCTTGGCGTCCGACGGCTTCGGCTCGCCCTCATCCGGATCGTCCGGATCCTCGGCGCCCTTCTTCGCGGGAGCCTTGCCCTTGCCCTTCGCGGGAGTCTCGTCCTCCTCCTCGTCCGGGTCGTCCATGTAACCCAGCCCTTCCAGCGCCTTCTTCTGGGCGGGCGTGAGGTTCGGGCGGGCGTCCTCGTCCTCGCTCATGCTCCCCGTGCCCTTCAGGTCGAACCACTTCTGAACATAAGGCCGGTACTTCTCGACAAGGTCGCTTCGGATCTCGGCGAGATTCTTCGACTCCGTCGGGTCGCGCGAAAGATCGTAGACCCAGACCTCGCCCGCCTCGACGTGCAGCGGCGGGTGCGTCTTGAACGGCGTGATGCTGTAAATGACCTTGATGTCGCCGTCGCGGATGACGATCTGGCGGTTGTTGCCGTGCTCGTGGACGAACACCTGCCGCGCGGACAGCGCCGCGTCCTTCTCGCCCTTCATCGCCGACGCGAGGCTGACGCCGCGCAGCGGATTCTTGAACTCGATCCCGTAAAGCTCCGCGATCGTCGGGGCGATGTCGAGTTGCGTCACGCGCTCCGAGACCTTCACCCCCGCCTTCAACCCCGGCATGCGCATGATGAAAGGCACGCGCAGCGACGGCTCGAACGTGAAATAATGATTGAAGTACATCTCGTGCTCGCCGAGGTTCTCGCCGTGGTCGCCGACGAGCACGATCCCCGTCGTCTCCGACAACCCCTTCTCGTCGAGGTGCTTGAGCAACCGCCCGATGTGAATGTCCGTGTAATGCACCTCGGCCTTGTACAGCGCCATCGGATACTCGAGGTCCGTCACGCCGGTCAGCCACTTGCTTTTCTGGATGCTCGGGTGTTTGCGGATTTCGTCCTTGCCGGGCGCCTTCGGATTGCCCTCATAATACTTGCTCAGCAGGTTCTTCGGCGGCGCATAAGGGGCGTGCGGATCCCAGTAATGAACCCAGATGAAGAACGGCTCGGTCTCGTTCTTGCCCAGCCACTCCAGCGTGCGATCCGTCACTTCCTCCGCCGACAGGTACGTCTTCGGATCCGGAGCGACGTCGTAAATGTGATCAAACCCTTTCCAGCCCAGCCACGCGGACACATGCGACGACGAGGGAAACCCGGCGGTGCGATACCCCGCGCGCTTGAACGCCGCCGGCAGCATGTCCACGTCGCGTTCGATCTGCTGCTCGTTGTCCAGAATCCCGTGTTCGATGCCCATCAGACCGGTCATGACCGTCATATGACTCGGGTTGGTCTGGTTCGTCTGGCTCATGCCGTTCAGAAACAGCGTCCCCGTGGCGGCCAGCTTGTCGATGTGCGGCGTCAGGTCCGGATGTACGCCGTAGGCGCTGATGTGGTCAGCGCGAGTCGTGTCGAGCGTCATGATGATGAGGTTGCGTTTCTTCCCATCCCAGAAAGGCTTGCCCTCCAGGCGTGGTTTTCCGGGGGTCGTCAGGTCCGCCGGAAGGTCGCCGGCTTTCGCCCCGAGGGTCGGTCCCGCGGCCGACAGGTACCCCAGCCCCGCAAGACGGGCATGACTTCGGTCTGAGGGGGTGTCCTGAATCTGAGGTTCCGCCCCTGCGGGTCTGCCGCCCAGGAGGAAAACACCGACCAGGGCCGCCACCGCGACGATTGCGCA
This sequence comes from Phycisphaerae bacterium, assembly GCA_022072505.1. Lineage (GTDB taxonomy): Bacteria > Planctomycetota > Phycisphaerae > UBA1845 > UBA1845 > JABWBH01. The sequence continues at coordinate 14,560 of JAJVHU010000008.1, forward strand.
TAATCTTTTGTAATTAAGCATGTTAAAGAACCTCATCCAACTCCTGAAGATCTTCGTGCCTATCCGGGATCGACCCCCGCCAACCCGAGCAATCTGCCCATCGGGCATTTCGCCCCGCCCCTGCACAACGCTGCGACCGGCTGGATATTCGTTCTTCAGGGGGTTGGTCGCAACCGCGGTCAAGCCGAATTCGCCTTGCTTCCGATAAGGCACAGGATGCGCGATCGCCCTTCGCGCCTCGCGGAGTTGTCGAATGAATGTGACCACGGAAACCAGCACACGAAAACGCACCGTGCGGGCGCGGACGGTCCCCGTCGAAGTCCTCAAACGAACGATCCCCTGGGGAGGGACGGGACGGATCGAAGGCGGACCGAACGCCGGTCCGGTCGAACTGATCCTCGAAGCCACCGCCCCGGACGGTGAACTCGCAAGCTGGTTTGATGATTTCTGGTGGGTCGACGCCCTCACAACGTACAAGGACCGCCCCGTCACCGTGCATATCGCCCCCACGCCGGGCGCGGTGCTCAGCCCCGTCGTGCTCCATCAGATGCAGATGCTGCGCCGCGTGGAGCCGCGCTGGACCTCGATCGGGTACCTCCGCGCCGAGGAGCTTTCCGACCCTGGGATTCCGCAGAAATTGCGCGGGGTTCCGTATCACGAGATTCGCGTCATCGTCCGCTCCGCGCGGAAGTTGACCGACGCCGCGCGCGACGAAGGCGACCGCCGGATCGCCGCGATTCTCGGCGGCGGAAACGCGAACCCGGACGGAACGTCGCTGCCGCGCATCACCTGTGTCAGCGACCGCGACGCAAAAGCAGCTGGAATCGTCGTGGGGACGGGCGAACCTGCCGACGGAGATTGACGGGGCGCGCTCCCTCCGCCCCGCGATCCGCGCCGGATCCACGCAACCGGGTTTCCCGAAACCTGCGGTGACGCGCAATTCCTGCCGCGGGGACGACGCGCACGCTTGAAGCCTCGGTTCAAGGCGCCATCCCCGTCGGACTCCTGCCCGCGCGGCATCAACCCCGGTTCCCAGCCGGTCGATGAACCCTTGAGGCATCCGCCCGATGCGGCGGATCGAAGCGATCCACCAGAGGAGCCGCCTGCATGACGCCGTTGAGTTCGAGCCTTTCCGGACCCGCGCGGGGCGACGTCCGCTCCCGCCGCCCCGTCGCCACGGTGATTACCCTCGCCGCGGTCTGCTTCCTCTTCCTGAGCCTGGCGATCGGACATCCGTCGGTTGAGATCCTCTCGGCCCTTTTTGATGTTACGAGCTTGATCCTCACCGCCGGCGGGACGCTCACGCTGTTGTTGCTGGCGTTCGGCGCTCGAGGCTTCATTGATACGTTCTCGTATCTTGCCTCCGCGGAACCTTCGACGCGGGATGCGGAGTCGGCGCGGGATTTCCTGCGCTTCGCCGCGACGGCGTCGCTGATGTGCGGTTTGTTCGGCACGCTGGCGGGCGCCGTGATGGTGTTGCGCGGTCTGGCGGACCCCGCCGCGCTCGGGCCGGCGGTCGCGCTGGTGCTGCTGTCGCAGATTTACGGCGTCGTCCAGGCGAGCCTCTGCTGGTGTGCGATGATCCGGGTCGGGCGCAACGTCGCGGACAACGGGCGCCGCGGACGTCGGGAGTTCGCCGAGGCGTCGGCGGCGTGCATCGTCGGCGCCATGAGCGTCACGAGCATCTTCGTCCTGGTCTGGCAGGCGCTGAGCGCGGCCTGACCGGAATCGCCGGTTGCCGTTTCGGCGGTCGGTCTCGATCCGAGGCCTATCCCGTGATTCTGGAGAAACGTCGTGGCGTTCTGGGACTGGTTTCTGACGGCGCTGGGAGTCGGCGGCGCAAGCCACGCCGCGCCGCCCGGACCTGCGCGCAGCGCGGAAGGCGGCGTCGCCGTCCTGGAACCCGAGGCCCCGACGGCGGCGTGGTGGTCGCCGGAACCGCCCGCGCTGACGGCGCCTGTTCCGTCGCGGTGCGAGAACCCCTCGCCCGAGGTCCGGTTTCTCGAAAACATCCTCGCGTCGCATTTCGACGGACATGATCTGACGCTGCCGGCGATGCCGGCTTCCCCGGATCAAGTGCTCAAGGAACTGCGTCACCCGCATTGCGATTTCGCGGAGGTGGCCCGGCTGATCTCCGACGACCCGGTGCTGACCGCCGCGATCCTGCGGACGATCAACTCGCCGTTTTACCGCGGCGAGTCCGAGATCACCTCGATCCGCACCGCCGTCACGCGCCTCGGCACGCGGGCGCTGCGCACGTTGATGATGCATCAGGCGCTTCAGGCGGCGATGTTCGAGTCCCGCGCGGGAAATCCCCGGCGGGCGCAGACGCTCTGGCGTCGCGCGCAGGCCGGGGCGTGGATCATGCACGGGCTTGCGCCCCTCCTCGGACGCGATCCGGACGACGCCTTCCTCGCCGGTCTGCTGCACGACATCGGCAACGTCCTCGTCCTGCGCATCGTGTCGGCGGAGGAGGCGAAGATGAAGGTGCGCGTGACCGACGACGAGTTCGAGCACCTCTGCGAACTCGCGCATCAGGAGCTGGGTGAACTGCTCGCCACGGCGTGGAAGCTTCCGAAGAACCTGTCCGCGATCATCCGCGCGCATCATGCCCGTCCCGACGACGCCGATCCGCTCGCCGTCGAGCGCCGGGCGCTCATCCTGACCGACATGATCCTCGCCCTGCTCGAGTTCGCTCCCTACCAGCCTTATGACCTGCTGAACTCCGACGTCGTCTCGGACCTCGGGCTTGACGCCAACCCGCGCGTCGTGTCGCTGCTGGAGGCGCTGCCCGCGGAACTGGACGAGACGTTGATCGCCCTGTGACTCCGCCTTCGCCGCGTGTCGATCCTCCGCTTTGACACGGGTTCGATGTCGCCCGAAGATTCTCCGTCGAGCGGGCCTGACCGCTCCCTCGAACGACGCACTTGCAAGGAGCCTGGCTTGAGCCGAACCCGGATGCCCGCGCACATCGCGGACCGACTTGCCCGCTGTCGGGCGCGGATGCGACAGGAAGGCGTCGCCGCCCTGCTGGTGACCCGCGACGCCGATCTTTTCTACCTGACCGGATACACGGGCGAGGACTCCGCCGCGCTGATTCTCCCCGGGAAGACGCACATCCTCACCGACCGCCGCTTTGAGTCCGAAGCCCGGCGTGAGGTGCGCTGGGCCCGGGTCTGGATGCGCAAGGGAACGCTGAATCAGGAGATCGCCCGGGCATGCGCCGCCCTGCGCCTTCGCAGGATCGGAGTTCAACCGGACGGCTTGAACGTCGGCGCGCTGGCCGAGCTGAAGAAATTCTGCCGCCCGACCGCGCTGGTTTCCGCGCCGCCGATCGTCGGCCCGATGCGGCTGCTGAAGGACGCGGAGGATCTGCGCTGCACGAGGCGCGCCGTCTCGATCGCCGAGGAGGCGTTCACCGCCCTGCGCAAGTCCGTCCGCACGGGGCAGACGGAGCTGGAGCTTGCCGCCCGCCTCGAGTACGAGATGAAGCGCCGCGGATCGCACAAGCCCGCGTTCTCGACGATCATCGCCGAAGGTCCGAACGCGGCGCTGCCGCACGCCCGTCCCGGTCTCAGGAAAGTGCGCGAAGGCAGCGCGATCCTCGTCGACTGGGGCGCCCGCTGGGAGGGATATTGCAGCGACTTGACCCGCATGATTTTCATCGGTAGCGTCTCCGCCCGCCTGCGGAAGGTGTACGAGGCGGTCCTGGCCGCGCAGATGCAGGCGATCGACGCGGTCCGACCGGAGGCGCGGATGTGCGACGTGGACGCGGTGGCGCGCAAACACCTCGTGCGCGAAGGCTTCGGAAAGCGTTTCACGCACGGCCTGGGGCACGGGCTGGGGCTGGACGTTCACGAACCGCCTTCGGTGAGTTGGCGTTCCGACGCCCCGATGCAGGCGGGGATGGTCGTGACGATCGAACCCGGCGTGTATCTGCCGGGGGTCGGCGGCGTGCGGATCGAGGACGACGTGCTGGTCGCGCCGCGCGGGGCGCGGATACTGACGAGTCTGGGCAAGCGGATTGAAGATGCAATGCTGCGGTGAGCCGCGGACTCGCGCTCTCGACGCGTCCGGCGCGTCGCTGTCAGACCCGGACCGAGGGCGACCGAGGGAGGCGCTTTATCTTGGACGAGATAGAACGGATACGACAACTCGTCGAAATGATGGTGGCCAACGATCTGATGGAGGTCACGATCCGGCACGGCGAGGAGGAACTCGTTCTGCGGCGCCCGGGCCCGGCGTCCGGCGCTCCGGTGGCGACTCATCCGTCGGCGATGATGCATGCGGTTCCGATGACGGCGACCGCCGCCGTCGCGCCGCCCGCCGCAACCGCGACCGCAGCGCAGGACGACGCGCTGACCCGCATCACCTCCCCGATGGTGGGCAAGTTCTACGCCTCGCCGACGCCCGGCGCGCCCGCCTTCATCAAGGTGGGACAGGAGATCCACCCGGACACCGTCGTGTGCATTATCGAGGCGATGAAGGTCTTCAACGAAATCAAGGCGGAGACGCACGGGATCGTCGAGAAGATCTACGTCGCCAACGAGCAGGCCGTCGAATACGGCCAGCCGCTTTTCGGCGTGCGCCGGCCCTGACCGCCCGTAACCGTCATGTTCAAACGCATCCTCATCGCCAACCGCGGAGAGATCGCCCTGCGAGTCCTTCGCGCGTGCCGGGAGATGAGCATTGAGACGGTCGCCGTGTTCTCCGAGGCCGACCGCGACGCCGTCTACCTCGCGCTCGCCGATCAGGCGATCTGCATCGGCGGCAACACGCCTCGGGAAAGCTATCTTCGCCCGGACCGCCTGATCGCCGCCGCCGAGGTCAGCGGCGCCGACGCGATCCACCCCGGTTACGGGTTTCTCGCCGAGAACGCCCAGTTCGCCGACATGTGCCGCGAGTGCAACCTCGCCTTCATCGGTCCCAGCGCCGACGCGATGCGCATGCTCGGCGACAAGGCGACCGCCCGTGAAATCGCCAGGAAGGCGAAGGTTCCCGTCGTTCCGGGCTCCGAGGGCGTCATCGAATCCGACGAAGACCTCACCGCGATGGCGGAGAAGATCGGGTTCCCGATCATGATCAAGGCTTCCGCCGGCGGCGGCGGGCGCGGCATGCGCATCGTCCGCGACCGGACCGAGCTGCACCCGCTGGTCAAGCAGGCGCGTCAGGAGGCGAAGGCCGCCTTCAACAACGACGCGATCTACCTCGAGAAGTTCATCGAGCAGCCCCGGCACGTCGAGGTGCAGATTCTCGCCGACACGCAGGGGCACGTCATTCATCTTTTCGAGCGCGACTGCTCGTCGCAGCGCCGGCATCAGAAGCTGATCGAGGAATCGCCGTCGCCGGCGATCGACGCCCGCACCCGGCGGCACCTGTGCGACGCCGCCGTCCGCCTCGCGAAAACGGCGAAGTACTCGACCGCATGCACCGTCGAGTTCCTCGTCGACGCGAAGAAGCAGTTCTACTTCATCGAGGTCAACACGCGCATTCAGGTCGAGCACCCCGTCACCGAGATGCTCACCGACGCCGACCTCATCAAGGAGCAGATCCGCGTCGCCGCGGGTGAACCGCTCGCCCTGACGCAGCGGACGCTCGTCCCGCACGGACACGTGATCGAGTGTCGCGTCAACGCCGAGGATCCGTCCTACAACTTCCGCCCCTGCGCGGGACTGATCGAGAAGTTCCGCCCGCCCGGAGGCCACGGCGTCCGCGTCGACACCCACGCCTTCCAGGGCTACCGCATCTCGCCGTTCTACGACTCGCTGGTCGCCAAGGTGATCGTGCATCAGCCGACCCGCCTCGACGCGATCCGCTGCATGCAACGCGCCCTGCGCGAGTTCGTCATCGAACCGATCAAGACGACGATCCCCTTCCACCTGCGCATCCTCGAGCACGAACGCTTCATCGAGGGCCAGATGGACACCGGCTTCATCGAGCGGATGATGCTGTGAGGGAAGGGCGTCCGCGACCTCGGCCTCAAACGGCCTGCGCGGAGACCAGCACATTCCAGGAATCCCGGGAGACGGGCAGGTTCAGATCAGGGAACGCGGTCATTCGCGCCAGGTGGAACCCCGAAGCGCGCAGGAAGCGATCCAGCTCTTCCGGGAAGAAGTACCGCATCCGATGAGTTTCGCGCTCGATCACGTTTCCGTCGTCGTCGGTCAACTCAAAATTCACGGTACAGACACGTGAAGTCCGGTCGGTCTGCGGGCGCGTCCGGCGCGTATACGTTCGACCCCGGTGAACAAACGTCTTGACCCGCTCGCACGGCGGCGCGTGCTCGACCGCCGGCCCGAACCAGACGTCAAATGCAAGAATTCCGTGCCTGCGCAGGTGTGTTCGGCCGGTGGTCAGCGCGGCCCGCACGTCGTCGTCCGTCGTCTGATAACCCAGCACGGCGAACATCATCAGAGCGCCGTCGAAGATGTCATCGAGGCGCACGTTCCGAACGTCCGCCTGGCGCCAGCGCACACCACTTTGCAGGCCCGCCGACGCCGCCTTCCGTCGCGCCGCGGCCAGCATGTGCTCAGCGCGGTCCACGCCGAGTATGTCATACCCCCGCAACGCCAGGGGAATCGCGTGTCCGCCTGTGCCGCATCCCAGATCCAGGATGCGTCGGACCGCGGGTTCTGAGGCGCGGAGCAGACCGTCCAGAACGTCCACCTCGGCGGCGTAGTCCTTGTCGGCGTAAAGGTCGTCGTAGAACCCGGCGTAGACCTCCCTGAATTCCGGGTTTGCCGCTGACTCGAGGGCGGCGGAAGCGTGGGTCGTTGCGAGGGTCATCTACGTGATGAACTCCTTCTCCCCGTCTCCCGAAAAGGGCCCCTGCTTGACTTCGAGAAACGTCGTGTCCTCCAACATTCGAAACCCGTGTCCGGCGCCGGTCAGGACAAGGAGATCCCCTGTGCAGAGTTCGCGCGTTGCGATCGGTTCGGGGTCGCCGTCGTAGAAGTCCGCCTCGCACCGGCCCCTCAACACGTAAAGAACTTCGCCGGTTCCGGTGATCCGGCGGTCGGTAAGGCGGTGGCGGTGCGGGCGGATCGCGCCTGAGGCGGGTCGTACGACGTAACCGACCTGCAGTTCACTTTCGGCCGGCGTGACGAACCGGGTCATGTCGGGGCTCGTCCCGCCACGTACGATGAGGGCGAGCGTCCGCCCCCCCGCGGCAATCTTCTCCACCGGCGGCGTCATCGGGCCAGGCACAGCGCCTCCTCCCTGTTATTCTTCATTCGCCGCGCCTCGACGCGCTCGACCGCGGCTTCCACGGCGTTCACGAGTCTCCGCGCAAACTGATCTCGAGTGAATACGCGAAGGCGCTGGCGCCCGCGCGCGATCAGCGCCTCTCGCACGGCGTCGTTCGTCCAGACAAGCTCAAGCCCGGCGGCGATCGACTCGACCGAGCGCGGATCTACCAGAAGCGCCGCGTCTCCCGCTTGTTCGCGCACCCCGCGGATGTCCGATGTGACGACCGGACAGCCCAACGTCCACGCTTCGAGCACCGGGAGGTTCGTCGGCCCGAAGAACGTCGGCATGACCAGCGCCGCCGCGGACGTGTACAACGCCGCGAGGTCGGCGTCGCTCACATATCCTGGCAGATGAACCCGATCCGCCACGTTGAGTTCGGTCGCCGCGCGCCGCACGTCAGCCAACGCGGCTTCGCGGAGGCTTCCGGTCGCCGCGCCGGTCAGCGCCAGAGGCGCGCGGATCCCGTGCTCACGCTCCAGCACGGCCAGCGCTGCGATCAGCCGGAGGTGATTCTTGTGAGGCCAGAATTGCGCCGGGTAAAAAAAATACCGCGGAGGCAGGTTCAGGCGTTGCAGCACCTCGCCGCACCGCAACCGTGCTTCGACCGGCGGCTCGGTGCAGACGGGCGAGTACGACGCCACATGAATCCGCTCCTTTGTCGCCCCGTAACGGCCGTAACATCGCAGAATGTCCTCGCGCCCCGTCTCCGAGTCCGCAAGCAGAATCTCGGCGTGGCGCACGCCGTTGCGAAACAGGTACTCGCGTCGCTCCCACTCCCCGTCGATCCGCACCTCTGGAAACTGCGGCAGAAGTCGGTGCTGAAGGTCGTGGATCGGCATCAGGTAGGGCACACCCGCTTCAAACGACAGGCGATGAGGCGACGGATACACCATCATCCCGACGCCGCACGCCGTCATCCACGCACGCATATCACCCTGCGGCCGAACGAGGTCCGGGTCAGGACGGTGCTCCGGCGCCGAGCCGGCAGGCGACGTGGGAGGCCGAAACGAAACGACCCTCCACCGTCCGCGGGGCAGCGACTGCAACTCGGGCGCTTCCGTGTTCTGGGCGAACACCGTGAACGAGTGATCGCACGGCGGAAGCCCGTCGATTGCGCCGACGCTCCAGTCGCGCAGCACGTCAAGCGTCGCCACGGTGTACTGGTATGTCCCGCCGTCGTGCCGCTTCAAAACCGGGTAGACGCCGATGCGCATTCGAGGCCCCGTCATCCTGCGCCAACGCGACACTTACGCCGCACTTGCCCGCAACCGCTCCACCACGTACTCCTGTTCCGCCTCCGTCAGACCCTCGCCGGACGGCAGGTACAATCCGCGCGCGCCGAGTTCCTCGCTGACCGGGTAACGCCCGCGCAGGTCGATCCGGTGCGGGTCGCGTCCGTCGAAGACCGGCTGCTGATTCATCGGAATGAAGAACGAGCGCGTCTCCACGCCGTGCGCCGCCAGATCCGCCATCACCTCGCCGCGCGAGCGACCGAACGCCTCTTCGAGCACGACGCCGTACATCCAGTACACGTTCCGGCAGCCGCTCACCTCGACCGGTCGGCGCACGCCGGGAACATCCGAAAGCAGGTCGTCGTAGCGCGCCGCGATCGCGCGCTTCCGGGCGAGCTTCTCCTCGATCCGCTCGACCTGCGCCAGTCCGATCGCCGCCTGAAGATTCGTCAGACGGTAGTTGAAACCCATCTCGTCATGAACGAAGCGCACCGGTCCGAACGCCTGATTCCGCAACAATCTCAGCCGCTCCGCGACCGCCGCGTCCTGCGCCAGCACCATCCCGCCTTCGCCGCAGGTGATGATCTTGTTCCCGTAAAAGCTGAAGCAGGCCGCGTCGCCGAACCCGCCGACCGGACGTCCGCGGTACGTGGCGCCGTGGGCCTGCGCCGCATCCTCGATGACATAAAGCCCGCGCTCCCGGGCGAGGGCGAGGATCGGATCCAGGTCGCACGGGTGTCCGTACATATGCACCGGCATGATCGCCCGCGTCCGAGGCGTGATCTTCTCCCGGATGCGCCGCGGGTCGATGCACCAGGTATCCGGGCGGACGTCCACCAGCACGGGTTTCGCCCCCGCGAGGTGAATCATGTTGGCCGAGGCGACCAACGTGAACGCCGGGATCAGCACCTCGTCGCCGGGCCCGACGCCCAGCGCCTTCAGCGCCAGGTGCAGCGCCGCCGTCCCGTTGCAGCACGCCACCCCGTGCGCCGCGCCGCACGCCTGCGCCCACGCCTGCTCGAACCGGTCGAGGTACTCGCCCTGCGAGGACACCCAGCCGCTGTCCAGCGCGTTGAGGACGTACGCACGCTCCTGTCCGTCCAGGACCGGCGCGCATACCGGAATGCGCCGCATCGGCGGCGATGACCGGCGATCCGAGACCTTTTGCATGACTCCCCCGGTTCCGCGCGGATACCAGGCGCGGAACGTCGGAGATTTATCGGATAAAGCGAACGCCGGGCTGGAACGACCGGCCGCCCGGAGAGCAGCCGGACCCCGGGCTTCTCAAAAAGCGGCCCCACCTTGTGCCGACCCGGCTGGCGAGGTCCGAACTTGCGCTGATGCGGCGCCCGCGGCGTCGGGAAGGTTGACCGTCCTCGCGATGCGCCACGGACGGCGTCCGAGGACGTAGAAGTGATTGCGCATCACGAGTTCGCAGCAAAGCCCGATGCCTACGAGGATCAGGCTCCCCACGCCCAGCACCGCCGCCAGCAACAGCGGCACATCCAGGATCGGCGCTTTCCCCAGCCCACGAACCACGCCGTATCCGCCGACCAGCGCCCCGGCCGCAACAAGATATCCCGCCACCTTCGCAAAAAGATGCGACGGGCGCGTCCGGTACTTGAAGAGCAGCCGGACCAGCGCCAAGTCCGCCAGCACGCGCGGGATGCGCGAGAACCCGTATTTGCTGACGCCGACGACGCGCGGACGGTGGCGCACGACGATCTCCGCCACCGCCCCGCCCCGCGCCCGGACGTACACCGGAAGAAAGCGGTGCATCTCGCCGTAAAGCTGGCTCGGATCCAGGGCGTCCCGGCGGTAGGCCTTCAGGGTGCAACCGTAGTCGTGCAGCGGAAGACTCGTCGCCTTCGAGATCATCCGGTTGGCGGCGCGGGACGCGAAGCTCCGCAAAGCGTCATCGTGGCGGTCCCGCCGCCACCCGCTGACGCAGGCGTAGCCTTCCTCGAGTTTCTCGATCAGACGGCGCATCTCCGACGGATCGTTCTGACGGTCGCCGTCCATCGTGATGATGACGTCGCCCGCCGCCGCCTCCAGCCCCGCCGCCAGCGCCGCCGTCTGTCCGAAGTTGGACGCAAAGTGAATGACGCGGATTCTCGCGTCGCGGCGGGCCAGCTCGTCGAGCGCGCGATCCGTCCCGTCGCGGCTTCCGTCGTTGACGACGACGATCTCGTAGGACCGCCCGAGCGCGTCCGCCTCGTGGCGCACTTCCTCCAGCAGCGGACCGACGTTGCCGGCCTCGTCGTAAGCGGGGATCACGATCGAGAGTGCGGGCGATCCGCCGGACGGCGCGGCGGCGCCCGGCGCCCGCGTCTCCGCGCGGGATGCGGAATCCGCGCCGCCGGTCTCGATCCGCCCCTGGTTCAACCGCGTCATCCGCCGGAGACCTCCAACGAAGCGGCGCCGTCGCGCGGGATCGCGTCGTCGTCGAGCGACGCGCGCGACCGAACCGACCGCTCCTCGACCGCGTCCCGATGCGCCTCCGCCCGCCGCCGGATCAGCAGCAGATTGCGCACGTAGATCACGCACCCCAGCGCCTGCCCGAAAAGAAACACCGGATCCCGCCGGTGATACGCGTACGTCATCAGGCTGATCCCGCCCGCCAGCGACAGCCACCAGAACGCGATCGGAACATAACTTCGCTTCCGCCGCTCGCTGGCGATCCACTGCACGACGAACCGCATCATGAACACGCCCTGCGCCGCGAACCCGAAAATCACCCACGGATTTGACAGCGTGCCCCGAATGCGCTCGACCCACCCCGTCGGCGCGATCTCCTCGCCGATCAGGCGCTCCACCTCCCGCCGGAAGACCGCGTCATCCACCTCGTCGCGCCCCAGCTCGATGATCCGCTGACGCAGCGCTTCGGGCGGAGTCCCGGTCGGCGCCGCGTCGATTGTGGACGCCGCACCGACGGCGTCGCTCTGCCCGAGGGCGAACGAACCCGCCGCGGTGATGCTCAGGGTCATCGCCGCACACGCAAGACGCACTCTCATGACGGGGTATCGTTCCGAACCGGGGGATCGTGTCAACCGCCCGTCGGACCGATCGGAGATTCTCCGGCATGCGCCGCTCTGCGTTCGCGCCACGAAGATGAGGTTTCGAGAACCGAGCCGCGCCCGGAAGGAAGCGTTCCGCGTTCTTGCCTGACCGGGAGCTTTGCAGCAGCCTTTCAGCCGCCGGTCGCTCCGCCGTCAGCCTCCCGTCACAGGCTCGGGGAAGGATTGCGGCGGCGAGTCCGGCGAGCGCCATCCGATCGGACCGGTCGGCGCCGGCGCGGCGTCTTCGCGCGACGCCTCAAGGACGTAATGATCCAGCCAGGCGATGTCCCACTCCATCTTGGCCTTGCGGTGCGTGTACTTCGTCAGCCCGTGCGGCTCGCCCGGATATACGACCAGCTCACAAGGAACCTTCAGGTACTGATGCAGGGCCCGGTGCAGTCCGCGGCTGTGCTCGGGCGGGCAGCGCTCGTCGTTTTCCCCGACGTGGACGATCGTCGGCGTGCGGATCTTGTCCGCCAGGTACAGCGGCGAGCAGCGGCGCATGACGTCGGCCTGGTTCCAGGGGAAGCCCCGCATGAAGTTGATGACGTGCCCCGGCGTGTCCTCGGCGATCCACTGCAACACGATGTCGAAGATGCCCGCGCCGCTCGACGCCGCCTTGAAACGATCCGTCCGCGTGATGATGCAGTTTGTCAGATATCCCCCGTTGCTCCAGCCCATCACGGCGAGTCGCTGCGGGTCCGCGACGCCGCGCTCGATCATCGCGTCCACGCCGCTGAGGATGTCCTGAACCTCGACGTCGTTCTCGCGTCCGATCAGGTCGGTGAGAAACGTGTCGCCGTATCCGGTCGAGCCGCGGTAGTTCGGCGCAAACAGCGCCCACCCTCGCGCGGGCAGCAGCGTCCGCCCGTAAATCCAGAACTGAAACATGTAATGCACCGACGCCGTCGGACCTCCGTGTATTTCCACCACCATCGGAAGGCGCTCGCCCTCCTTGTAATCCGGCGGAAGCTCGAGGATGCCCTCGACCTCCGTCCCGTCCGGTGCGGTCCAGCGAACCAGCTCGATGCGCGGCAGCTTCCAGCCGTCCACCTGGGGGTTGAGTCGCGTCAGCCGGTCGAATTTCGTCGCGTCGCCCGAACCCGAAACGAGAAACAAATCCTGCGGGTGCGTCAGCGTGTTCATCACCACCAGCGCGCGGTCCGCGGACCGGGCCAGGTTGAAATGATCGACGCACACGTCGCCCGGCGTCAGCACCAGCGACGCGCCCTGCCCGCCGTCACGGAGATCCTGCACGCGGTAAACGCGCTCGCGCGCCCGGTCCTCCGCGAGAAAAACCAGGTCGCGCCGCCCCGGCATCCACTCCAGGCGCTCATGCCCGAGCGACACTTCGCGCGGACGCTTCATCTTCCACGACGTCGCCGTCCCGTCGTCGGCGAACTGAGCAATGAAGATTTCTCCGGGATGCCCGTCGAAGTCGATCCGGAAGGCCAGCGCCGCGCCGTCATCCGCCCACGCCGGCGCGATCAGCCAGCCGTAAGGCGAGGGCGCCTCGGCGCGCCACGGCGCATCCGGCAGAACGCTCGTCTGAAGGGTTCGGGCGTCGTACACCTCGACGCGCGACGCCCCCTCGTTATGAATGATGTGCTCGCCCGGCGCGGTAATCATCGCGAGGCGCCGCCCGTCGGGCGCGACGGCCAGCGCCGTGATGACGCGCTTCGGGGCAAGGAGTTTCTCGCTGCGCCACGTCGTCAGGTCGAGCTTCCAGAGTTCGCTGAACCGCCCGACCCCGTGCCCGTATTGCAGCCCCGAGTATTTCTCCTTCAGCGCCTTCCACGGTTCATCCACGGAACCCTCGGAGACGGTGTAATACAGGGTCCGCCCGTCGCGCGAGAGCTGAAAAAGCCCGACGCCCTCGGACAGCCTCGTGACCGGTTGAGGCTCCCCGCCGTCGATGCCGATGCGCCAGACCTGGGTGCGCCCGTTGTAGGGCGCGTCGGAGGGTTCGCGCCTCCGCGACGCGGCGAAGTAGATCGACTTCGAGTCCGGACTCCACTGCGGCGACGCGTCCGAACCCGGTTCAAACGTCAATCGGCGGACCTCTTTCGTCCGCGCGCTGACGATCCAGAGGTCGGCGTTGCGCGGTTCGGCAGGCGGCTCCCAGCGCGTCTCGACGTAAGCCGCGTGCTCGCCGTCGGGGGACAGCACCGCGTCGAGCACGTTGCTGATCGTGAAGTAGTCCTCCAGGGTGATGTCGCGCGTGCGCGCCGCGGACTCCTCGGCGCGAACCTCGGCAGTTGGCGCACACGCCGGCAGAAGAAGAAGCAGCACTCTCGTCGTCCTGAACATGCGCGACCCCTCTCGAATTGAACCGCCGTCGGCCGAACCTCGGCGCATTGTGCGGGCGAGCCGTGCCCGGGGCAATGACGCCCGCCGACACGTCATCGCGCCGGCTTCGCGGGATCGACGAAAGCCGCGGGATTTGATAGCCTCAAGGACGGTAATGCGTTCCCGTGTCCGCGGTCGGAACTGGAGAAAAAACCGATGTTCGAGCGAGAAACCGTGCTTTATGACTTCCTGCTGGGGTATGTTCAGAGGCTGACCGCCGACGTGGACGACGCCCAGCTCGGGTGGAGCCCGCAACCCGGGGTACACTCGGCGGCGTGGATTCTGTCGCACCTGGCGATTGCGACCGACTACGCGCTGATGAACCTCGGTCAGAAGGCGGCCCTGCCGAAAGAGTGGCACAAGCGCTTCGGACCCGGCAGCGCGGAACTGGCGCAGGGAGAGGTCCGACCGGGCAAGGCGGAGTTGCTGGAGGCGCTGGCCGCCGGGCACGCGCGGGTGAAAGCGGCGGTGACGACCGCCCGCGCCGAGCAGCTTCAGGGTCCGCACCCGGTCAAGGTGCTCGACGGCACGCCGATCAAGACCGTCGAGCAACTCATCGCTCATCTCATGACGACGCACGCGGCGATTCATGCCGGGCAGCTTTCGTTCTGGCGGCGCTGCGCCGGCAAGCCGCCGCTGTTTTAGCGAAGTCGCGGAGTCTGTTGTCCGAGCCGCGCGGCTTCAGCCCGCGCGACGCATCGCGCGAGTGAACGCCGCGGGGCAAGGATTCCGCCGTTTCTACATGGTGACGGGATCTGAAGTTCTTACGCCCCTGCCGGGGCTTGGCGCGCGGAACGATCGGCGACCCACGGTTGACGCCGTGGGCTGGGGTCTTGCGCCGCAAGCGCGGCTCGGGGGCCGCGGTCGGAGTGAGGTCATGCTGCGAAGACTGACGGCGTCCGTGGCGCTGATCGTGCTGATCCCGACCAGCGCGATCCTGCTGACCTATCTCTTGAAAGACATCAGCGGCGGATTCGGTCTGCAGCGCCTGGAGGATCCGACGAATCAGATGAATGCGTGGTTCGCCGTGCTGTCGATCGCGGCGGCGCTGGGCATCTGGCGACGCTTTGTCGCGTGGACCCGCCGCCGGCTGATCCGGACCGCGGTCATCGGTCTCGTGCCTCTTGCGCAGGTCGTCTACGCGCAGCCGCTGTGGGATGCCGGTTGTTTCACCAGCGACGCGTTGAAGATAGGGCAGGAGCAGGTCTGCCTGGGGGCGTGGATCTTTCTTGCGGTCTGGATCTGGTGGAGCAAGGCGCTGCTCCCGCGCTTTCATCCGATCCAGGCCGCCGCCTCGGGGGCCGCGCCGATCCGCAAACCGGCCGTGGAGCTTTTCAATGTGTACGACGACTCCGCGAAAACCGCGAATTTCCCTGTAACGCCGCCCGCGTCGGGAAGTCCTGCTGACAAGCGGGATCGCGCGCCGGCAAGCGCTGCGACGCCGGTCGCGGCTGGGCGAACTGCGGACGCTTCCGCCGGGGCGCCCGGGCCTGCGCGGATGACGCCGACGGCCCGGCGCATTCTCGCCTCGATCGGCGCGATTCCGATCACCGTGGGGATCTTCCTGATCGTGGTCATCGCCCTCTCAAGCCTGTCCAACATCGGGCATCCGGTTTCGCTCGCCCTGGCGTACGCGCTCTGCGCCGTGTTCTTCACGCTCTTGTGGATGCTCATCTGGCGGGGGCTGGTCGTGTTCCGGCGCGACGTGATCTGGGGTACGACCGGCTGGGCGGCCCTGCTGATGCTGCTTCCCTGCGTGGTCATCGTGCTGCTTCCAAATCTGGGCAGCCCGGCGAGCAACGCGAGGGATCTGGCGCCGCTGCTGGGCTGGGGCGCCTTCATGATCGTCACCGTGTCGCGCTGGCCGATCCACGACACAAGCGACGTTCCGTCATCCGGACCGCTCTGTCCGAGTTGCGGGTACGCCCTGACCGGGCTGACGCGCACCCGCTGCCCGGAGTGCGGATGCGAGCCGACGCTGGAGCAACTCTGGCAGGCGCAGGACCGGACGCGGGTCTGAGCCCGGCGAGACTCGCGCGATCGGCGCGCACCTCTCCTGCTGGCGCGCCGCCGCATTGCATTCAAGATGCGGAAAGATACCCTGCCCCGGATGGACATCCTTTCCACCGCCGTCGACGTTTCCAGCGCGCAGTTCGAGGAGAACCGGTCGCACATGACCGCGCTGGTGGGCGAGTTCCGCTCGCGTCTCGATCGGGTTCGGCAGGGAGGCGGCGCGGACGCGGTGAAGAAGCACACCTCCCGCGGCAAGCTCTTCGTCCGCGACCGCATCAACCGCCTGCTCGATCCGGACAGTCCCTTCCTGGAGCTGTCGGCCCTCGCAGCGTGGGAGTTGTATGACAAGCCCGCGCCGGCTGCGGGGGTGGTGACCGGCATCGGGAGCGTCTGCGGGCGCGAGTGCGTCATCGTGGCCAACGACGCGACGGTCGCGGGCGGGTCGTACTACCCGATCACCGTGAAAAAACACCTCCGCGCGCAGGAAATCGCGGAAGAAAACCACCTTCCCTGCATTTACCTCGTGGACTCGGGCGGGGCGTTTCTGTCGCTTCAGGCCGAGGTCTTTCCGGACCGCGATCACTTCGGGCGCATTTTCTACAACCAGGCGCGGATGTCGGCGAAGTGCATTCCGCAGATCGCCGTGGTGATGGGTTCCTGCACCGCCGGCGGCGCTTACGTTCCTGCGATGAGCGACGAAACCGTCATCGTCCGCAAGCAGGGGACGATCTTCCTGGGCGGTCCGCCGCTGGTGAAGGCGGCCACCGGCGAGGACGTCAGCGCGGAGGATCTCGGCGGGGCGGACGTTCACTGCCGCACCTCCGGCGTCGCCGATCATTACGCGATGAACGACGAGGACGCTCTCTCGATCGCCCGGTCGATCGTTCAGCACCTCAACCGCCCGCCGCGCACGCCGATCGAGACCCGCGAGGTCGAGGAGCCCTTGTATGACGCGAGCGAGATTTACGGCGTGATCCAGAAGGACATCCGCCGGCCTTACGACGTCCGCGAGGTCGTCGCCCGCGTCGTGGACGGCAGCCGGTTTCACGAGTTCAAAGCGCTTTACGGCGCGACGCTGGTCTGCGGGTTCGCGCGGATCTGGGGCTTCCCCGTCGGCATTCTGGCCAACAACGGCGTACTTTTCTCGGAAAGCGCGATGAAGGCGGCGCACTTCGTCGAAATGTGCAGCCAGCGCGGCGTGCCGATCGTCTTCCTGCAGAACATCACGGGTTTCATGGTCGGGCGGCAGTTCGAGGCCGGCGGCATCGCGAAGGACGGGGCGAAGATGGTCGCGGCGGTCGCCAACGCCAACGTGCCGAAATTCACGGTCATCATCGGCGGCTCCTACGGCGCGGGCAATTACGGCATGTGCGGGCGCGCGTATCAGCCGCGGTTCCTCTGGATGTGGCCTAACGCGCGGATCAGCGTGATGGGCGGCGAGCAGGCGGCGGGCGTGCTGGCGACCGTGCGCAACGATCAGCTCGCGGCGAAGGCGAAGGCGGAAGGCCGCGGTCCGTCACGCATGACCCCGGAGGAGGAAGCGGAGCTGAAGCGCCCGATCCTCGAAAAATACGCCCTCGAAAGCAGCGCCTACTACAGCACCGCCCGCCTCTGGGACGACGGCGTCATCGACCCCGCCGAAACCCGCAACGTCCTCGCCCTCGCCCTCTCCGCATCCTTCAACGCCTCGCCGCAACCGCGGACGCACGGCGTGTTCAGAATGTAGCGTTTTTGCGGGGCGTGATGAGCCGCTTGTCGAACGAGAAAGTCGTTACATTCCAAGGAACTTGCCCAGGATGTCGGGGAACGCAAACGCAGGTGTTTCAAGTTTGTGTCTCACGTCCACTTTTTGCGGGTTGAATTTCCGCGCAGACACCGCGTCACGAATGTCCTTGGGATTCCGGTTGGTAAGAACCATGACGGGTATGGGCCAGGTTCCAAGCTCGGCGCGGCATTTGTCAAGAAACCAAAGCCCGGTATCAAGTCCGTTGGCCGTCGGTCCTTCCATTCCCTTGGGGCTGGGCATCATGACGTCGAGGACGACTCCGTCATAGCGGGTGTCCTGCCGGCTGAGAATCTCAAATGCTTCGAGGACTGTCTCACAATACGTCACCTCGAATAGGCGTTCAAGGTGTTCAATGTACTTGGTGGCGAAGAACTGTTCGTCATCAATGAAAAGGATTCTTTTCGGCATCGAATTAACCTCCCTTGGGTTCCGAAAACTGTAGCGTTTGTGGGAAAAACAATCGAAACCGCGTCGGTTCGGTCCGCTGCTCAAGCGTCACTTTTCCGCCATGAGCCGACATGATGGCCCGGGTGATCGCTAACCCCAACCCCAAGCCCGGGTATTCGGCGGCGACACGAGGCGAGCGGAATCCCGCCTGGAAGAGCAGGCGTTCTTCGTCCGTCGTGATTCCCAACCCGGTGTTGATGACATCGACGAAGAAACCGCCCGTCGTTCGACCACCGAGAATCCGGATCGTGGTTCCTCGATTGGAATACTTGATTGCGTTCAAAAGAAGGTTGAATACGGCTCGCTCGATCAATCCACGATCCACGAAGAGGCGCGGAATGTCACGAAAACCGTCAAACGACAGCTCGACGGTCCTGGACGTACGTGCATACCGGCTTAACATGGAACGCAGACGTGCGACAATGTCGCCTTCCAGCAGGGTTGGCGCCGCATCAATGGGTCCGATCTGATCCGGTTCGGCATCAAGCTGGCGAACAAGATTTGCGGCAAGGTGCGCGCTGATCTCAATGTTTTGAAGATCATGTTTGCCCGGTGGGAGCCCCTGTTGCTCTCCGCGAATGACGTCAGCAATGGAATCTCGGATCATCACCAGGGGTGTCGCCAGATCGTGCTTCACAATGCTTACGGCCCGTTCGCGCCGGATCTGCTGGGCGAACGATTCCAGGACATGCGCCAATTGGTTCGCAATGAATTCGAGGGTTTCGACTTCGGTGGGGTTGAAGTGACAAAGAGTATCGGGATAGAGCTTTGGGGTATGTTCTTTGCAGCGAATGATTCCTAATGAAAACTGTTCGGCGCGAGTATCGCCCGCCGGCCGGAACTCACGGTTGGCCGATCGCCGGATCGCTACAAGCGTGCAAGGGTCTTCGCCGCCCGGTTCAGGTATGATATCACGTGTTTCAAGAAACTTACCTTCACATCGCTTGTCCTTCCGCGGTTCGCGGACGATCAGCGTCTCACCCGTGGCAAAACAGCACCCCGTGAGACCTTCCATGGGCGTGTAGACGGCTTGATCGAGTTCGTTTTCGGCAAGGGTTCGATTTTTTCGCGGATCGCGCAGCCCCGTAGTCGCAATGCAGCAAACCTCATTGGTGAACGGACGATGATAGAAAATGGATATCTTATTGATGGACAATCGCTTGCGGATCAGTCGGAAAACACCGGCCAGGTACTCGCGGCGATCGTTCTCCGGTTTGCGACTGCGGCGTGTGAGATAATCCAGCGCAAGCCGGTTCAACTCAACCAGAATCTCGCGCTGCTCACTCATGATCGAATCACGAATCACGAGCGCCGTCAGTCGCCCCATATTCTTAACGGCACGTTCAACCAGAGGAAATAGTCGACCGTTATCGATCTCCCAATGTACACTTACCACACCGACAGCCGGAAAGCGGCGACGACTCCCGTCATCTTCTGGAACGGTCAGGGGAATGACTTCAAATGATCGACAACCCATTTCCTTGAGGTTGTGGGCGGTAGTGACACGATAGGCACGACCGTCGATCGACTTGTTCCAGACCTCGAAGTCGTCCTTGACGTACTCGGCTTGGCTCGTGAGGCAACAATAAGTAGCAATACTCTCATCACCCGGCGCCCAACGGCGACGGGGTAGCTTGGCACGATCATCCTCGACGGCTCCCTTGGCGGATACGCAGGCCACCAGTTCGAACGCCGAGGTGTTGGGATTGAATAGCCAAAGCCACGCCCAATCCGCAGTGAACACCTCGCGCCACGCTCCGGCGATAAACTCGTAATCTTTGGAGGGGTCGATCGGGCGATAGTCTAGAAGCTGGTCATAGAAAGCATTTTGACGCTTGACAGGCTCGCTTGTATTGGGTCTGGAACTCATCGTCGTTTGGCCTTTCGACGCGTGCCAACTGCAAGCTACTCAGAAGACTACCAGCGTTGAACGCCTTTGGGTTGCACGGATCCACGGGATCGCTTTTCTGCAGTACGACACCGTGATCCTTTTCCTGGACGTCATCTCCAGTATATCCTGACCGACGCATGACGTCAACGAAAACGATAGGAAGGGAGAATCGGGTCGGGCGCCGCCGGGTGAATCGCACGTCGGGGGAAGCAACGAATGTGCGGGCCGGTATGCGGCCTGCCCCGATTTTACGCCCACCCGGTTGCCGTAGCGTCGTCATCGCTATCGCGCCATTCCCCATCTGCGCAGATCGGATTTCCGGTGAAGAAACGGTCGAGGTGATGCGTTAGAATCCACCGTGACAAAACCCTGCGACGAAGGCGCTGAACCGAAGATGACGACGCTGCCGCAATTCATGCATCACCCGCGCGACTGGCGCACGAACCGCTACGTCTACCCCGTCGTCTCGCGCCGCAGCGGGGGCATCAGCATCGGGATCAACCTCAATCCCGACAAGGCGTGCAACTTCGACTGCATCTACTGCCAGGTGGACCGCACCACGCCGCCGGCGGTGCGCGAGGTGGACCCCGGGGTGCTGGAGGCGGAGCTGCGCGAGATGCTGACGTGCGTGATGGACGGGCGGCTGGCGCGGGAGCCCGAGTTCGCGGGGCTTCCGGAACGCCTCGCTCGACTGCGGGACATCGCGTTCTCCGGAGACGGAGAGCCGACGGCCTGCAAGACGTTCGCGGAATGCGTGGCGCTGACAGCCGGCGTCAAGCGGTCGCTGGGGCTTGATGAGGTGAAGATCGTGGTGATCACGGACGCGGCGTACCTGAC
Source organism: Phycisphaerae bacterium (assembly GCA_022072505.1). Taxonomy (GTDB): domain Bacteria; phylum Planctomycetota; class Phycisphaerae; order UBA1845; family UBA1845; genus JABWBH01. Next base: position 35,422 of record JAJVHU010000008.1, read on the forward strand.
GCGGCCGAAGGTGGAGGAGGGGCTGGCGCTGCTCGATCGGGAGCGCAGCGAGATCTGGGCGAAGCTGGACGCGGGGACAGAGGCGTATTACCGCCGGATCAACCGTCCGAACGTCCCGCTGCGGCACGTGATGGACGAGATTCTCGCGTGCGCGCGCCGGCGTCCGGTGGTGATTCAGTCCTTGTTCATGCGCGTCCACGGCGCCGGACCGGACGACGACGAACTGACCGCGTACCTCGCGGCGCTGAACGGCGTGACGTACGCCGGCGGGCGGCTGACGCGCGTGCAGGTGTACACGGTCGCCCGCAAGCCCGCGGAACCGTCGGTGACGCCGCTGTCCGCCGCGGAGGTGGATCACATCGCCGCCCGCGTCCGCGCGGAGACGGGCCTCGCCGTCGAGGCGTACTACGGTCCGTCCGAAGTCTGACGCCGATCGTCTTCGGCGCGTCACTCGTCGCCGAGGTTGTTGCGATACCAGACGAGCCGGTCGTCGGACAGTCCCGGTCCGGTGCGCCGGTCCAGCGTTCCGACGATGTCGTTGAACCCGTCGCCGTCGAGATCCACGATCAGCAGGAAGTTGATGTGCGTCGAGACATCCACGTCGGACACGCCGACGCCCGATCCCGCCGGTGGCGTGGAGCTGTTGTCGTTCGTGTTGCCGGAGGAAGCGCCTGCGCCGGGCGTGGTGGTCTCCGTCGCGCCGTCCTGAATGATCTTGTTCTCCAGCCAGGGGTCATAAGCGGTCAACGTGGGCGACTCATCAAACCAGAGCACGGCGCCTTCCGCGGCGACGATGACTTCATTGCGCCCGTCGCCGTCGATGTCGCCCACGCTGAGAGCCTCCGGCTCGCGCAGCTCGAATTCGGTCAGCGTGTACACCTGCCAGGGGAAGTTGGTGCGGTCGGGCGTCGGGTCCGGCGGGGGGAACTCGGGTTCGACGGCCTCGAACGTGGGACGGCGGAACCACTGCACGATCTGTCCGAACGTCGAGCGCACGACCACGTCGTCGAACCCGTCGCCGTCGACGTCGCCGATCGCCATCATGTCGGCGCCGGTGTCGAGTTGTCCGACGGGGCGGTTCTCCCAGCCGCTGGATTCATACAGCGGCGGGTCCACGTTGCCGGCGACCACTTCAGCGAATCCGCCTGCGCCGCCCTCCTGGTGGGGCACAAAGGGATTGCGGCACCAGCGGATGTTGCGGCTGAGCGAGTTCGTGAAGGTGGCGATGACGTCGAGATCGCCGTCGTCGTCCACGTCGCTGACGTGGATCGTGTTGAGGTCGGGCAGATCAAACTCGATCGTGATGGGCGCGCCGGCCAGTTCGTTCGCCGGGGTGAGGACGGGGACGCCCCAGTTCGCCGGATCCTGCGCCGCAACGCCGCCGGGATTGATCCAGACGTCGATCATCGACAGCGGCGGCTTGTGCAGAAGGGCTTCGCATTCCGCGGCGTTGTTGGCGACAATGATCTCGTCGCCGTCGTTGCCGTCGAGGTTCGCCAGGGCCAGCGAAGTGAACCCGGATAACTCGGGTTTCGTCTTCGCGTCATCGATCTCGGCGGTCTCGCGCCCCGGAAACTGATTGTGAATCCAACGCGAGGGAACGACGTTCCCCGCTCCGTCCACCTGATACGCGATGACCATCGGATTCGAGAGGATGATTTCCGCCCAGCGGTCGCCGTTGGGCACCAGGCTGTCGCTGCCGGGGTTGATGTAGATGATGATCTCGCCTTCGAGCAGGCCCAGCGATGTCGGCGGACCGCCGACCGAGTTGGCCGGGCAGAGCGTTCCCGCGCCGGTCGCCTTGACGAGCACGACGACGTCCGGGAAGGCGTCGCCGTTGATGTTGCCGATCTGCACGCCCGCGACGACGGCGACCGGCGTCGTGCCGGCGAGCGTCACCGTCCGGAACGAAATGTTGCCGTCGTCATCGCGGCGCTGAAGGTGAATCTGCACCGGCTGGGACTGGTTCCAGGCGCTGACCAGATCGGGCAGCCCGTCCTGGTCCAGATCGCCGGAAACGACGAATTTCGGTCCGGCGGTGTCTTCCGCCGTCGGGTCGATCTGGTACGCGGTGAAGAAGCTGAGCGTTTCCTCGCCCGCGCCGTCGACGGGCGCGGAGTCGTCGGGCGGGGGCGGGACGATCGAGACGTTGTCGTTCGAGAAGTCGCTGCTGATCGTGCTGAACGCGCCGCTGTCGCGCCCGGACTGCGAGGCGAGGTGGTCAAAGAGCGAACTGCAGCCCACGACAATGCCGACGAGCGCGATGACGGGGACGATGCGATGAGGAACCCGGTTACGCATAAGCACGACCTCCCTTGCCGGACCGCCGACGGGCGGCGCTCGATTGTGACGATAATCCGCTTGCGTTATCGGTTGGACCGGAGCGGGACTTGCACTGGCGGGCGTGGACGCGCGATCTTTGCGGAACGCGGGTTCCCGCGCGATCCGCGGGGCTGCCCCGAAGGCTTTCCGGGAGAAGTTATTCGGACGACGACCGTGCCGGAATCCGCGTCCCCGGTTGCCTCGTCGTCGAATCCGCGCATGATTCTGCGCCGAACCGCATGACCGGGCATGACAACCTCTCGACCGCGCCGACGGGATAGCCTGATGCTTGATGACGAAGCGCTCCTGCTGGAGTGTGAGGTGGACCTGTTCCGGTCGCACGGTCCCGGCGGGCAGAAGCGAAACAAGACGGACTCGGCCGTGCGGTTGCGGCACGGTCCGACCGGGCTTTCGTCGGTCGGCGTGGAAAGCCGGTCGCAGCACGAGAACAAGGCGCGGGCGCTGCGGCGGCTGCGGCATACGCTGGCCCTGCACGACCGGCGGCTGACCGACCTCGGTGATTATCGGCCCAGTTCGCTGCTCGACGAATACCGCACACGGTCGCGCGGACGTCGCCGGGCGTCGGAGGGGGTTCCGCCTGAAGCGGTCGCCGGCGCCGCAGAGGGGGACGGACTGGCGATCAACGTGAAGAATGAGGATTACCCGGTTGTGCTGCGTGAGGTGCTCGACGTTCTTTTTGCGTGCGACCTGCGCGTCTCGGAGGCGGCGGAGGCGCTGCGGTTGACGACGTCGCAGTTGGTGAAGTTTCTCCGCAACGACGGGTTGGCGTGGGGACACGTCAATCAGCAGCGCGTCGCGCGGGGCGAGAAGGCGCTTCGATGACGGCGTTAACACGGTGGGGCGTACGTCCTGGCGTCTTGACGCCGCGGAATCCCGGCGCTAACGTTGCGCATCACGGCATGCGTCGACTTCATCGCACTCGCAGGATCGGTCCGCCCCTTCTTCTTGCCTTGTCGGCGGGTTGCCGGCCGCAAGGCGACACGGGTTGGAACTGGGGTGTCGCTCCGGCTCCGAAGCCGAATTCGCCCGCGACTCCGGAGGCTTCAGCCGCCGACGCGCATCCTTTTGCCGAGTTCGTTGAACCCCGCACTCCGGCGGACGGCGAGCTGGAGGTCTTGCTCGTTCGGTTTGAGGTCTTGCGCGTCGAGCTTCCGGCGGAGCCGATCCGGCACTCCCTCAACATCTGGGAACATGCGGACGGGCTTCGGGTGGATCCCGAAGCCGCCGTCCGGCTGGCGCGGAACGGGTTGCGCATCGGCGTGGTGACGCAGAATGACTGGCCGGCGATCCAGGCGATCCTGCGCGACGGCGTGACGCCCTCGGTCGCCAGCGCGCAGTCGCTCCAGACCGGGCTTCCCCTTTTTCTGCACGTCGGGGACGTGGAGCAGGGAGAGACGCTTTTCATTCATCACGCGGACGGGCGTCTGATCGGGCGAACGCTCGACGCCGGGCGTAAGACGATCCGCCTCGAATACGAGACCTTGCCGCCCCGGCGCGACCGCCTGCGGATGTGGGTCGAACTGAATGTGCTTGCGCCGGAACGAACCTCGGCGTGGACCCTGATCCCGGAATCCCCGAACGCGCTCATCCCCTTGGAGCGGTTCCGGGATCTGACCGCCTCGTTGATCCTGAACCCCGGCGACGTGATGATCCTCGGTCCGAACGAGAACACGCCGGAGACCGATGTCCTGCTCGGAAGCCGGTACCTGACCTCGGCGCGGGGGGGGCGACGGACGGACACGTTGGTGTTCGTCACGGTGACGCTGGATCGGCAGAAGCTACGTTCATGAGCGCACCTGACACGGATCCGGGAGGCGTCGATGCGGCGAAGTTCGACTGCCCGGCGCGCGCGTTGCCGCTCGAGGGGGCGGTCCTGCGCTACGTGGACGAAGGCGAGGGCGATCCGGTCCTGATGCTCCACGGCAACCCGACGTGGGGGTTCTTCTACCGGCGGATGATCGAGGCGCTGCGCGGGTCGCATCGCGTGATCGCGCCGGATCACGTCGGCTGCGGCAGATCGGACAAGCCGGCGCAGTACGCGTACACGCTGCGTCAACACGCGGCCAACGTCGAGACGATGATCGACCGTCTGAACCTGCGCGGCATCACGCTGGTTGTGCATGACTGGGGCGGGGCGATCGGGTTCGCGGCTGCGGTGCGGCGCCCGGAGCTTTTCCGTCGCTTTGTCGTGCTGAACACGGCGGCGTTTTTCGGCCGGATTCCGCTGCGGATTCGTTTCTGCCGTCCGCCGCTGCTGGGGGAGGCGCTGGTCCGCGGGTTTAACGGATTCTCGCGCGCCGCGCTGACGATGGCGGTCGTTCACCGCGAGCGGATGACGCCGGAAGTGCGCGCCGCGTACCTCGAACCCTACCGCACGTACGCGGACCGGCGGGCGGTGCTGGCGTTCGTCCGGGACATTCCGACGTCGCCCGCGCAGGACAGCTTCCACGTCATCCGCGAGATCGAGACGGGTCTTGCGCGGCTCGCCGGACATCCGATGCTGATCTGCTGGGGCGGGAGGGATTTCTGCTTCAACGACGCGTTCCTTCAGGAGTGGCGCCGCCGCTTTCCGAAGGCCGTCGTTCACCGCTTCGCCGATGCGGGACATTACGTCCTCGAAGACGCGCACGAGCGGATCCTCCCGCTGGTTCAGGCGTTCCTCCGCAACGAAGCGTAGCCGGGCGACGGCGCGTCAGTCGCCGGCCCGCACCGCCCAGCGGAAGAGGGCGGACGCGCAACGCGGATTGTCGCGCCGCTCCACCGGGGTCGGCGTCTCGGGGATGTCAGACGCCGCCCGGTAAAGCCCCAGCGCGACGCCCTGAGTAAACGCCGCCTCGACCAGCGCGTCCTCGCCGCTGTGAAAACTGAGGACGCCGATCCGGCCTCCGGGGTTCAGGCAATACGCGGCGTTGCGCAGCGCGGCGGCCAGATGAGCGCGCTCGTCGTTGACGAGCATCCGAAGCGCCTGAAAGACCCGCGCGGCGGGGTGCGGGGCGTGAGGATCGAGAGCGGCGCGCTCCTTCAGATCGGAGCGGCGGACGCCCTTGACCGCGAGGATCAGGTCGGAAAGCGCCCGCGTCGTCTTGATCGGCCGCAGACGTCGCTCGGTGACGATCCGCCGGGCGATCCGATCCGCGTCCGGCTCGTCGCCGAGTTCGCGGAACGCGGCTGCAAGTTCCGGCTCGGCGAGCGACGCGACGAGATCGGTGCCGCTGACGGACCGGCGGCGATCGAGGCGCAGGTCGAGCGGACCGTCGTGCTTGTACGAGAATCCGCGCGCCGGGTCGTCGATCTGCATCGAGGACACCCCCAAGTCGAGAAAGATCGCGTCCACGGCGACGATCCCCTCGTCGCGCAGGACGCCGGCGAGCCCGGAGAAGTTACGCGCGTGACAGGACAACGTCGCTCCCTCGGGAACGCGCATCCGGGTCCGCGTTCGTTCGAGTTGCTCGGCGTCCACGTCGAGTCCGATCAGGCGGCCTCCGGGAGCGAGACGTTCGAGGAAGGCCTGAGCGTGACCGCCGTAACCCAGCGTCCCGTCCAGGACGACCTCGCCGGGCCGCGGCCTCAAGCGATCAAGGACGGCTTCAAGCAGCACGGGCACGTGCGACCCGGCAGGCGTGCGTCCCTGCGCGCGCACGTGATCGACGATCCCCGGAAACCGCTCGCCGTCGCGCTCCTTGTAACGCTCCTCGAAGCGGCGCGGATGCGTGCCGCGGTAGCGCGGCCGGCGGCGAGAGGGATCGGAGGGTTGCGGCTCGTGATCGCTCATGACGCGGCGACCGGACGCAGACGGTGGATCGACAGGACGGGCTCGCGCCGGGAGGTCTGCGGGTTGCCGACCATCAAGACCAGCGCTTCGCCCCGCGGCTGCGCCGGCGGAAGTCCGAGCCGGACGGATGCGGCGGTGAGGATCGCCCGGTGCTCCGACGCCGGTTCAGTCACCAGGAAAGGCGTGACGCCGTAAACCAGCCCCAGCCGGCGACAGACTTCCACGTCCGCCGAAAGCCCGACGACGCGCTGTCGCGGGCGGTATTTGCTGATCCACGTCGCCGTCGTTCCGGTGCGACACCAGACCGCGATCCACGCCGCGTCCAGATCCGACGCGACGTTGACGGCGCTGCGCGCGACCGCGGCCGTCGTCGGATCGGTCGCGTGTCCGACCGTCAACTCGCGTGCCAGCCCGAGCGATCCGGCGGGCGGACGCCGGCGCTCGAAGTCCGCGATCCGCCCCGTGATGCGGTTCATGACCGTCAAGGCTTCGACCGGGTAGGCGCCGCTGGCGGTCTCGGCGGACAGCATGACCGCGTCCGCTCCGTCAAAAACCGCGTTGGCCACGTCGCTGACCTCGGCGCGCGTCGGCGTCGGTTGCGAGATCATGCTCTGCAGCATCTGCGTGGCGACGATCACCGGGCGACCGGCGCGGGCGCAGCGCTGGATGATGTCCTTCTGGAGGATCGGCAGACCCGTCAACTCGGTCGTGACGCCGAGGTCGCCGCGCGCAACGAGCAGCGCGTCCGAGACGGCGATGATCTCGTCCAGCGCGGAGATCGCCTGCGGCGTCTCGATCTTGCTGACGATCGGAAGGTTCGCCCCGGCGATGTTCAGCCGGTCCCGAAGGTCGGTGACATCCTCCGCGCGACGCACGAAGCTCAACGCAAGGTAATCCACGCGGTGCGCGATCGCCCACGCGACATCCGCCTCGTCCTTCTCCGTCAGCGCCGGCAGGGACAGGTCCGTATCCGGCAGGATCAGTCCCTTCGCGCTGCTGATCGGACCTCCGACCTCGCAGACGCACGTCAAACCGTCGGACGTCTTCTTCGTCACGCGCAATTGCAGCAGGCCGTCGTCGATCAGGACGCGATGTCCGACCTGCGCTTCATCCACCACGAGCGGGCAGTTCGTGCCGAAACCCTCGGCGTTGCCGGGGTCGGCGCCGCGCCGGATCGTGCAATACGCGCCGCGCGCCAGCGTTGACCCCGGGGCGATCGGACCGATCCGAAGCTTCGGTCCGCAAAGGTCGCCCAGCAGGGGCAGGTGCAAGCCCCGAGCGGCGGATGCTTCACGCACCCGGCTCAGCGCCGCCTGATGCGCGTCGTGCGTTCCGTGGGAGAAATTCAGTCGCGCCACGTCGAGCCCGACGTCGATGAGACGCCCGATCATTGTCTCAGACTCGCTTGCCGGACCGAGCGTAGCTACGATTTTTGTAGGATTCACGAGCGGCATTGTAAGGGCAACGCCGGTCGGCGGGCGACACCCGTCTACCGAACTTGGTCAGGAGCAGGTCATGCAGGAAGTGCGGCGACCCGGATTCACGACTCGAGCAGCGCACGCGGCGGCGGCGGTGTTCGTCTTCGCCTTGACCGGAGCGGATTCGCAGGCTTCGCAGCCGCCTCCAGCACCGTCGGAGTCGAATCCGACGGATCAGAGGCCCCAGCCTGAGGACGATCGCTTCACCGCCGTTTTCCTGAACCCGGGGGCGACCGGAAATCCCTGGGCGTCGCAGGTTCAGGCGGTGAAGAAGCACGCCCGACCCATCGTGCTCCCGTCACATGCCCCCTCCGGCGCGCAACCGGCTCCGATCGACGTGCAAGCGCATGCCCGGAAGCTCCTCGAGACGCTCAAAATGCGCCGGCTGGAGCGCTGCGTCGTGTTCGCGCTCGGCGCGGATGCCGCGATCGCGTTGGAGATGACCGCGCAGCAACCGGAGGCGCTCGTCGCGCTGGTTCTGATCGACGCCGCGCCGCCGGACGAGCCCGCGGACGCTTCGGCCCCGGCGTCGGTCTGGCGCGAACGTCTCGACAGGATCGCGGTCCCGGTGCTCGCAATATTCCGCGCGGACCTGATGCTCGGGGTCGGATCCGCCGGGCATTATCTCAAGGCCACCGGATTCGACGCGCTGGAGCAGGTTCGCGTCCGCAGGATCGAAGCCGCCGATCCGATCCTCTCCACCGCCGCCCCCGCCGTGAACTCGCGGATCACCGGATTTCTCGACGATCTGCGCGAAGGCCGGGAAATTCTCCCGGAAACCCGTCACCGCACGGACAGCGGGCTGACCTACATCGACCAGCTCGTCGGCGACGGCCCGCGGCCTCGCGCGGGGCAGACGCTCGCCGCGCGCTTCCGGTTCAAGACGCGCGACGGACGCGACGTGTCCCCGCCGGGCGCGATGAACGCGACGTGGCGCTTTCCGCTCGACCGGACGCTCACGGACGGCGTCTACGAAGCGCTTTCGACGATGCAGGCCGGCGGGCGGCGCAAGGCTTACATCCCGATCAAGCTGCTGAAGCGCGCCGAACCGCCCGGCGACCGGACGCCGCCCGACGCCGTCCTCGACGGCCAGGCGGATTACATGATCGTGGACATCTTCCTGAGCGAAGTCACGGACGATCCCCCGCCGCCGCCGCGCCCGCGCTGGAATCCCGCGCTGGAGCGCCCTGTCTCTGACCGCGTTCGCATCGTCGAGTTGAAGACGGGGGAGGGGGCAGAAGCCGACGAAGGCTCGCTCGTCTCGTTCGCCAGCAATCTCTGGGCGCAGTCGGGGCATCTTCCGCGCTTCCGCTCGGTGGAGAATCCGGAACGCGGCGTCCTGAAGGATTTGAGCAACCCGGACCTGGGGGGATCTGCCACGTGCTGGCTCTCGGCAATCAAGGGGATGAAGGTGGGCGGCGAGCGCTTGATCCTCTGCAAGGCGACCGACGCCTTCGGAAACCGTCTCCTCCCCAGCATCGGGAAGAATGACCAGGTTGTTTTTCACGTCCGGTTGCTGGAAGCGAAGCCCGTGCCTCCGCCTCCGGCGCGCGACGGGGTTGACGAGAAGGCTTACGTTGTTCTGGGGCCGAAGGTCAAGGCGCATGATCTTCGGGTCGGCGACGGTCCTCCCGCGGACGCGGAATCCGCCGTCGTCTTTCATTACACCGCGTGGCGCGAGGACGGAACGCTGAGCGACTGCTCGCTGATGCGCGATCGCCCGACGATGCAGACGATGAACGCCCTGATCGGTCCGTTCAAAGCCGGTTTGCCGGGCATGCGCGTCGGCGGCGTGCGCCAACTCCTCGTTCAGGATCCCTTCGGTCCCGGAAAAAACGACCTCAAGCCCGGAGAGTGGGTCACGTACCGGATCGAATTGAAGGAAGTGCTGACCCCTCGGGAATTCGCGGAGCGCTCGCGGGTGGAGACCGGACAACCGATTCAGATCGACCCTCAGGTGAAATCCCGCATCGCGCCTCCGTCATGACGGGGCGCGACCGTCCGCGACCGAAGCCCGCCACCGCTCGAGGCGGTCCACGACCGGCAGGTTGCTCGGCAGTCCCAGCGGATGCCGGCGGATCTCGTCGGCGTTGAGCCACGCGAGGTCCGCAATCTCGGTTTCGTTCGGCCTCCAGGCGCCGCCGACGCGCTCGACGATCCAGATCGCGAGGAGGACATCCGGTCGTCCCGCGACGGCGCCAAGGCGACAATGCGGACGGACGACGACGCCGAGTTCCTCGTGAAGCTCGCGCACGACCGCCCGCCGGGCATTCTCACCGCGCTCGATGTGGCCGCCCGGAAAGCACCACGCTCCGCCCAGGGTGATGCCCGGCGCCCGGCGGATCATCAGGTACCGCCCCTGCTCGTGCAGAATTCCGATCACGCCGCGGCGGATGACCCGCTCGGCCGCTCCGCACGCGGCGCCGACGCTCGCATTGATGACGGTCGTCATGTTCTTCATTCCGAACCGCTCGGACGCGGCGCAGTATGAATCCGAGTCCGACGGCGTCAAGCCCGCGGCTGAAGCGCGGCGACGAGGACTTCCGCAAGATGCCGCGCGCGCCGCCCGCCGTGATGTTCGATCTGCTGGCGGCAACTGAATCCGGAGACCGTAATGATCGCGCCCGGCGCGGAGCGGATCGCCGGAAGCAGGCGGTCCTCCGCAATCGCGCGCGACACGTCGTAATGTTCGCGGACGAGCCCGAACGCCCCCGCCATCCCGCAGCACCCCGCATCAATGACCGATGCCGCATCGGCGAACGCACGTTGAAGGAGGACGCCGACATCCTCCGTGCCGGACAGCGCCTTCTGATGACAGTGAACGTGATGCAGGATCGGCGCCTCGGGCGCTGCGAAGCGGAGGGCGTCGGGGCGCTCGGACAGCACCCGTGCCAGGAACGTCTCCAACGAGACGGTCTGCGACGCGACCGTCCGCGCCATCCGCGCCGAAATCAGCGCGGGATACTCATCCAGCAGACAGGAGACGCAGCTCGGTTCGAGTCCCACGATCGGCACGCCGCGGGAAGCCAGCGGAACCAGCGCCCGCAGCACCTGCTCGGCTTGAAGTTTCGCCTCTCCCAGCAGTCCTTCGCTGATCAGCGGGCGCCCGCAGCACGGCGTGGGAGGACAGACCACGTGATACCCGGCGGCTTCCAGCAGCGCCGCCGCCGCATGACCGACCTCGGGGTGGAGAAAGTTCGTCCACGTGTCGATGAAGAGCGCCGCTTCCGGTTTCGCTCCCGCGCCGTCCCGGCGCGCTCGCTCCCGGAAGCCGCGACGGAACGAACGTGGCGCGAGCCGCGGCGGTGCGATCCTTCGATCCAGCCCGAACACGCGCTCAAGACAGGCTCGTCCCCAGCCGCTCTGCGCGATCAGGTTCGTCAGCCGGGGGAACCCGGACGCAGCCCTCAGCCGGCGCGCGACCGATCCGAGAAAGCGATGTCGTCGCGGAACGCCCTGCAACAGGTGTCGCTGGGCCAGGTGCTCGGCCTTGAGCTTCGCCACGTCCACGCCCGTCGGACACTCGGACTTGCACGCCTTGCACGACAGGCACAGCTCGAGCACGTCGTCCAGCGCCGCGTCGCCCAGATCGCGGATCAGTCCGCGGTTCGACAGCGCCGAGCGCAGCGCGTTGGCCCGTGCCCGAGTGCTGTCACGTTCATCGCGCGTCGCCATGTAAGACGGACACATGACGCCGCTGCCGACTTTGCGGCACTCGCCGACGCCGCTGCACATGCCCGCCAGTCCCGCCGGACCGCCGTGAGCGCCGTAGCTGAAGAACGTCTTGATCCGCGTCTCGCGGTAGTCCGCGCCGTGACGCAGGTTCTCCGTCATCGGCCACGGATCCACGATCTTGCCCGGATTGAGCATTCCGCGCGGATCAAAAAGGGCTTTCACGTCCTTGAAGGCCCTCATGATCCGCGGTCCGTAAAGACGCTCGAGGAACCCGGAGCGGACGATCCCGTCGCCGTGTTCGCCGGTCACTGTGCCGCCGAACTCGAGCGCCAGGTCGCAGACCCGGTCGGCGATGCGGCGCATCTTCTCGAGGTCGCCGGCGCGCCGCAGATCCAGGATCGGGCGGACGTGAATCACGCCGACGCTGGCGTGTGCGTAATATCCCGCCCCCGGCGCGCCTTCCTCGTCGAGCAGACGCATGAACCGCTCGATGTACTCCCGCAGGCGATCGGGCGGAACCGCCGTGTCCTCGACAAACGAGTTGGACTGCTCCTGCCCCGGCGTGGACATCAGCAGTCCCAGCCCGGCCTTGCGCACCGTCCAGACATCGTCCTGCTCGCGGACGCCCGTCAGCAGCGAGGCGGCGCGGGTTTGCGAACGACGCTCCAGGTCGTCGAACGCCGCTCGCGCCGTCTCGCACACGCCCTCGGCGCAGTCCGACAGGAACTCGACCGCGAGGATCGCCGCCGGATCTCCGCGCAGGAACCGTCGCCGCGGCGCGTACGTCGGGTTGCCTCGCGTGGCGTCGAGGATCGCCCGATCGACCAGCTCGACGGCGGAGGGTTGATGCGCCAAAGCGTCCGGCGTCGCGGCCAGCGCCTCAAGAACGTCGTCGAACTCAAGAAGGACGAGCGCGCGATGCACGGGGCGCGGGACGAGATCGAGCGTCGCGCCGACGACGAGCGCCAGCGTCCCCTCGCTTCCGCAGAGGATGCGGGTGACGTCGATCGGCGCTCCGGGCGGACCGAGCCGATCCAGCCCGTATCCGCCGTTCGAGCGAAGCACGTTCGGAAACCGCGCCGAGATCTCGTCCGCGTGATCGTCGCGGATCCCGCGCAGCCCGTCCTCCAGCCGCGCCGTGCGATCCCCCGCGCCGGGAGCGGGCGGCTGCACGGCGTCCGGTGGACCGGACTTAGGCGACGGACGCCGGAACGTCGCCACCGCGCCGTCCGCGAGCACGACCGTCAGCTCACGCACGTGATCGACGGTGCGGCCGAAGCGGACCGAGCGCGCCCCGCAGGAATTGTTGGCGATCATGCCGCCGAGCGTCGCCCGGCTTGAGGTGGCGACGTCGGGCGCGAAGAAGAGACCTTCCCGGGCGACGCGGTTGTTCAGGTGATCCAGCACGACGCCCGGTTCAACGGTGACGGTGCGCGCCTCGGCGTCGATCGCGCCGATCTGATTCATGTGGCGCGAGAAGTCCAGCACGACGCCGTGCCCGACGGCGCCCCCCGCCAGACCCGTGCCGCCGCCGCGCGGCACGATCGGTACGCCTTCCTCCGCGCAGATTCGCACGGTTGCGGCGACGTCGCCGACATGGCGCGGCAGAACCACGCCAGCCGGTACGATCTGGTAGATGCTCGCATCCGTCGCGTAGATCGTGCGCGACAGCGGGTCGAAGCGGACGTCGCCTTCGACGGACTCGCGCAGCCGCGCGGCGAGGCGCGTCGCCCCCGAGTCCGGAGCGGTCAGAACCTTCAACGTGCGCGAGCTTTGAAACGGCGCCTCCACGATGTCCGCTGGTTACCCACGGCCGGGCCGCTTTGCAAACCCGTCCCGTCGCCTAGGCCGCGGCATGCGCGCGGACGCGCCGGTAAACCTCGGCGGTCCGCTCCGCCATCGCACTGACGGTGTGATGTTCGCGGACGTAGGCCTGTCCGGCCTCCGCAAGGCGCCGGGCGCGCTGCCGGTCGGTCAGCGCCTCGCGCAATCCGGCGGCGAGTGCGGCGGACGAGCCGTCCGGGACGATCAGCGCCGTCTCGTTCGCCTTCAGCGCGTCATGCACCGCACTGGGCGGCGCCACCACCAACATGCCCGCGGCCATCGCCTGCAGGACGCGGATCGACACTTCCTGCAACGGCTGGCACACCGCCAGAATGTCCGCCTCCTCGAACACGTCGCCGATGCCCGCCTGAAGCGCCGCGAACGTCACGTGCGTGGTGAGGCGCTCCCCGCGCACCTGTCGACGAAGTCCGGGCTCGCCCGCCCCCTGCCCCAGCAGGAACGCAGAGAACTCCAGCCCCTCGTCACGCAACCGCGCCAGCGCCGTGATGAGCGCCCCGGCGCGCGTCTCGCGCGACAGCGGATGCACCGACACGATCGTCGGGCGGCGCAGAGCGTCGGCGAAGCAGGCCGTCTCCTTCGACGCGATCACGCCGGGACGCACAAGGTCCACGCAGTCGGGCGCCACCGTCCGGATCCGCAGGAGCAACTCGACCAGGGATTCGCTGAACGCGATCACGTGCGGCGGCCGCGGCGCGAAAAGACGCGCGGTCCGCTCGACATCGGTCCGGGAGGAGATGTCCACCAGCAGTTCCGCGTCGAGCCCGCGGGCCAGTTCGGACGCGAGGTCGAACGACTCCGCACTGGCCGCATGAATCACGTCCGGCGCGTCCGCGCGAAGCCCCTCAAGGAGTTCGGCGAGGCGTTGGGTGGCGACCGGCCAGCGGATGCGCCGATGCACGACCGCCTGCACCGGCCCCAGCGTCAGCGCCTCGATCTCCCGGGTCGAACTTAACAGGCGCAGACGCACCGGATGATCGACCAGCGCCACGCACAGGTGGCGCAGCACCGGACGCAGACGGACGAGCGCGGCTTCATCCACGCACAGGGCCACGTCCACCGGGCGCGAGTCTTCGTTGGTCAGGCGCATGTCCACGCGGGGATGTCACTCCGTTATGCAGGCGGCGTCAACGCTTCGGTGCGGCGGCGGGACGCGGGGCGTCCTCGATCGCCGCTTCCGAAAACCGGATCCGCACGCCTCGCCGGGCCAGCTCCGCAACGACGTGAGCGTACACGCCGGCGACCTTCGCTACCCGCTCGGGCGGCTGAACGCCGGGCATCGACAGCGCGCCCGACGCCAGCAGTCGCGCGACGATCGTGCAGGGGTAGCCCGTCGTCCGCGCCATCGAACTGGTTCCGGTCGCCGGGTCTGTTTCATCATAAAGGTCGTACGTGTGCCGGACGGGCGACGCATCGGCGATCGCCGATCCCTCGACGATCACCCGCAGGATCGTGAACTCCGCCTCGCCGGGCTCGAGCTTCCACGCCGGAAAAAGCAGACGCGAGGTCACATCGAGCGGACGCACCAGCGCCGGACCGACCTGCATCGTCTCCTTGCCGAAGAAACCCGTCTCCCGAAGCACGCGCATCAACTCGATGTGTCCGGGGTAGCGCAGGGTTTTCTCGACCATCCGAGGCGCGGCGATGGTGCGCACGAGGCTGCGCAGACCGTCCGTGTTGAAGGCTTCAAGCGTCCCGACTTCGGGGAAATCAATCAGCTCCGGATCCGAAAGCGCCGGCTTGACGACGAGGTTTCCGTCCTCGATCAGCCGCACCGGGCGCGTGTACTCCTCGATCACGTCCGACGGCGCGAAAGGCGCCTTGTACTGAAAAGGCCAGCGGCGGACCTTCGGGAGCCCGCCGACGTAGAACGCGACGCGCCGCAGGTGCGGCAATCTCGCGCAGCTTCCGCCGATCATGAGGTTCGCCAGTCCGGGCGCAACGCCGCAATCCACCACCGCCGTGACGCCCCGGGTACGCGCCAAGCCGTCCAGCTCCAGCGCATCTTCCGGCATGAACGAAATGTCCACGAAGTTCTTTCCCGCTTCGATGA
Source organism: Phycisphaerae bacterium (assembly GCA_022072505.1). Taxonomy (GTDB): domain Bacteria; phylum Planctomycetota; class Phycisphaerae; order UBA1845; family UBA1845; genus JABWBH01. The sequence continues at coordinate 50,585 of JAJVHU010000008.1, forward strand.
CGGCGCGCAAGGTCTGAAATCCGAAGCGACTCGGCAGCGCTCCGACGATCACGTCCGCATCGGCGATGACGTTTTTCAGCACGTTCGCCTGACTGACGTCGGCTTGGCGCGTCGTCAGACGCGGCGGACTCGTCGAGCCGGCCAGCGCCTGAAGCGCAGCATCATTGACGTCCGCCACCACGACCTCGAGAGAAGGATCCTGTCCCAGATCGCGCGCCATCGCGGCGCCGATCATGCCTGCTCCGAGCACGACAACTTTTTTCTGCTGACTCAAGTGTTATCCTCCGCGTGCCTTCCACCTGCGGGTGACGGGGTTGGCGCGTCGCGGAACCTTAACCGAAGCCCGTCTGCCGCGCCCGATCCCTTCACGCCGACAGCCCCCCTTGCGTCAAAGGCTGCAATGCGGCACTTACCACAATTCCCGCGCGATAAATAACGTAAAAATATATTTTTTATTCAAATAAAGATAAACAATGAGGAAAGGTTGGGTTGTCGGACACGGCGTAGATAACTAAATTGCAACGTCCGGGAAACCGATGGGTAGAAAAGCTCGGCGGTGTTAATCCGGTTTCATTGAGTCCGGGAACTCCGGCGGGCTGAAATCACGGGGTCAAATGCGTCGGACCGGTCGCTGTCGGCGACCCCGGTCGCCGTGAGAGCGGCAGCTTGGCCCGACGGTTGAGCGAAGGCACAAGGTTAAGGAGCGGATGTATGTCGAAGGGTAGCCTGTTGCAGCGGCTGGGGCGGTGGGGAGCGATGATCGCGGTCGGCGGCAGCGCCTTTCAGGTCAGCGGCTGCGATCCGGCTGTGCGCGACACGTTGCTTGCCGGGTTGGAAGCAACGACCGGTTCTCTCGCGGACACGCTGATCTCCGCGTTCTTCATCAGCTTGGACGACGACGCCGGAACCGGCGACGAAGGTCTGACGACGACGTAGTTGCGGACAGATTTGGCGGATCGGTGAGCGGATTTTTCCGCCTTGGCGAGAACAAGATTCCCGCGTGCAAACCCGCGGGAGTCGTCTCGGTTAAGGTTCATGACGCCGTGTGCGGTTGTTCAGCCGCGCGCGGCGTCGCTTGTGTTATCGGGAGTTGAGGTGAGCAGGTTCAAGCGGGTCGTTGCTCGGGGTTCGCTGGGACGGATTGCCGGGGGATTCGCCATCGCTTTGGCGGGTTCGGGCGGATGCATCTCGGGCGAGTCGCTGGGACGAGCGTTTGCGGCGGACCTGGCGGCGACCGTGGCGTCGCTGGTTCAGTTCGGTCTGCTGAGGGCGGCCGGCCTCTAACGCCTCAGTCTCCGTGCCGGTCGTCGCGCCGCGCAAGACGGTGTTGACATCGCGGTGACCGGTTTGTATGTTGTAAGGTAGACGCAATGCGTGGGGCGCCGGCGAGGCGTGGAGAGGGTCGCTCTCGCCGGGAGTGAGTCACCGGCCTGCGACGAAGTTCACCCGCATCCGCAAGAGGTGGAAAAACCGGGTGAACTTCGCCCCAGGCCTGTCCGGGGGCCAGGAGTGAGCAACGAAGCGATCGCGCGCGCCGAGTCCGTTCTCGGTTACGAGTTCCGGGACAAGTCTTTGCTGGAGATCGCGCTGACGCATGCGTCGGTGGCGAATTCCCGTCTGCTCAGCAATGAGCGCCTTGAGTTCCTCGGCGATGCGGTGCTGGGGCTGGTGGTCTGCGCCGAGCTTTACGAGCGTCATCAGGACAAACTCGAGGGGACGCTGACGAAAGTGAAGTCGCTGATCGTGTCGCGCAAGACCTGCGCGGCGATGGCGGACACGGTCGGGTTGACGGATCTTCTGAATCTCGGGAAGGGGATGGCGACGCGCCATCATCTGCCGACGTCGATCCGCGCGGCGGTCTACGAGGCGGTCGTCGGGGCGATCTACGTGGACGGCGGGTTCGAGGCGTCGAAGGCGTTCGTGTTGAAGACGACGCTGCCGCACATCTGCAAGTCGGAGGATTGCGACGTCCTCGATAATTACAAGTCCGCGCTGCAGCAGCATGCCCAGCGGATGCTGGACGCGGTTCCCCGGTACATCGCGCTGGATGAGCAGGGTCCGGATCACAGCAAGAGTTTCGAGATCAGTGTCGTCATCGGGGAGGAGCGGTTTCCCAGCGCGTGGGGACCGAGCAAGAAGGAAGCGGAGCAGAACGCGGCGCGGACGGCCCTTCAGGAACTGCTGAAGCGCAAGCGGGCCGCGGAATCCGCCGCGCAGCGGCCGGTGTGACCCGGCGCGATCGAAGCGAGCGGCGGATTCGACCGTTGATTTTCTGAAACGTCGCGCATGTTCCGGGAGTCGCGGCGCAATCTCCGCGCGACGCTCACCCCGCGCCGGTCAAGCGTTCCGGTCAATTCTGCCGAAAGGTAGGGCGATCGCGTCGGCGCACGGTGCGCCGGCTGCTGATCCGGAGCCGGCGTCATTGCGGCGGCCGTGATCCGCGTTCGCGCGGGACGGATCCGTCCCGGCGGAACCGCAGGCGGAGCCTGCAAGGTGCTCAGGATGAGCGAGGCGGTTCAGACACCAGGGTTCGCCGAACGTATTCGCCACCGGTGGCAGATCCCCGCGTTGCTGGCGTCGTCAGCCGCCCTGATCTTCTCGCTGCGCACCGCGCAGACGGCGCGCGCTCCCGTCTCCCTCGACCCGATTCTGTCCCAGTTGGACATGATGGTGACCGGCGAGGCGTTCGAGGCGGCCTTGCGGGTCTCGCATGAGCTGATGCGGGACAAAGAGCGGAGCGAGGCGGACCGGGCGGCGATCGGCCTGCGGATGGCGCGGGCGCTGTCGGGACTGGCCGCGCGCGATCCGCAGACGCAGAAGGACGCCTACCGACGGATCGCGGCATATTACGCGCAGGCGTCCGAGGCGGAGCTGACGCTGGGGCTGGAGGACCACGTACACTGGGCGAAAGCGCTGGAGCGGGAGGGGCTTCCGGCGGACGCGGCGGGGCAATATGAGCGCGCGGTCGGGATGTCGGCGGCGCCGCGGTGGGATCTGATGCGGCGGGTTTACGAGCTGCGCCGGGCGGCGTCCGTCGAGGCGTCGTCGGATCTGCGAAACATCCCCGAGACGATCCTCGCCGCCACCGACGCCGACGTGGACGTTCGAATCTGGGCGCTGGAGGAATTGATCGAACTTCTGCACGAGCTGGGTGACGACGCCGCAGCGGTGCGGAAAGTCGCGGAGCTTTGCGAGACGTTTGACGAGGCGTCGTGCGTGGATCGCCTCGATTACCTCAAGGCGCTGACGCTGTACCGGACGGGCGGCGCCGAGGAGGCGGAAATGCTGATGCGCGCCGCGATGCGCCGCGGTGGTCTGAGCGAGGATCACCGGGCGCGCGGGGCGTGGCTGCTGGGAACGATCGTGCTGGGCGAGGACGGTCAGGAGCGTCCGCAGGAGGCGACGGCGTACTTCGAGGAGAGCCTTCGCCTTCAGCCCGAGGGGCCTTATGCCTGCGCGGCGCGTCTCGGACTCGCGCAAGCGTTCGTGGCGTTGCAGCGCGACGATGAGGCGGTCGAGCAGGTTCACCGGACGGTGGAGTGTCTCGCGGCGGTGGGCGGCGCCCGCGAGGCGGACGAGGCGGTGGTGCGCCGGACGGCGGCGGCGCGGGCCGGAGCGGCGCTGATCGAGGGGCGGTCGGGAGGGGCGCTGAAACTGCTGGACGCGGTGACGCCGCTGATCAGCCGTGCGCCGGCGGAGGAAGCCGCGGCGTTGTGGGAGCAGCTCGGGAAGGTCGCGGAGTCACATGCGCAGGCGCTGACGGTTGAGGGCGAGCGGCTCGAAGGCGAGGGCCAGGACGCCGGGGCGGTCTGGACGGAGGTGGTCCGGTCGTACCGGCGCGCGGGGGAGAGTTACCTGGCGTTGGCGCGGCTGAGTTTTCTCGACGAGTCGCGGGTCGCGGACGCGCACCTTCAGGCGGCGGAGATGTTCGCGGCGGGTCAGGCGCCGATCCGGGCGGGTCAGCTCTTCGGGTTGTTCGTCGCGGAGCACCCGTCGGATCCTCGCGTGCCGCTGGCGATGCTTCGTCAGGGCCAGGTGCGTCAGGGTCAGGGCGATCTTCAAGGCGCGCTGGACGCTTACCGCGAGTGCGTCGCGCGCCATCCACGAACGCTTTACGGCGCTCAGGCGCTGATTCCGCTGGCGCAGACGTACGTCGCGCTGGCGAAGGAGCCGGAGGATCTGGTGCTGGCGGACCGGACGCTGGAGCGCGTGCTCGACGATCCCGAGTTGTTCCGGCCCGAGTCGCGGGAGTTCTCCGACGCGCTGTTTCTGCGCGGGACGATCGCGAGCCTGCGCGGCGAACATGAGCGCGCGATCGCGACGTTGACGGAAGCGCTGGACCGCTATCCCGAAGACGCACGGCGGTTGCGGGCGACTTTTCTTCTCGCGGATGCGTACCGGCAAAGCGCGCTGGCGCTGAAGCGCGCCGCGCGGGAGGCGCCGCCGGGCGGACGCGGCGCCGAACTTCAGACGGACGCGCTGGGGCGCCTGGATCGCGCGCGCGGGTTGTTCCGGGAAGTCGTGGACGCCTGCGAGCCGCGGTTTCCCGACGGGCTGGACCGTCTTGAACAGGTGTATTTCCGTCACGCCCTGCTTTTCGAGGCGGACTGTCTGTTCGAGGCGCTGCGCTACGACGACGCGTTGAAACTGTATCAGGCCGCGGGGGGCATGCTCGCGGACCGGACGGAGGGGTTGCACGTCCACGTTCAGATCATCAACTGCCAGGTTTTCCTGGGCCGGATGCACGAAGCGCGGGCGGCGCTGACCCGAGCGCGAATTCAGCTCGAGCGCCTCGACGATCCGCGGTTTGCGGAGAGTTTTTCCCGGGAGAGCAAGGAGCACTGGAGGCGGTACTTCGACTGGCTGGACAAGGCGGAACTGTTCTGAGGCGCGCGGAGCGGGGGTTGGAAGGCGGCATGATCCGGCGCGATCACGGGCGACGCCGGCGGAGCGAACATCGGTGAACGAAACCAGTCCGCAGGCGGCATTGCAGTTGATCCGGGAGGAGCACGCGCTTTACGCGCGGCTTGAAGCGGCGGCGCGTCGGCAGGGGGAGCGGGTCGCGGAAGATGACGCGGCGGGACTGCTGAAGGTGCTGGCGTCCCGGCAGGCGCTGACGGACGAACTGACGGCGCTGTCGCGGAAGCTGGGTCCGGTGCGGCGGAACTGGAGAGCGATCCGGGATCGTCTGAGCGATGCGGAGCGTGCGGAGGCCGACGCGTTGATTTCGGCCTCGACGGCGACGCTCAGCCGGGTGGTCCGGCAGGACGAGGAGGACGCGAGACGGATCCGGGTGATGCGTCAGTCCACGTCGCGCGAGCTGACGTCGGCCGTGCAGACGCGCCGGGCGGTGGTCGGATATGCGACGGCTTCGCGTGAGGCGGGCGCGATCGAGAAGGGGTGGCAGGGATGACGGGGTTGAGTCCTGAGCGCGACGTCCACGGGTCTGGCGGCCGGGGGGGCGGGGGACCGCCGCCCGATCCGGAGCTGGCGGAGATGCTGCACTCGTTCAACGCCGTGACGGATCGCCTGAAGCAGTCGCACGAGACGCTGGGGCGGGAGGTCCGCCGGCTCCGGGAGCAGCTTGAGGAGAAGGACCGCGAGCTGGAGCGCGGGCGTCGGTTGTCGGCGCTGGGCGAGATGGCGGCGGGCGTGGCGCATGAGATCCGGAACCCGCTGGGCGGGATCGGATTGTACGCCTCGGTGCTGGCGGAGGATCTGAAGTCGGACGGGAAGCACGGCGACGTAGCGCGACGGATTCTGGCGGGGGTGAAGCATCTGGACGCGCTGCTGTCGGACATCCTGATGTTCGCCGGACACGTCGAGCCGCGGAAAGAAGCGGTTCTGCTGGGCGACGTGGTGCAGGAGGTCGTCGAGTTGGCGGCGCCGCAGGCGCGATTGCGCGACATCCGGGTGGACGTGGATGCGGCGGCGCTGGGCGAGCGAGCGGAAGGCGACGCGCGTCAACTGAGCCGGGCGCTGCTGAACCTGCTGCTGAACGCGCTGGACGCGGCGCGACCGGGGGGACGGGTGCGGATCGGCGCGGCGTCGGACGTTGCGTCGCCGGAGCGCGTCGGGATCGTCGTTGAGGATGACGGAGAAGGGATCGCGGAGGAGGCGCTGGACCGGATTTTCGATCCCTTCTTCACGACGAAGGAGACGGGGACGGGTCTGGGGCTGGCGATCGTTCACCGGATCGCGGAGGCACACGGGGGGCGCATCAGCGCGTCGAACCGTCCGGAAGGGGGCGCGCGGTTCATCTTGTGGGTGCGTCGCGAGGGCGGCGCGGAAGAGTTGACACGGGCATCGTCAGGGGCGGGTCGCCTCTGTTCAGTTGAGGAGTAACACATGGCACGGATAGCCGTAATTGACGACAAGGACATTCTTCGGGACTCGCTGACGACCATCCTGGCGCGTGAGGATCACGAGACCGCCGCGTTCGCCGACCCGGTGGAGGCGCTGGCGGAGCTGCGCTCGGGGCGGTTCGACCTGGTGATCAGCGATCTGAAGATGCCGCGGATGGACGGGCTGGCGCTGGTGCGGGAGCTGCGTCAGGCGGGGATGGACACCGCGGTGATCATGATGAGCGCGTTCGGGACGGTGTCGAACGCCGTGGAGGCGATGAAGCTCGGGGTCTTCGACTTTGTTCAGAAGCCTTTCGACGCCGAGGCGATCATCGTGACGGTCGAGCGGGCGCTGGAGCACACCCGCCTGCGGACGGAGAACGAGGCGCTGCGGGAGTCGCTGCTCGAGACGCGCGGACCGAAGGTGATGATCGGGAACAGCCCGGCGATGCGCGACCTGCGGGAGCGGATCGAGAAGGTGGCGTCGAGCCAGGCGACGGTGCTGATCACGGGCGAGTCGGGGACGGGGAAGGAGCTGGTCGCGGCGACGATCCACCGTCTTTCGGAGCGGCGGGACAGCCCGATGTTGTGCGTGAACTGCGCGGCGCTGTCGGCGAACCTGCTGGAGAGCGAGCTTTTCGGGCATGAGCGCGGGGCGTTCACCGGCGCGGACCGGACGCGGAAGGGGCGCTTCGAGATCGCCGACGGAGGCACGCTCCTGCTCGACGAGGTCTCGGAGATGGACATCGGGTTGCAGTCGAAGCTGCTGCGCGTGCTTCAGGAGGGGCAGTTCGAGCGCGTCGGGAGCAGCGTGACGCGCAAGGCGAACGTGCGCGTGATTGCGACGACGAACCGGGATCTTCGGGAGTGGGTGGGGAAGGGGAAATTCCGCGAGGATCTGTATTTCCGGCTGAACGTGCTGCCGATTCCGGTGCCGCCGCTGCGTCAGCGGGCGGGGGACATCGGGGAGCTGGTGACGTATTTCCTTCAGCACGCGGCGGCGCAGGACGGGCGTCCGGCGCCGGGGATCGACGCGACGGCGCTGCGGATGCTGGAAGGGTACGCCTGGCCGGGGAACGTGCGCGAACTGGAGAACCTCTGCCGTCGGGCGGCGACGCTTTGCACGACGGCGACGATCACATCGGCGCTGATTGCGCCGTGGCTGACGCAGACGGTGACGCGCGACGCGGGCGGTCTGGGGCTTCGCGAAGGACATCTTCTGGAGGACATGGAGCGTCAGCTCATTCTTCAGACGCTGGAGCGGTTCAACGGGCATCGGGAGAAATCCGCGCGGGCGCTGGGGATGGGCGTCCGGACGCTGACGATGAAGCTGAAGAAGTGGCGTGAGGAGCGGGCGCAGGAGTGGAGCGCGTCGAACGGCGGCGCGACGACGCGCCCGGTGTCGACGGGCATTCCGGAGCTGGTGCGGGCGTGACCGGGGGGTTGCGCCGGAAGTGCGCGAGGGCGGCGAAGGCTGCGCCTCGGGAATCGGCGCGCGGCGTCCTGCAAACCGTCAGAGTGCGGATTCGCCTCGGGCACGCTGTGTGCTGAAGGATCGCCGCGCTGGCGCATGCGCGAAGGCAAGCCGAGCGACCGGGCGGAGGAAAGCCGTCCTGGAGCGGGAGTTGCGAGAGGGAGCCGGATGTTCATCTCGACGTTGACGCAGCGCGGATCGGGTCCGGCGCTGGAGGCGACGCTGAAGTTCCAGCACGAGCGGCTGAAGGTCGTGGCGGAGAACGTCGCGAACTTCGGGACGCCCGGGTATCGGGCGAGGCAGCTTGACGCGAAGGGGTTTCAGCGGGCGCTGGGGACGGCGCTGAAGGAGCGCGGGTCGGATCCGCGTCGGGCGCTGCGGATCGACGCGGGGCGCGAGGCGCGAACCGGCGCGGACGGGCGGCTGGTCGTGACGCCGTCGGACGCTCCGGCGGAGAACGTGTTGTTTCATGACGGGACGAACGCGTCGCTGGAGCGGCAGATGAGCGAGCTGGCGCAGGCGGCGCTGACGCATCGGGTGTCGAGCGAATTGCTGCGGGACAAGTTTGACGGATTGCGGAAGGCGATCCGCGGGACGGTGTAGCGCGGGAGCGGCGGGTTCCGTGAGGATGCGGAGTGAAAGAACGTTTCCTGACGGCGCGGGGACGGTGGGAGGATCGCTTCCTGACGGGCGCCGGGGCGTTGGGAAGAACGCTTCCTGACGGGCGCGGGGACGGTGGGAGACGGGGATCGAGAACATGACGGTGGGAGGATCGCTTCCTGACGGGCGCCGGGGCGTTGGGAAGAACGCTTCCTGACGGGCGCGGGGACGGTGGGAGACGGGGATCGAGAACATGTTGAATGTACTGGACATCAGCGCGTCGGCGCTGTCGGCGCAGCGGACGAACATGGACACGATCGCGGGGAACATCGCGAACGCGGAGGTGACGCGCGACGCGTCGGGGCGGCCGATCCCGTACCGGCGGCGCGTGCCGCTGTTTTCCGCCGGGCGGATCGAGAACGGGAAGACGCTTCCGGGCGTGCGGGTGGAGAAGATCGTCGAGGATCCGTCGCCGTTTCACCTCGTGGAGGATCCTTCGCATCCGGACGCGATCGTCGCGGGGCCGCTGGCGGGCTACGTGCGGAAGCCGAACGTCGAGCTGACCACGGAGATGGTGAACATGATGGTGGCGGCGCGGGCGTACGAGGCGAACGTGTCGGTGATGGAGACGGCGAAGAGCATGTTCACGGCGTCGCTGCGGTTGCTGGCGTAAAGGCGTCGGGGCGGTTGCGAGGGTTGAAGTCCACGGCGCGGTTGCGAGGGTTGAGGTCCACGGCGCGGTCGCGCGGGATGAAGCCCGCGGGGCGGTTGCGAGGGTTGAAGGATGATTCAGGGGATTACGAACGCGGGGATGATCCGTCCGGTTGCGCCGATCGAGGCGCCGGGGGCGGGCGGCGTCGCGCCGGCGTCGGCGAAGGGCTTTCAGTCCCTTCTGATGGACAACCTCAACGAGGTGAACCGCCTTCAGCGCGAGGCGGATCAGGGAGTTTCGGCGTTGCTGACGGGCGAGACGGACGACGTGGCGGAAGTCATGACGGCGGTGAACAAGGCGGGGATTGCGTTCGACCTGCTGATGGAGGTGCGGAACAAGCTGCTGGATGCGTACCGGGAGATTCAGGAGATGCGTGTGTGAAAGCTGGGACGTCACAAGTCAGAACGCCGAAACCGTCAAAGCGTCGAGACGAAAGAAGGCGTCTTTACGGGCACGGTTCGGAATTGAGAAAGCACCTTAAGACGACTTTTGCCGTTTTTGAAGGGGGGGAGTTCCCCTGAATGATCGAGGACATCAGAACCGCCGGCTGGGGTTTTGAAATCCCCGGGGTTTCGGCGGGGGCTGCGAAACCTCGGCGCTCACGTTTTCCGTCGAAATTGACGGAAACCGTCTCTCGGAAAAGGGCAAAAGTCGAGCTTAAGACGTTGTTGCAAGACCCTCAGAGCACGGCGAAGTAAGAACGCTTCCTTACGGGCGCGGCTCGGTTTTTCGACCGCGTTTCAGTAACGGCGTTCCTGGCGACGTCGTGTTCGGGGGGAGGGGGAAGCCGGCGGCCGGCAGCTTTTTATGGATCGCTTCAAGGACTCGTTAACCCGGATTTCCGCCCAGTTGCGCGTGCTGACGGTGTCGCAGCGGCTGGTGGTGGCGTTATGCACGGCGCTGGTCGTGGTGTCGGTGCTGTGGTTGTTGAAGTGGTCGGCGGTCCCGCAGCGTGTTCCGGTGCTGGAGCAGGACTTCGATTACGCACGCCTGTCGTCGGCGGAGGCGGCGTTGCGGGTCAACGACATCGACTTCGAGACGATCGGTCAGCGGTTGTACGTGCGGGCGGAAGATCAGGACAACGCGATCCGCGTGCTGCACGAGAGCGACGCGGTTCCGCAGGACGGCCGGATCGATCTGGACGCACTGATCAAGGACACGAACCCGTTTCTGCCGGAGTCGGAGCGGGTGTTCGCACGGACGGTGGCGAAGGGGAACAAGCTGGCGCAGATCATCCGGAGCAATCCGCTGGTGGCGGACGCGGAGGTGGTGCTGAACCCGGAGCAGAAGAGGCGGCTCGGAGCGCCGCCGGACGTTCCGACGGCGTCGGTGATCGTGACGCTGAAGCCCGGATCGGAGATGACGCCGGCGATGGTTCAGGGGTTTGCGAGCCTGGTGAGCGGGGCGGTGTCGGGGCTGAAGGCGCCGAACGTGTCGATCGTGGACGGTCGGACGTTCCGGCACTACGCGGTTCCGTCGCCGGAGGACGCGGCGGCGCAGGGTCTGCTGGACGAGATGAAGCGTCACGAGGCGCATCTTCTGGCGAAGGTGGTTGAGACGCTGAAGTACATTCCGAACGTGCTGGCGAGCGTGACGGTGGACCTGGACAACACGACGCATACCACGGAGACCCAGCGGTTCGACAAGCCGGAAGTGTCGAAGGAGGAGTCGTTCGAGGAGTCGTCCAGCAGTGCGGAGTCGCCGGCGGAGGAGGGCGTCTACGCGAACGTCGGGACGGGGATCAGCGGGGGATCGGGCGGAGGCGCTTCGTCGACGGAGCGACGTTCGACGGATTTCGCGGACGCGAAGCTGGCGGAAAAGAAGAGCGTCGTGCAGTTCGCTCCGGGGCGGAAGCGGGTGACGGCGTCGGTGAAGATTCCGCGGAGCTGGATCGTGAACGTGTTCAAGGTCGGCAAGCCGGAGGTGGAGAAGCCGACGGAGAAGGATCTTGAGCCGGTGGCGGCGCAGGAGCGCACGCGGATTCAGGCGAGCGTGGCGAAGACGCTGATGACGGACGCGAAAGACGTCGAGGTGGACGTTTATCCGGACACCGACGCGCAGGGCGTGGCGTTGAACGCGGCGCTGGGGGCGGCGCTGCCGTCGTCGGGGGGGGCGGAGGCGGGGAGCGATGCGTGGGGCGCGGTGGGCGCTTACGGACCGCAGGCGGGTCTGGGGCTGACGGCGCTGATCGCGTTGTTCATCATGGCGCGGATCGCGAAGAAGAGCGCGGCGCTGGCGGCGCAGGGTTCGGAGATTTCGCGGCGCGGGGATGAAGGTCTGGACGCGCTGGTGGCGGAAGAGACGGCGGAGGTGCTGGGGACGGCGGAGTTCTCGGAGGAGGCGTTGGAGGGCAAGGAGGTCAGCCCGGAGACGCTGAAGAGCCGGAACCTGGTGGCGCAGGTCAGCAAGCTGGTGGAGAAGGATCCGCACGGGTCGGCGGAACTGCTGCGGCGGTGGGTTCAGGAGCAGGCGTAAGCGGCGGGGACGGGTCGAGGGCGCGCAGGGAGGCATGACGTGGCGGCAGCGGTCATTGAGACGCCGGAGAAGGAGTTGAAGGGCGCGCAGAAGGCGGCGGTGCTGCTGCTGGCGCTGGAGACGGACGTTGCGGCGCGGATGCTGAAGCTGCTGGACGGCGACGTGGTGGAGGAGATATCGCGCGAGATCGCGTCGATGGAGCGGCTGGGGGAGAAGCTCAGCACGCAAGTCGTGGAGGAGTATTACCACCTGGCGCTGGCACAGCAGTATGCGAAGCAGGGGGGACTGCTTTATGCGCGGATGCTGCTTCAGAAGGCGTTGCCGGCGGACGACGCGCGGCGGATCCTGTCGCAGATTCAGCATCATGTGATTCAGGCGCCGTTTTCGTTCCTTCAGAAGGCGGACTGCGAAAACCTTCTGACGTTCATCCAGGACGAACACCCTCAGACGATTGCGCTGATCCTGTCGCACATGCCTTCCGCGAAAAGCGCGGAGTTGCTGGGGGGGTTGTCGCAGAACAAGCAGCTCGAGGTGGTGATGCGGATGGCGCGGATGGACCAGACCAACCCGGAGGTCGTGCGCGAGGTGGAGAAGGGTCTGGAGATGCGCGTCAGCGGGCTGGTGACGCAGACGTTTCAGAAATGCGGAGGGGTGGAGGCGGTGGCGTCGATCCTGAACCTCGTGGATCGGGCGACGGAGAAGAGCATCATCGAGTCGCTGGAGACGGAGGCTCCGGACCTGGTGGACCCGATCCGGCGTCTGATGTTCGTGTTCGAGGACATCATCCTGGTGAACGATCGCGGGATTCAGTCGGTGCTGAAGGAGATCGACAACGACGACCTGGTGCTGGCGTTGCGGACGGCGAGCGACGAGTTGAAGGAGAAGATATTCGGCAACATGTCGGAACGCGCGGCGCAGATGGTCAAGGAAGACATGGAATACATGGGTCCGGTGCGGTTGTCGGACGTGGAGTCGGCTCAGCAGCGGATCGTGGACGTCGTGCGGCGGCTTGAGGACGCGGGCGAGATCATCATCTCCGGGCGCGGCGGGGACCGGGAGCAGGTGGTGTGATGAGCGCGTCGACGGTCATCAAGGCGGGTCAGGCGGGGGTGATCCTGAAGCGTCTTTCGGGGGTGGACCTCGCGGACCACCTTCGTCAGGCGGATGCGGTGGTGGCGGAAGCGCGCCGTCGAGCGGCGCTGCTGCTGGAGGAAGCGCGGGTCGAGGCGGAAGAGCGGCGGGAGGCGGCGCGGCGCGAGGGGTTCGCGGCGGGCCTGGAGGAAGGGCGGCGCGAGGGGCTTCGTCAGGGGCGCGAGGCGTCGTTCGCGGAGGGGGTGGCGCGGTTTGAGCGGGAGCACGCGGGGATCGTGTCCGCGTTGCGCGGGGCGTTCGAGGGGTTCGAGGCGGAGAAGGAGCGGCTTCTGCGGGACGCGGGGCGGGACATGCTGAGCTTTGCGGTGGAGGCGGCGCGGCGGCTGACGTTCGCGGTCGGGACGGCGGGACCGGAGTCGGCGCAGGCGAACCTGGAACGGGCCCTGCAACTGGCGGGGTCGGCCACGGATGTGACGGTCCACGTTCATCCGAAGGACGCGGAGGCGCTTCGGACGTACGCGGAGTCGGAAGCGGTGCGGATGCAGGGGTTTTCGCATGTGCGGGTGGCGACCGACGAGGGGATCGCGCCGGGCGGATGCCGCGTGACGTGGGGATGCAGCGAGGTGGACGCGACGCTTGAGACGCAGGTGGGGCAACTGACGGCGTTGCTGCTGGGGACGGAATAAGGGCAAGCCGGAAACCAGTACCCGAGCCGCGGGGCTTTAGCCCGCGCGAGGCATCGCGCGGGGTAAACCCCGCGGCTCGGGGGTGAGGTGCGAGGGGCACGGGAATGACGGAAGGGACGTGCGTCGAGCGGATCGACGAGGGGTTTTTCGCGGATCAGCGGGAGTTGGTCGCGGGAACCTCGTTTCTTCGTCTGCGCGGATCGGTGGAGGAAGTGACCGGTCTGACGGTGCGGGCGCGCGGTTTTCCGGCGGTGGTGGGGGGGATGTGCCGGGTGCGACGGCGATCCGGGGGCGAGGTCGAGGCGCAAGTTGTCGGCGTGTCGGGGTCCGAGGCGGTGCTGATGCCGCTGGAGCCGGCGACGGGGATCGGGGCGGGCGACGCGGTGTTCAGCGATCCGCGGGGGCAGCACGTCGGGGTGGGCGCGGGGTTGCTGGGGCGCGTGCTTGACGGTCGGGGGCGTGCGATCGACGGCGGAGCGCCGCCGGCGACGGAGGAGCACCGTCGGATTTTCGACGCGGCGCCTGCGGCGCTTTCGCGGGCGCCGATCGAGGAGCCGCTGGCGACGGGCGTTCGGGCGATCGACGGGTTCCTGACGCTGGGGACGGGGCAGAGGATGGGGGTGTTCGCCGGGACCGGCGTGGGGAAGAGCGTTCTGATGGGGATGATCTCGCGTTTTACGAGCGCGGATGTCATCGTTGTGGCACTCGTCGGCGAGCGCGGACGGGAGGTGGGGGACTTCATCCGGAAGGATCTGGGCGAGGAGGGTCGGCGGCGGAGCGTGCTGGTGGTCAGCACGTCGGATGAGTCGCCGGTGCTGCGGGTGCGTGCGTGCTTCACGGCGATGGCGGTGGCGGAGCATTTCCGGGACCGGGGGAAGCACGTCCTGCTGCTGATGGACTCGGTGACTCGGATGGCGATGGCGCAGCGTCAGATCGGGCTGGCGGCAGGTGAGCCTCCGACGACGAAAGGATATCCGCCGAGCGTGTTCTCGCTGATGCCGCAATTGATGGAGCGGTGCGGACGGACGGCGCGGGGAAGCATCACGGGGCTTTTCACGGTGCTGGTGGAGGGCGACGACCTGACGGAGCCGATCGCGGACGCGGCGCGAGGGATCCTCGACGGGCACATCTGGTTGTCGCGGGATCTGGCGAACCGCGGGCATTTTCCGGCGGTTTCGGTGCTGGAGAGCATCAGCCGGGTGATGAACGACGTGGCGGGTCCGACACACGTGAAGGCGGCGCGGGCGCTGCGCGGGGTGCTGGCGACGTGGGCGTCGATCGAGGATCTGGTGAACATCGGCGCGTACGCGGCGGGGAGCAACGCGGCGTATGACTCGGCGATCCGGATGAAACCCGGGCTGGATGGGTTTCTGCGTCAGGATCGGTCGGAGCGGGCGTCGATGGAGGAGACGCGGGCGGCGTTATACGAGCTGGCGGCATTGTCAGGCGCGGGGGGGGTTAGCGCTGGTGTCGCCGTCGGCGCAGGGGCCGGGGGCGCGAGGTAAAGCCGGGTGGCGAAGCGGTTCCAGTTCAATCTCGAGGTGGTGCGCCGGCTGCGGAAGCGCGAGGAGGAGCAGCAGCAGCGGGTGGTCGCGGAGATCGCGGCGACGGTGACGCGACAGCGCGGCGAGCTTGCGGAACTTCGAGAAGCGGCGACGGAGCAGTGCCGGGACCGGAGCGGGGTGCAGAACGCCGGAGCGTTGGACGTGGCGGGCCTGATCCGGATTCAGCGGTATCTCGGGGCGCTTCGGCGGGCGATCGAGGCGGCGCAGGAGCGGCTGGCGCAGATGTCGCAGCGGTTGTCGCAGGAGCAGGCGCGGCTGGCGGAACTGACCGCGCGACGGAAGGTTCTGGACAAGCTTCGGGAGCGTCGCCTCGCGGAGCATCGTCGGGGCGTGCTTCGGGAGGAGCAGGGAGAGACGGACGAAGTCGGGGCGCAACGGCACATCGGCGCGATGCTGAGGACGATGAGGCAGGGGGCATAAGGGATGACGGCGATCCGGGGTTGGATACGTCAGGGGTACGACCTTGCGGCGGTGTTCTCGATGTTGAACCTGCTGGCGCTGGCGGGGGTGATTGTCTTCCTCGCCGTCGGAGGCCACCTCACGCCGGAACGTGTGCGACAGGTGGTTGAGGTGATGCGCGGGACGGCGGTTGTGGCGCCGGAGGAAGAATTGACCGGGGAGGGAGCGGGGCCGGAAGACACCGAACCGGCGACGCCGGACGCGCCGACTCCATCGGAAGAGGGAAGCGCGGTTGTTGAGGAGCCGATCGTGGCGGCGCGTCCGCAAACGTCATCGGACCTGACTCAGGCGTCGTTGATCGAGCGGGAGATCGCGCTGCGGGAGCGGAACCGGTTCGAGGCGGAGATCAACCAGCGGCTGGCGCTGAGCGAGTCGATCATGCTTCAGATCACAACACGGCTGGACGAGCTGAATGCGCAGCGGGCAGCGTTCGAGAAGCAGAAGCAGGACGACGCGGGGGTCAAAGACGACGAAGGATTCCGCAAGGAGCTGGAGGTCTTCAACTCGCTGAAGCCGACTCAGGCGTTCGACTACCTGATCCGAAAGGACGCGGATCAGGCGGCGCGGCTTCTGATGGAGATGGACACCCGGACGGTGGCGAAGATTCTCGAGTCCGCGAAGTCGGCGGATCACAAGGCGAAGGCGGATGAGATTCTCGCGGCGATCCGGAAGGTGGCGCCGGCGCGGGCGGCGGAAGTGGCGGGAGAGTCGGCGGCGCCGTGAGGCAGAGCCGGCAGGCGGCGACGAGGGACGCGCCGCGCGGCATTGAAAGGGATTTCGCGATGAGTTCCGGTCTTATTGCGCCGGTTGCAGCGCCCTCCCCTGAGACTTTGAGGGCGCGTTCGTCGGTGCGTGAAGATGAAGGCGTGGAAACGGACGGTTTTGCCGCCGTCCTGGCGGGGATTCCGAGTTCGCCGACGACGGAGCCCGGCAGGCTGACGCCGTGGCCGGCGGTTACGGCGGGGTCGGGGCAGGAACGCGCGTCCGAGGTGTTCGACGCTCCGACGACGGACCCGGGGGGGCAGCGTCTTGAGACGTTGCGTCAGGACGCGCGACAGGAGTCGCTGAGGCACAGCGCGGCGCATCGCCCCAGCGCCCGAGAAGTCCGGCTGGGGGGAGAGGCGTCGGACCTCGACGCGAGCAGCGGAACGGACGGGATGCCGTCCCGCGAAGCCGGACCGGGGGGCGCGACAGGTCGGGAAGGCGTGCGTGCAGCCGGCGAGTCGCCTCCTCAGGGCTGGACCGGAGCCGGGTCAAGACCGCTGACGGAGCCGGCGTCGCCCGGGTCGGGGCGCAATCAGGCGGAGAGTGTCACAGAAGCGGCATCGTTGCGTCCGAGTCGGGAGGCGTCGATCGCCGCGGTCCGGCCTGCCGCCGATGCCGGAAAAGCTCCGAGCGTTGATTCCGGTGGACCGTCGTTGGGGGCGACGCCTGCACAAGCGGTCGCGGAGGCGCTCGCCCGGTCCGTCTCGGGAGGGGTGAAGGCGGAAGGCGCGACTTTGTCTTCCGGCGTTTCCGGAGCGAACCCGGTTGGCCCCGCGACGGAGGCATCGCGGAGCGCGTCCGGGACGGGGCGTTCCGCCGGGCGGAACGCGGGGTCGGCGGCTGGCGGGAGCGCGAACCGCGAGGCGACGAGCTTCGAGAAGCTGGTTCGCGCCGTGCGCGTCGAGCACGGGGCGAAATCGTCGCGTGCGACGATCGAGCTGGATCCGCCGGAACTGGGGCGCATCCGGGTTGAGGCGCGGATGAGCGGCGGGGCGCTGGAGCTGAGCATTCAGACGGAGTCCGCGGCGGCACGACAGATTCTCGGGGAGCGGCTGGGGGAGCTTCGGCACGCGCTTCATCAGCAGGGCGTGGCGACGGGCGAGTTCGATCTGTCGGGGTGGTCGGCGGAGCAGGGTGCGTCAGGACCGGCGTGGGATGGGTCGGCGGATTCGCGTCAGGCGGCGGGCGCTTCGGGGTATTTCGAGGAACGCGCGAGCGAGGGCGTTCCGGGTGGGTCGAGCGGGAGCGCGCCGGAGGCAGGGGAGTCGGAGGTGGCGGGGGCGCCGTGGCGTGCGGACGGGCGGCTGGATGTGCGCGTGTGACGTGGAGCATCGGGACGTGCGTCGGGGGGAGGGATGCCTCCCGACAGACGCGGCGGGGCGATGTGAAGAACGCTTCCTTACGGGCGCGGGTTGGTAAGGGTGCGGGTCGGCAGGTGGCGGGTTGAGGGTCGGAAAGAGACAGGCATGACGACGGCGGGGTGATGTGAAGAACGCTTCCTTACGGGCGCGGCTCGGTAAGGGCGCGGGTTGGTAAGGGTGCGGGTCGGCAGGCGGCGGGTTGAGGGTCGGAAAGGGACAGGCATGACGACGGATGTGAGCGCGTTGAGCGGGGCGTCGGGGACGGCGGTGAAGGATCGCTCGTCCGAAGCTTTCACCGAGATGGGATCGGAGCAGTTTCTTCAGTTGCTGATCACGCAGCTTTCGAATCAGGATCCTTTCGAGCCGACGAGCAACGAGGAAATGATGCGGCAGATTTCGATGATCCGGGACATCGAGATGTCGACGTCGATCGCGGACGCGATGTCGGCGCTGACGGGGCAGCAGAAGTTCGGCGCGGCGACGTCAATGATCGGGCGTTACGTGCGGTCGCAGCCGCTGGAGGACGGGCGAGTGCTGGAGGGCGTCGTCACGTCGCTGCGGCTGGACGCGGGGGGGAAGGCGGTGCTGCGGTTGTCGTCGGGGGTGGACGTTCCGCTGGAACAGGTAGCGGAGGTTCAGACGCCGCATGAGGCCGCGGGGCAGCTTGTCGGACGTCAGATCGTGGCGACGGACCGGCGGACGGGGGACGCCCCGCTGACGGTGGAGGGGGAGGTGACGGGGGTTGCGGTGGATGATCTGGGCGAGGTGCTGCTGAAGATGGGGGAGGGGGACGTGCGTCTGCGGGACGTGGTGAGCGTGGCGTGAGGCGGGCGTGGGCGTGGGCGTGGGCGGAACGCTTCCTGACGGGCGCGGCTCGGCAGGAGCGAGCGAGCGGTGGGCGGGGCGATGGCAAGAGGGAGACAGCGAGATGGCACTGACATCAGCGATGCTGACCGGGTTCACGGGGATCAAGAGCAATCAGACGACGGTGAACACGGTGGGCGACGACATCGCCAACCTGAACACGACGGCGTTCAAGCATCAGCGAACGCTTTTCGAGACCCTGATGTACGAGACGATCTCGCCGGGGAGCGGACCGTCGCCGGGATCGGGCGGGACGCTGCCGCGGCAGGTCGGTCGCGGGTCGGGCGTGGCGGCGGTGCAGCGGGACTTCGCCCAGGGCGCGATCGAGGCGACGGGTTCGGAGTCTGACCTGGCGTTGAACGGTCGCGGGTTCTTCGTGCTCAGCGACGCGGACGGGGCGCTGCGGTACACGCGCGACGGGGCGTTCGTGCTGGATCCGTCGAGCACGCTGGTGGCGACGGGCGGGCGGCGCGTGCAGGGATATGCGGCGGACGCGGCGGGACAGATTCAGCGGGGCACGCTGACGGACATCGTCATTCCGCTGGGAGAAGTCGCGGCGCCGGTGGCGACGAGCGAGGCGGTGATTTCGGGGAAGCTGGACGCAGCGGAGCCGGAGGCGTCAGTCGGGCACACGACCGTGTCGCAGGCGCTGCGCACCAGCGGAGGGAACGCGGCGACCGCGTCGACGGCGCTGACAGACCTGGTGGACGAGCACGGCGCGGCGTTGTTTTCGGCGGATGACGCGATCGAGATCGTTGTCAACAAGGGAGGCGGGTCGTTGCCGGCGGAGACGTTCATCGTCGGGACGACGGGGAGCACCCTCGGGGATTTCGCCAGCTATCTTCAGACGATCGCCGGGGTCTACGCCGACCCGACCGTCGATCCGGCGGCAGGGGTGACGGTGGCGGCTGGGCCGGATCCGGAAGCGGGGTCACTGGTGGTGACGTCGAACCGGGGCGAAGTGAACGCGCTGAGGCTGCACCGGGAGGGGGACGAACTCGAATTCGGCTCGATCCTCAACCGCACGCGCGGGACGACGCCTTTCTCGTTCACGGCGCGCGAGAGCGCGGTGGGCGGCGGACCTTCGACGAACTTCACGGTGTACGACTCGCTGGGTCAGCCGGTCGAGGCGCGATTGCGTTTTGCGCTGGAGACGAAGGACACGGGGGGGACGACGTGGCGTTACTACGCGGAGTCGCTGGACGACTCGGACTTAAGTCCGCTGATCGGGACGGGGACGGTGCAGTTCGACGCGAGCGGGCGGTACGTGGCGGCGACGGGCGATCCTCTGAGCATTGACCGGGCGGGGAGCGGGGCGTCGTCGCCGCTTTCCTTCGCGCTGGATTTCTCGGGGATGACGGCGCCGGCGGAATCGGTGGGCGAGTCACGGGTGTACATGGCGTCGCAGGACGGGACGCCGGCGGGCGAACTGGAGGGATACGAGATCGACGAGGACGGCGTCATTACGGGGAAGTACAGCAATCAGCAGTCGCGGGTGCTCGGGCAGGTCGCGGTGGCGACGTTCATCAACAATGAGGGGCTGCTCGCGGAGAGCGAGAACACCTACGTTCCGGGGGCGAACTCCGGGGACGCGAACCTCGTGGCGGCGAACGAGGGCGGCGCGGGGGCGATCGTTGCGGGCGCGCTGGAGCAGAGCAACGTCGAGCTGGTGCGGGAGTTCATCGATCTGGTTTCGGCCTCGACGGGGATTTCGGCGGCGAGTCGGGTGGTGCGCACGGCGGACGACCTGCTTCAGGAGTTGCTGCTGCTGTCGCGGTAAGGTTCAGGCCGGGCCGTTCCGGCGGGGAGCGCAGAAGAGATGATCGTGCTGACGCGGCTGAACCAGCGGGCGTTCGTGTTGAACGCGGAGCTGATCAAGATGATCGAGGCGACGCCGGACACGCTGGTGACGCTGGTGAACGGGGACTGCGTGATGGTGCGGGAGGCGATCGACGAGGTGGTGGAGAAGGTGGTGGACTACCAGCGGCGGATTCACGGGTTCTCGGTCGTGTGATCGGGGGGCGCGGGGCGGGGCGTTTGTCGGGCCGGACGGTTACCGGTCCGAGCGGACATGGCGGACGGGGGTTCAGGATCGAGCGGTGCGGGGTCGATGAATTCAGGGGTGCGCCGTCCGTCGGGCGTGAGACGGGGGCGTCGCGACCGGCGTCGTGCGTCGGGCGCATTCGGGAGCAGGTTGCGCAGACATGGATTTCGCAACGATCATCGGACTGATCACCGGCATCGCCATGATGATCTGGGCGATGTCGTCGGGCGGGGATCTGACGGCGTTCTGGGATCCGCCGTCGGTGATGATCACCGTCGGCGGGGCGGCGTGCGCGGCGCTGATGAGCTTTCCGATCCAGCGTCTGCTGAAGACGTTGAGCATTTTCAAGAAGTCAATTTTCAGCAAGTCGGTCGATCCGATGGAGCTGATCAAGGACATGGTCCAGTACGCGGAGGTGGCGCGGCGCGAGGGGATTCTCGCCCTGGAGGGCGCCGTCAAGGAGGTGAAGGATCCTTTCATCATCACGGGCATTCAGATGGCCGTGGATGGGTCCGAACCGGATCTGATCGAGAACATCCTCAACAGCGAACTGGAGATCATGGAGCTGCGTCACGCGGAGGGGAAGGCGTTGTTTGACAATTTCGCCAAGTACGGTCCGGCGTTCGGGATGATCGGCACGCTGATCGGGATGGTGCTGATGCTGCGCAACATGAACGATCCGTCATCGATCGGACCGGCGATGGCGGTGGCCGTTCTGACGACGCTTTACGGTGCGATGATCGCCAACCTGGTGGCTTCGCCGATCGCGGACAAGCTAGCGCTGCGCAGCCGGGACGAGGCCCTGATCAAGAACATCATCATCCGGGGCGTGCTGGCGATCCAGTCGGGGGACAACCCGCGGATCGTGGAGAAGAAGCTGATGACGTTCCTGCCGCCTGCGCTGCGTCAGAAGGCCTCCGCGAAGGAGAAAGAGGCGGCGTAAGGGGGAACGCGGATGGGCGTGAAGAAACCGACAGCGCCCGCGGGCGCCCCTGAGTGGATGTGTACGTTCTCCGACCTGATGTCGCTGCTGCTGTGTCTTTTCATCCTTATCCTGGCGTTCAGCGAGGTGAAGCAGGATCGCAAGTACGCCGAGGCGGTCGAGTCGTTGCGGACGACGTTCGGCGGCGACGCGCAACTGACGGGGAGCGTGCTTCAGCTCCTGGATCCGAAGAACACGCTGATCCAGCGTCTGACGGCGGTGGACGTAAGCGCCTGGGACCGGAAGGAAGGCGACGCGGAGGAACAGGGGGTCGAGGGGAAGCACTGGCGAGTGACGGACATCCGCAAGGGGGTGCGGGTGGAGATCGGAGGGAAGATCAGCTTCGAGCGTTTCAGCGCGGCGTTGATGCCGGGGGCACAGCGGCTGATCGTCGGGACGTGCGAGTCGATCCGGGGGCTGACGTCGAAGGTGACGGTGCGCGGGCACGCGACGCGCGAGCCTCTGCCGGCGGACGCGGCGTATTCGGACCCGACGGACCTGTCGTACGCGCGGGCGAAGGCGGTGGCGCAGGAACTGGTCCGCAACGGCGTCGATCCGAAGCGCATCCGGATCGAGGCGTGCGGGGACTCGGAGCCGCTGGTGGCGCAGGCGTACACGCCGGAGCGGCTCGCGCAGAATCGGCGCGTCGAGATTATCGTCACCGAGGATACGGTGGAGGAGTATCGGGGAGAGCCGATTGAGTAGTAGGCAACAGGCAACAGGAAGAAGGCAACAGGCAACAGGCAACAGGCAACAGGGGCGGAGGCGGTTTTGTTGTTTTAACGGGGAGCGAAAGCGGAGTCCCGAGACCCGAGACCGTGAGAAGTGAGACGCTGTTTCACGAGGTTCGGAGGTTCGGGAAGGAAGAACGCTTCCTTACGGGCGCGGCTCGGTTAAGGAACCGCAACCGAGTAACCGAGACCTGAGCAACCGAGTAACCGAGACCTGAGCAACCGAGCCCCGAGACCTGAGCAACCGAGACCCGAGACCGTGAGAAGTGAGACGCTGTTTCACGAGGTTCGGAGGTTCGGGCAGGAAGAACGCTTCCTTACGGGCGCGGCTCGGTTAAGGAACCGCAACCAAGTACCCGACGCCTGAGCAACCGAGCCACGACACCTGAATAACCGAGACCTGAGCAACCGAGACCCGAGTCTGCGACACCCGAGATTCTCACATGGCCAGCGAACGACGTCAGGAAGCCGCCGCGCCCGCGGCCGCGGCGCCGAAGAAATCGAATCTGCCGGTTTTCATCCTGGTCGGCGGTTTGATGGCGATCGAGGGGGTGGGCGTTTTTTTCGTGGCGAACATGCTCAGCGACGATCCGACAAAGGCGGCGGCGGAGACGGTCGAGGCCGTCAAGAGCGAGGAGGAGCAGAAGTGGGAGAACCCGCCGGACTCGAAAGAAGCGGAATGCGTCGTCGCGGAATGCAAGCCGGTGAACGTGCTGTCCGGGAAAGTTGTGTATTACAGCGTGCGGGTGTCGATCCTCGTGCCTCGGGAGAAGCTGGCGGGCGTGCAGAAGATGGTCGAGCAGCACAAGGGACGGATCGAGGACGCGGTGAACACGGTGATCCGCAGCGCGGAGTCGCGGGTGATCAACGAGCCGACTTTGCAGACCCTGAAGCGGCAGCTTAAGGGCGAGATCGGGCGAATTCTGCAGGACGAGGAGGTCATTCTTGACGTGCTCCTCCCCGAACTGATTCAGATGGGGTCGGGAAAGTAGTCAGGTTGAACGCTTCGGGAATCCGATAAACGACAGGTCGCCGCGAGCGATCGAGGATTTGAAGCGTGTCCGACAACCCGAAACCCGCAAATCCGTCTGAACCGCCTTTCGGCGCAACGTCCGCCGCCAACCCGGCTGAAATCGCAGGCGCGCCGAGCCCGTCGGCGAGTTCCGCCGGGGCGTCGGCTGAAAAGGCCGACGACGCCGTGCTGAGTCCTACCGAGATCGAAGCGCTGGTGGCGAGCGCTTCCGCGCCGACCGCGACGGAGGGAGGCGTCGAGGGGGCCGGAACCTTGTCAAACCGCCCCCTGGCGGCGTCGCATGCTTCTGACCCGGTCGAAACGGGGTCGTCCAGCGCGATGCCGCAGACCGCCGCGGCACACCCGCTGGAAGCCGGCGCGCTGCCGCGGTTCGATCGGGCTTCGGGTCAGGGCGCGGGGATCGACGCGCTGGACATGCTCTACGACGTCAACCTTCAGGTGACGATCGAACTGGGGCGGACGCGGATGCTGGTGGAGGACGTGCTGAAGCTGGGGGAGGGGAGCGTGGTGGAGCTGGACCGGCTCGCGGGAGATCCGGTGGATATTTACGCGAACGAGCGGTTGATCGCGCGCGGGGAGATTCTCGTGCTGAACGACAATTTCTGCGTGCGCGTCGGTGAAGTGCTGACGACGGATCCGCACCGCATCGGCGCGGCCTGACGGACCAGAGCGGGCGCAGGTCCGCGACCTTCCGGCGGCGGAGCCGCTGAAAACGACGTGGAGACGTCAATGATCGTGTTGGGTGCGTGCGCGTGGATCGGGTGGCTGGTTGCGGCGGCCGGGCCGGACGGCGAGGCGGCGTCGGCGCGTGCGGCGCAAAGCAATGTCGGCGTGTCGCTGTCCGAAGACGAACCCCCGGTTCCTCCTTCTGATGCGGACTCCGCGGTTCCTGCCGAGAGCGAGCCGGCGTCCCCGGTTCCGTCGGAATCGCGGACATTCCGTCGATCTGAATCCTTCCAGACAAGACATGCGAAGGCGCCGGCGGCGTCCGTCGCCGATCCGGGGGGCGGCGCGTCGGCTCTGCCGTGGTACCGCTCGGGGATGGCGGCGACGGCGGCGGTGCTGGGGCTGATCTACCTCGTTTACCGGATGGCGCGGCGCTACGTCCCCGGCGCGGTCCGCACGGATCACAGCGTGCTGACGGTTGCGGCGCGCGCGATGGTGGGTCCGAAGCAGAGCGTGGCGCTGCTTCAGGTGGGGCGGCGTCGGTATGTGCTCGTCGGGATCAGCGGCGATCGCATGACGGCGCTGAGCGAGCTGACGGAAGCGGAAGAGGTGGCGGAGCTGGCGGCGGGGATTCTGACGAAGGCGGCTGCCGGAACGCGCTCGTTTGAGAAGGATCTCGCGGGCGCGGGGGATCGGATGGCGCGAATCGAGGCGGCGGAACCCGGGCGACCGGAGGAAGAATCGGCGACGGAATTGCGGTCGCCGTCGGATGCGTCCGTGTCGCGGGGAAGCGTGGAGGCGCTGCTGGCGCGCCTGGAGAAGCGTGCGGAGCGGCGTCCGCGGCCGTCGGCGGCGGCGTAGGGAGTGGATACGAGAAGATAAGCACGTATGCAGAGTGAAGGCGCTTTTCCGGGTTAGACGCTGTTGCAAAACCGCCGGTGCAGACGGGAAAAAGAACGCTTCCTTACGGGCGCGGCTCGGTTTTGAAACGACGTCTTAGTGAGGTTTTGACAGCTTGAGTTGTCGCGCGGGCTGAAGCCTCGCGGCTCGGCAAGAGCGGGGTGACGGGAGCAGGAGGCTCACGGATGAGGGCAAGGCGGGCGCTGGGGTCAGCGGTGATCGTCGGGCTGGTGATGGGGTCCGGCGTGGGGGCGGAGGCGAGCGTTCCGGGGCTGAGTTCGGCGCGATCCGCGACGGTCGACAATTCCGCGCTGCGGCTGCCGGATGTGCGCGGAGTTCTGCCGACGGCGACGGATCGGGCGGGGGTCAGCAGCACGCTTCAGATTCTGGTGCTGATGACGGTCTTGGCGCTGGTTCCGTCGATCCTGGTGATGACGACGGCGTTTCCGCGGATCATCATCGTGCTGGGGCTTTTGCGGCAGGCGCTGGGGACGCCGCAGCTTCCGCCCGGGCAGGTTCTGCTGGGGTTGTCGTTGTTTCTCACGATGCTGGTGATGGCGCCGACGTGGCAGAAGATCAACGCCGAGGCGGTGACGCCGTATTTCGCGGGCGATCCGAGCATGACGCAGCAGCGGGCGATCGACATTTCGCTGAAGCACCTGCGGGAGTTCATGCACGGTCAGATTCAGCAGGCGGGCAACGACGACGACGTGTTTCTTTTTCTCGAGTACGCGATGGGTCGGCCGATCGAGGCGGAGGAGCGCGTGGGGCTGGAGAACGCGGACGGACAGACGCTGGTGGTGCCGACGTCGGTGCTGGTTCCGGCGTTCATGCTCAGCGAGCTGAAGACGGCGTTCATGATGGGGTTCAAGATCTACCTGCCGTTTCTGGTGATCGACATGGTGATCGCGTCGATCCTGATCTCGATGGGCATGATGATGCTGCCGCCGGTGCTGGTGTCGCTGCCGTTCAAGCTGATTTTGTTTGTGCTGGCGGGGGGCTGGAGCCTGGTGGTGGAGTCGTTGCTGGTGAGTTTTGTGGTTTAGGAAGGCAATAGGAAGAAGGGACAGAGGGACAGCAGAAAGGCAACAGGCAGTAGAACCTATCCCAGAACGTCTTTTTATGGCTTTGCTCATCGCGGCACGACTGCGTTTCTTCGATGAAATTGCATTACCCCTCAACTGTGCTAACCATAGCTACCGGGTTTTGGGATAGGTTCTAGGCAACAGGCAGTAGGCAACAGGCAATAGGCAACAGGCAGTAGGCAATAGGCAGTAGGGGTGGAGGTGGGGGAGGCTGCCCTACGGTTACAGTGGTCGCCGAGACATTAAGACCTGAGTCTCCGAAATCTGAGATGCGAGTCTCCGAAATCCG
>JAJVHU010000008.1:76811-253333 GCA_022072505.1 Phycisphaerae bacterium
TAGGCAACAGGCAGTAGGCAATAGGCAGTAGGGGTGGAGGTGGGGGAGGCTGCCCTACGGTTACAGTGGTCGCCGAGACATTAAGACCTGAGTCTCCGAAATCTGAGATGCGAGTCTCCGAAATCCGAGATGCGAGTCTCCGAAATCCGAGATGCGAGTCTCCTAAATCCGAGATGCGAGCACCCGAGACATGGATCTTTCACAAGCGCTGGACATCGGACGTGAGGCCTTTTTTGTGGCGTTGAGCACCTCGGCGCCGATCCTGGTGATCGGGATGGTGGTTGGGCTGGCGATTTCGCTGGTTCAGACCGTCACCCAGCTTCAGGAGCAGACGCTGACGTTTGTGCCGAAGATCGCGGCGATGGTGATCGCGGCGGCGTTCTTCATTCCGTGGATCGCGTCGCAGATGCTTGAGTACACGCGGGCGATGCTGGGGCCGCCGTGAGGGGGAGGGATAGGGAACAGGCAACAGGGAACAGGCAATAGGCAATAGGCAATAGGCAATAGGCAATAGGGAACAGGGAACAGGAGTGGAGGGGGTTTTTTAGTTTCAGGGGTAGGCGAACCTTGAGTGTTCGAACCTTGAGTGTCCGAACACTCGGGCGTAGGAGACGGACATCTGGGGGCTGGGCGCTGTTTCAGAACTCTCGAAGCAGGGCGAAAAAAGAACGCTTCCTGACCCCTGACATCGCTGCGCGACGTCAAGGGCGGGCGGGCGCGGATCGGTTTTGAAACAACAATTTCGTGAGCGAGAGGCGATGTTTTCCGCGGCATCCATCCTGATGTTTCTGCCGGCGCTGGCGTTGGTGATGGGGCGTCTGGGAGGGCTGGTGATCGCGGCGCCTTTGCTGGGAAGCCGGGCGATCCCGGTCAAGATCAAGGCGGCGTTCGTGATGACGGCGGCTCTGGTGGTTCTGCCGATGGTGATGCCGACGGTTCCGGCGGATGTGACCGTGGCGGAGGCGCTGACGGGGATGGCGGGGGAGGTTCTGATCGGATGGTCGATCGGGTTGATCCTGACGATCGTGGCGACGGGAGTGGAGTATGCGGCGAACCTGATGGGCCAGCAGGCGGGGCTTTCGCTGGCGCCGGTGTTCGACCCGACGCTGAATCAGGAGACGAGCGAACTGGGGCAGATCTACAGCATGGTTTTCTTTCTGGTGTTTCTCGGGGTCGGGGGGCATCGGGAGATGGTGGCGTGCGTGCTGGAGACGTTCGCGCGGATTCCGGTGCTGACGTTCGGGGTGGAGGCGTCGTTCGGCGAGGCGCTGGCGGAAGTGCTGACGGGGGCGATGACGTTCGGGGTGCGGTTGGCGTCGCCGCTGCTGATCAGCTCGGTGCTGATGAGCGTGGTGATGGGTTTCCTGTCACGGACGATGCCGCAGATGAACGTGCTGACGATCGGGTTCAACCTGAAGGTGCTGCTGCTGCTGGGGATCTGCGGGGTGACGCTGGGGTTTTGTGATGAGTTGATTCTGGATGCGATTTCGCAGGGGTTTGACGCGGTGCGCGGGGCATTGGCGTCTGGCGAACGGTGAAGCGTTCAACTCTGACCGTCCTACGTACCGAATTCTGATCCCTGACCCTGAACGCTGACGCATGTTATCCGACTACGACGATCGAACGGAGGCTCCGACGCCGCGACGGCGGCAGCAGGCGCGGTCGCGCGGGCAGGTTCCGCGGAGCATGGACCTGACGGCGACGGCGACGCTGCTGGGGGGGATGCTTTTTCTGGGGTGGTGGGGACCGAAGGTGTGGTTGCGTCTGGTGGCGCTGGTCGCAGAGGCGCTGGGACCGGGGCGGCTGGCGGAGGACGAGTCGCCGGTGATCTGGTCGGCGGCGCTGGCGGTGGAGGCGTTCAAGCTGGTCTGGCCGATGTTCGCGGCGGTGGTGGCGATGGTGCTGGCGGTGTTGTGGTGGCAGGTGGGGTGGTTGCTGACGGGTCAGCCGTTGTCGCCGAACCTGGGGAAGCTGAACCCGCTGAACGGGCTGAAACGGCTGGCGTCGGGCGGATCCATCGTGAGCCTGCTGACGAGCGTGGCGAAGGTGTCGGTGGTGGCGATCGTGGCGTATGTCACGGTGATGGCACAGGTGTCGCCGCTGCTTCTGGCGATGACGATGAGCGTGGAGGACGTGGTGCTGGCCGGGGCGACGCTGGTGTACCAGTTGGGCGTTCGGCTGGGGATCGTGCTGCTGGTGCTGGGGATTGCGGACTACGTGTACCAGCGTTTTCGTCATGAACGTCAATTGCGGATGACGAAGCAGGAGGTCCGGGACGAGTTCAAGAGCATGGACGGGGATCCGGTGGTGCGTCAGCGGCGGCGGCGGATGCACATGGAGCTGATGCGGCAACGTCTGCAACACACGGTACCGAAGGCGGACCTGGTGATCACGAACCCGACGCACCTGTCGATCGCGTTGAAATACGACGCGGCGACGATGCCGGCGCCGAAGGTGGTGGCGAAGGGGGAGGACGAGCTTGCGATGGTGATCCGGGAGATCGCGCGGCGCTGTGGGATCCCGCTGGTCGAGCGGCAGGCGTTGGCGCGGATGATGTATCCGCGGGTGGAGGTGGGCGAGTACATCCCGGAGCGTTTTTACCAGGCGGTGGCGGAGGTGCTGGCGTATGTGTACCGCCTGACGGGGAAGCGGGCGGGAGCGGCGTAGGGGGAGGCAATAGGCAGTAGGGAACAGGCAATAGGCAACAGGCAACAGGCAACAGGCAATAGGCAACGAGGGACAGAGGGGCGGTGGTGAGGGGAGTAGGGCGGCGCGCGGCGGTGGGCGGCGGCAGGTGGCGGGCGGGGGCCGTCCTACGGATCGAAAGTTGAAACGCTTGAACGCAATGGCGTCGAAATGTCAAGACGTCGGAATCTGAGATACGAAACCTGAAAACCCGAGCACCTGAAAACCTGAGCACCTGAAAACCCGAGCACCTGATACCCGAGTTCCTGATACCCGAAACAAATGGCACGAGCTGAGCTAACACGGGCGACGCTGACGCAGGGGGTTCAGCGCCACTACGGCATGTTGCTGCCGCTGCTGGCGATGGCGATGGTGTTCGCGCTGCTGGTTCCGCTGCCGACGTGGCTGATGGACCTGCTGCTGGTGGTGAACCTGGCGGCATCGGCGGTGATTGCGCTGACGGTGATGTACATGCGCGGTCCGCTGGAGTTCAGTTCGTTCCCGACGATCCTGCTGGGGATGACGCTGTTCCGGCTGGTGCTGAACGTGAGCACGACGCGTCTGATTCTGACCCACGCGGGTTCGCAGGGGGCGTCGGCGGCGGGTCACGTGGTTCGTCAGTTCGGGGAGTTCGTGGCGAGCGGGTCGCTGGTGGTGGCGGTCATTCTTTTTGCGATCGTGGTGGTGATCCAGTTCGTGGTGATCACGAAGGGGGCGACGCGCATCGCGGAAGTGGCGGCGCGTTTCACGCTCGACGGGATGCCGGGCAAGCAGATGGCGGTGGACGCGGACCTGAACGCGCGGATCATCACGGACGAGGAGGCGAAGAAGCGGCGGGCGGACATCACGCGGGAGGCGGATTTCTACGGGGCGATGGACGGCGCCAGCAAGTTCGTGCGCGGCGACGCGGTGGCGGGGATCGTCATTACGCTGATCAACATCATCGGCGGCGCGCTGATCGGCTGGCTTGAGTTCGACATGACGCTGGCGGACACGCTGCGGACGTTCACGGTGCTGACGATCGGGGACGGGCTGGTGTCGCAGATCCCGGCGTTCATCGTGTCGATCGCGGCGGCGATGATCGTGACGCGTTCGGCGTCGAAGCGGAACCTGGGGCAGGAAGTCCTGACGCAGCTTACGGACCAGCCGACGGCGTTGATGATGACGGCGGGGTTTCTGCTGCTTCTGGCGGCGACGCCGCTTCCGAAGGCGCCGCTGCTGATGCTGGCGTCGTCGTGCGCGGGCGCCGCTTATCTGATGGTGCGGATGCGGCGTCAGGCGGCGCTGGCGGCGGCGGCGGCGGTTCCGAAGGGAAAGGCGCAGGGCGAGCGGGTCGAGGACCAGCTCGCGCCGGATCCGATGGGGCTGGACGTGGGGTACGGGCTGATCCGGCTTGTCGATCGCAAACAGGGCGGCGACCTGCTGGATCGCATCAGCAATCTGCGCAAGCAGATGGCGCAGGAACTGGGCGTCATCGTTCCGCCGATCCGCATCCGCGACGACATGAAGCTCGGGCCGAACGCCTACCGCGTCAGTCTGAAGGGGCTGAAGATCGCGGAGGGCGAAGTGATGCCCGGTCATCTGATGGCGATCGACGCGGGGACGGTGCGCGAGCGGGTGCGCGGAACGGAGGCGCACGAGCCTGCGTTCGGACTGCCGGCGGTGTGGATCGACCCGACGGCGCGTCACGACGCGGAGCATCGGGGTTACACCGTGGTGGACGCTTCGAGCGTGCTGATCACGCACCTGTCGGAGGTGATCCGGGCGCACGCCGACGAGATTCTCACGCGGCAGGACGTGCATCGGCTTCTGGACAAGCTCAAGGAGCGCAGTCCGAAGCTGGTGGAGGATGTTGTCCCGGAGGTGCTCAAGGCCGGGGAGGTGCAGCGCGTGCTTCAGGGGTTGTTGCGCGAGCGGGTGCCGATCCGCGACCTGGAGCTGGTGCTGGAGACGATCAGCGACGTGGCCGGGCGGACGAAGGACGCGGACATTCTCATCGAGTATGCGCGGAACGCTTTGGCGCGAACGATCTGTCACCTGAACCAGGGCGACGACGGGAAGTTGCATTGCGTGACGCTGGATCCGGGGCTGGAGGAGTCTCTGATTCCGTCGTTCTCGCGGAGCGACAAGGGGTTGCCGCCGTCGGTTCCGCCGAAGCTTCAGCAGCGGATCGTGGACGTTTTGAAGCGACGGATCGAGGAGGCGATGCCGCACGGACGGGGGCGGGCGCCGGTGGTGCTCTGCGCGCCGCAGGTGCGCGCCGGATTGCGGCGGTGGATCGAACACGTCATGCCGGCCGTGGCGGTGCTGTCGTACAATGAGATCGTCCCCGACGTGGCGATCGAGTCGCACGGGACGGCGTCGATCGACGGCGCGGCGTGACGGCGCGGCGTGGGGACGAGGGCGCCGCACGGTCCGTCCGTAAGAGGTGTCACAACCCTGTCGCTTCCCTCCCGGGTGGGGCGGATACCCTAAACCAGAAGAAAAGGGCTTGTGATCCGAGTGCCACGGTGTTAGCATTCCGGCGTTCGGGGTTCGGGTTCGGGTGGACGGAGCCACAATGACCGGCGCGAACGATCCAACCTTTACAGCTTCGGTGCGCTCCCGGATGCCGGGTCGGGTGCGGCGTCGGCAGAGCGCCGCGGCCTCATCGCTCGATGATCGTGCGGTCCGCGCCGACGGAGTCTTTTTTCGCATGTCGCGCCCGGGATATTCCGTGCGGCCGCGGATTCGGACCCGGGAGAGATCAAGCGATGCGGGATTTGTAAGATGGCTTCGGTCCGTCATCGAAGGGCGCTGACGGCGCGAGGCGCGGCGGATCGTCGACCCGTCGTCATCGCGGTGGTCAGCGGGAAAGGCGGCGTCGGGAAGACGACGCTGTCGGTGAATCTGGCGTGCGCGCTGGGACGACGGGGCGCGGCGGTGCTGCTGGTGGACGCGGACCTCGGGATGGCGAGCGCCGACCTGATGCTCGGAGTGACGCCGCGGCGTCACCTGGGTCACGTGTTGAGCGGGTTGTGCGCTCCGGAGGACGCGGTGATCGACGCCGCGCCGGGGGTGAGGCTGATCGGCGGCGGATCGGGATGGGAGGGGGAAGCGGAGATCAGCGCGTTCGAATATTCGCTGCTGGTGGAGCGGTTGCGCGACGGAAGCCGCGGTGCGGACGTCGTGCTGATCGACGCGGGCGCGGGGGTGTCGCGGCAGGTGTGGGGACCGGCGTGCGCGGCGGACCGGGTCATCGTGGTGACGACGCCGGAGCCGACGGCGATGGCGGACGCCTACGTCATGATCAAGACGCTGCATCGCCACGGCGTGCGTGGAAGCGTGTCTTTGTTCGAAAATCTTGTTGACACGCGCGCGGACGGGGCGCAGACTTATGAGCGGATCGCCCGAGTGGCGTCGGGTTTTCTGGGCATTGAGATTGAGGACGCCGGGTGCTGCCTGAGCGACTCCGCCGTGGTTGAGGCGGTGCGCCGGCGGACGCCGGTGGTTCTGCGCGACGGAGGGAGTCCCGCGGGGGCGTGCTTCCGTCAGGCGGCGGAGGATCTGCTGCGGACGATGGGAGCGCGTGAGCGGGCGGAGGGTTTCGTGCGGAAAGTCGCGGGCTTTTTCCTCTAGGCGCGGGGAGGGGGCTCGGGGGCGAAGGGCGCAACGCGGCGCGCGTTGTTTCGTTTCGTCAAGAGGTTGCGGGGGGCAAGGATGGTCTCGCGGTTCCTCGGCGCGGGTCTGGGGTTGCTGGCGTTCGCGGTTGCGGGAATCGCGGGGATCGTCGTGGGCAACCCGATCGAGGCGACGCTGTCGCGATCGCTGTTGGCGCTGGTCGTTTTCTTCGCGATCGGGCGGTTGCTGGGCGGGGCGGTCGAGTTGATGGTCGAGGAGCACGTCCGGGGGCGGCGCAGCGCCGCGGAGGGATCGGGCGATTCCGGAAGGGTAGAGGCGGCGCCCGCATCGAAGGACGCCGCTTCGTCGAAGGGAGCGGGGACCGCGGCGTCGCGCTCCTGAGCGCTGCGGACCGGGATGTACGGATCACCGGCATCGGCGCGTATTCCGCGTCGTGGCGGGTGAACTCAAGGAGGAGTGAACATGCCGATGACCCAGGTTCAGGCGGATGTCCGCGAGTTGTGGACGGAGTTGAAGCGAACCCGCAGTCCCGAGATTCGCAACCGCCTCGTGGAACGGTACATGCACATCGTCCGCTTCAACGCGGAGCGGATCGCCTCGCGGCTGCCGCATGAGGTGGACGTGGACGATCTGATCTCGGCCGGCACGTTCGGTCTGATGGACGCGATCGACGCCTACGATCTTTCCCGCGGCATCAAATTCGAGACGTATTGCACGCAGCGGATCCGGGGGGCGATTCTGGATGAGTTGCGGGCGATGGACTGGGTTCCGCGGTTGGTGCGCAGCCGGGCGCAGGTGGTGGACACGGCGTCGCGTGAGCTGGAAGCGGAGCTGGGTCACTCGCCGTCGCGGGGGGAACTCGCGCGGCGGCTGCGTCTTTCGGAAGAGGCGCTCACGCGACTGCTTCGGGATGCGGCGACGGTGGCGGTCAACTCCCTGTCACGGCAGGTGCTCGACTCCAACTCCAGCCGCGACCTGGAGGGCATTGATATCCTCCCGGACCGCAACGGGGTGGATCCTGTCGTGGA
The DNA here is from genome assembly GCA_022072505.1 of Phycisphaerae bacterium. Classification (GTDB taxonomy): domain Bacteria; phylum Planctomycetota; class Phycisphaerae; order UBA1845; family UBA1845; genus JABWBH01. The sequence goes on from JAJVHU010000008.1 coordinate 84,146, forward strand.
GCTTCTGAAGGATGATGTCAAGAATGTCGTGACGCGGGGGCTGAACCGGGCGGAGCGCCTTGTGATTCTTCTTTATTACTACGAAGATCTTACGATGAAGGAGATCGGATCGACGCTCGATCTTTCCGAGAGCCGCGTCTCGCAGCTTCACACGGCGGTGATGGAGCGTTTGAAGGAGCATCTCACGCTTCGGCGACGGGATCTTCTGGCGGGCGCCTGACCGTGGTGGTCCTCCCCTGTGAGCCGGCAACCTCGGGGTCGCAGCGTCCAGCAGCATCTTGGCCCCAGCGGGACGACTTTGGCGCCGGTCATCGCCTCCGCGCATCAGGATGCCGCTTCAGGGATGCACGGATGCTGAAGAAGGGGTTTCAGGTTATCAGACCTTAAATAAGATTTTTTTGCCCGCCGTATTGACTCCAATAGGAGTGTTGTTATACTCCTGTGAGAGTGTTGGCGGTGGGTTTGAAGGGTTGAGCAAACCGTGGCCAAGCGAGCCGTCACACTGAAGATTCCGGGAGAGTTGTACGACCGGCTGAAGACGGTGATCGAGGGCACGGGCTTCCGCAGCGTGACCGAGTTCGCGGTTTACGTTCTTCGGGACGTGGCGGCGGGCGGGAAGCTGGAAGAAGGCAATACCGGATTCACGCCGCGCGAGGTCGAACTGGTGCGTCAGCGTCTGCGGGCGCTGGGGTACATCGAGTAGCGTGAAGACCTCGTGAGACGCCGCCGGGCGCGGCGGCGCTGATCGTCACCTCTCCCCCGGATTCGCGGCGGATTCTCTGTCATGAACCGCAATGGCGGCTGCGCTGAAAGTGCGCGCCGTGATCGAGCGGAGGGATCTACGTGACGCATGTGAAGGAGCGAGAACTCCTCCACCTCCTGGGCGACGCCGGTTTGGGTGAACCGGGGTCGCCTGATCTGAAGAGCGCAGGATGAGCGAGCCAGGCAAGCGCCTTCGAGCCGAATGAAAGGGAGCGAACATGATTCATCACAGGTTTGTACGGGGGATCGTGCTTTCGGGGATTGCGGCGCTGCTGATGTGCGACAGCGGCGCGGCGCGGGCGCAGACGACGACGCTGCTGAACGTCTCGTATGACCCGACGCGGGAGTTTTACGAGGAGTACAACGAGCGCTTCGTCGAGTACTGGAAGGGCAAGACCGGCAAGACCGTCGATATCCGGCAGTCGCACGGCGGCGCGGGGAAGCAGGCGCGGGCCGTCATCGACGGTCTCGAAGCGGATGTGGTGACGCTGGCGCTGGCGTACGACATCGACGCGATCAGCGAGCTGGCGAAGCTGCTTCCGCCGGACTGGCAGAACCGACTTCCGCACAACAGTTGCCCGTATACGTCGACGATCGTGTTCGTGGTGCGCAAGGGCAATCCGAAAGGGGTCAAGGACTGGGACGATCTGATCAAGCCCGGCGTGTCGGTGATTACGCCGAACCCGAAGACGTCGGGCGGAGCGCGATGGAACTACCTGGCGGCGTGGGGATACGCCCTGCGGCACCACCCCAACGACGAGAACAAAGCGCGGGAATTCGTCGCGGCGATGTTCAAGAACGTGCCGGTGCTGGACACCGGGGCGCGCGGATCGACGACGACGTTCGCGCAGCGCGGGATCGGCGACGTGTTCCTGTCGTGGGAGAACGAGGCGCTGCTGGTGCTGAAGGAGTTCGGGGCGGACAAGTTCGAGATCGTGGCGCCGTCGTTGAGCATCCTCGCGGAACCGCCGGTGGCGCTGGTGGACAAGGTGGCGGAAAAGCACGGCACACGCGACGTGGCGCAAGCCTACCTGGAATACCTTTACAGCGACGTCGGACAAGCGCTGGCGGCGAAGCATTTCTACCGCCCTCGCAATACTGAAGTGATGGCGAAGGCGGAATCGAAGTTCCCGAAAATCGAGTTGTTCACGATCGACGCTGTCTTCGGCGGGTGGCAGAAGGCGCAGAAGACGCACTTCGCGGAGGGCGGGGTGTTTGATCAGATTTGTAAGAGGTAGGGACAGAGGGACAGAGGGGCAGGGGTAGCAAGCAACAGGCGACAGGTGGGAAGCCGTGGCGAGAGTCAAGCGACATCGTGTATTGCCGGGGTTCGGGCTGACGTGCGGGTACACGTTGACGTACCTCGGACTCATTGTGCTGATTCCGCTGGCGACGCTGTTTCTGAAAACGTCGTCGCTGACGTGGTCGCAGTTCTGGACGACGGTGACGAGCGAGCGGGCGTTGTTCGCGTACAAGCTGACGATCGGCGCGTCGTTCCTGGCGGCGCTGGTGAATTCGGTTTTCGGTCTGATCGTGGCGTGGGCGCTGGTGCGTTACCGGTTTCCGGGCCGCGCGATCCTCGATGCGCTCGTGGATCTTCCTTTTGCCCTCCCCACCGCCGTGGCGGGTATCTCGTTGTGTGCTCTTTACGCGCCCGGCGGCTGGTTGGGGGGCATTTTGCAAAAAGCCGGCGTTCAGGCGGCGTATGCGCCGCTGGGCGTCGTGATTGCGATGGTGTTCGTGAGTCTGCCTTTCGTCGTGCGCACCGTGCAGCCGGTGCTTGCGGATCTGGACCAGGAAGTCGAGGAGGCTTCGGCGAGCCTGGGGGCGCGTCGATGGCAGACGCTGCGTCGGGTGGTGTTTCCGTCGGTGCTGCCGTCGCTGCTGACGGGATTGGCGCTGGCGTTCGGGCGGAGTCTGGGCGAGTTCGGATCGATCGTGTTCATTTCCGGGAACATGCCGGGGCGGACGGAGATCGCGTCGCTGCTGATTCTGACGCGGCTGGAGGAGTTCGACTACGCGGGGGCGACGGCGATCGCGGTGGTGATGCTGGGATTGTCGTTCGGGATGATCTTCGTGATCAACGTGCTTCAGAGTTGGAGCCGTCGTGGCGCGGTGTAGGGCGGCGTTTCACGATCCTTCGCCTTGACCGGGCGGGGCGGCGATCGCAAGGGGGCGGGTGATGCCGGTGCATTGAAAGAACGCTTCCTTACGGGCGCGGCTCGGTTGGGGCGTTCGCTTCCTTACGGGCGCGGCTCGGTTGGGGCGTTCGCTTCCTTACGGGCGCGGCTCGGAAAGAGGGAGATTCGGATGGCGGGGGCGGCGGGACAATTCGGGGGGACGAACAAGGCGGGCGGGCGCGTCGGGACGCGCGATCCGTTGTGGATGCGCTGGAGTCTGACGATCGTGGCGGTCGGGTTCCTGGCGCTGATGCTGGTTCTGCCGCTGGTGATCGTGTTTGCGACGGCGTTCTCGAAAGGGTGGGCGGGGTTTGCGGCGGCGATCGCGGAGTCGGAGTCGTGGTCGGCAATCAAGCTGACGCTGCTGGCGGCGGCGGTGAGCGTGCCGCTGAACATCGTGTTCGGCGTGGCGGCGGCGTGGGCGATTTCGAAGTTCGAGTTTCGCGGGAAGGATCTGCTGATCACCGTGATCGATCTTCCGTTTTCGGTGTCGCCGATCATTGCGGGGATGTTGTTCGTGCTGCTCTTCGGGGCGCAGGGGTGGTTGGGACCGTGGCTGGCGGCGCGCGACATCAAGATCATTTTCGCGGTTCCCGGGATCGTGCTGGCGACGGTGTTCGTGACGGTTCCCTTCGTGGCGCGGGAGCTGATCCCGCTGATGCAGTCGCAGGGTCGTGAAGAGGAGGAGGCGGCGTTGTCGCTGGGGGCGAGCGGTTGGCAGGCGTTCTTCCGCGTGACGATCCCGAACATCAAGTGGGGGCTCATTTACGGCGTGATTCTGTGCAACGCGCGAGCGCTGGGGGAGTTCGGCGCGGTGTCGGTGGTGTCGGGGCACATCCAGGGCGTGACGAACACGATGCCGCTTCAGATCGAGATTCTTTACAACGAGTACAAGTTTGTTCCGGCGTTTGCGATGGCGTCGCTGCTGGTGCTGATGGCGCTGCTGACGCTGGTGGTGAAGCACGGGATCGAGTGGCGGGCGGCGCGCTCGCACGCGCAGATCGTGGACGAGACGGTCGGCGCGGCGGCGACGGCGTGACGCGGGCTGATTGCGACGTTCGCCGCGGAGATTCGCGGCGGGGTCAAGAAGAGACGGGAACGAGGTCATCAACCCAGGAAGAGAAAGGCAGGACGCTAAGGGCAGGGCCCACAACGGGCGAAAGCGAGCAGAGCACACATGAGCATCGAGATTCAGGGAGTCACGAAGGTCTTCGGCGACTTCAAGGCGCTGGACCGGATCGACCTGACGGTTCCGTCGGGCGAGCTGGTGGCGCTGCTGGGGCCGTCGGGATCGGGGAAGACGACGCTGCTGCGGGTCATCGCGGGGCTGGAGTCGTCCGATGAGGGGTCGATCCTCTTCGACGGCGAGGACGCGACGACGCGGCACGTGCGTGAGCGCGGGGTCGGGTTCGTCTTTCAGCATTACGCGTTGTTCCGGCACATGAGCGTGTTCGAGAACGTGGCGTTCGGGCTGCGCGTGCGGCCTCGGAAGCTTCGGCCGAGCCGGGAGGAAATCCGCGAGCGGGTGATGAAGCTGCTGAAGCTGGTTCAGCTTGAGCACCTGGGGAAGCGTTATCCCGGGCAGCTTTCCGGCGGTCAGCGGCAGCGCGTGGCGCTGGCGCGGGCGCTGGCGGTGGAGCCGAAGGTGCTGCTGCTGGATGAGCCGTTCGGGGCGCTGGACGCGCGGGTTCGGCAGGAACTGCGGTCGTGGTTGCGCAGGCTGCATGATGAGATCCACGTGACCAGCGTCTTCGTGACGCACGATCAGGAGGAAGCGCTGGAGGTGGCGGACCGGGTGGTGGTGATGAGCGGAGGACGGATCGAGCAGATCGGGACTCCCGAGGAGGTCTTTCATCACCCGGCGAACGAGTTCGTCATGCACTTCCTGGGCAACGTGAACGTGTTTCACGGTCGCGTGGAGGGCGGCAAGGCCGTGTTCGGCGACGTGGCGGTCGAACACGCCGAGACGGCGACGACGGCGCGGGCGAGCGACGCCGAACCGCTCGATGATGAAGCGAAGCCCGCGAAGGTGTTCATCCGCCCGCATGAGTGGGACATCGCCGTGTACCGGAACGGCCGGCCGGCGATGGAGGCGGTGGTGATCCACGTCAACGCCGCGGGTCCGGTGGTCAAGGTCTCGCTGCTGAGCGAGTCGGGCGAACCGGTGCATGCGGAACTGCCGCTGGAGCATTACCGCTCGCTGGAATTGCGCACGGGACAGCGCGTGTATCTGTCCCCGAGAAAAGTCAAGGTTTTCTTCGACTAAGCCGCCGCGCGTGAAGCGTGTCTTCCGGATCGGAAGCGTCGCATCCGTCGCGGCCGGCTGGAGGACATTATGTATTGGAAACGTGGACGGACGCTCGGCGGATTCCTGCTGCTGAGCGCGTTGACCTCCGGCGCATCGGAGGCGCAGGAACCCGGGGCGTCGGCGCCTCCGGACAAGGCAACCTCTGAGAAACCAGCGACGGAGTCCGCGCCAACGCCGGAACCGGCGGAGGCGGAGAAGGCGGTCGCCCCCAAGCCGAAACCGAAGAAGCCCACGAGCAAGGCGTGGGGCGCGCGGCGGGAGACCGATCCGCCCGCCTACGTCGATCCCACGACCAAGGGATTCATCGAACCTTTCGCGGACCTGGAGTGGCTGGACTTCGGTCTTGAGCACCGAACGCGCTTCGAGCATCGGGACGACGATTATCGCAAGGCGACGCTTCAGGACGACGACCCGTTTCTGATGCGCTCCCGTGTGTACATCGGGGTCAAGGAGATCTTCGATCCGCTGCGTTTCACCCTCGAGTTGCAGGATTCGCGCATCTTCGACACCGAGTATCCTGAAGTAAACCAGGACGTCGACGAACATGACGTTCAGCAAGCCTACGCGGAGTTGTTCTTCAAGGACGCGCTCGGTCCGGGGTATCCGGTCCGCCTTCAGGCCGGTCGGATGAGCTTTGACCTGGTGAACCGCCGCCTGGTGGCGCGCAACCGATGGCGCAACACGACGAACGCCTACGACGGCTTTCGCCTCATGCTCGGAGACGCGCAATCTGACTGGCAGCTCGACATGATCGCGGTGATGCCGGTGGAGCGTCGCCTTCGTCAGCTTGACCCGAACGACGAGGAGCGCTGGTTATACGGGATCGTGGGCGCGTGGCGCGGCTGGTCGGACGTGATCACCCTCGAGCCGTATTATTTCTACCTGAACGATCAGCGGAAGGATCCAGGGCTGGCGGACCGCGAGATCCACACCGTCGGACTCCACGGGTTCGGTGTGTTCGGCAAGTCGGGCTTTGATTACGACTTTGACGGCGCGATCCAACTGGGGGACGACGGTCCTCGGGACCACCGCGCGTTCTTCGGCGCGGGGGAGCTGGGTTACACGTTCAAACACGACTGGAAGCCGCGGTTGTCGGCGTCGGTGGCTTACGCCTCCGGCGACCGCAACCCGGACGACAGCACGACGGAGCGCTTCGACCGGATGTTCGGCGCGGGACACTTCTGGTCTTCGACCGACTACTTCGTCCTTTCAAACACGATCATGCCTCGATTGCGTGTTGAGTTTCGCCCGATCGAACCGTTGCGGGTGGACGCCTCCTACGGTGCGTTCTGGCTCGCCAGCGACAGTGACACGTGGGGCGCGACGCCGCGGCGCGATCGAACCGGGCGCAGCGGCGACTTTGTTGGGCAGGACATCGACCTGCGCGTGCGCTACCAGCTTCATGCGAATGCGGAGCTGGAGACGGGTTACACGCACTTCATTCCGGGATCGTTCGTCGGCAATACGGGCGACGCCGACGACAGTGACTTCTTTTATGTCGCGATGACCGTGGGGTTCTGACTCGCCGGGGCGTCGTTGTGTTCCTGGGTTTCACGCCCGCCTCGCGGGACTGTCTGCGGCGGCGGGAATGTTTTTATCTTGCAGAAGGAGCAGAGCATGAAGCGGATGATGAGGTGGAGCGTGTGTGTCCTGGCCGCAGCGACGGCGCTGTCGCCGACGGGATGCACGAGCGTCGAGGACGGTTTCAACGACGGCGTCTCGGCAGGGGTGAGTGCCGTGTTCGAAACGCTGATCTCGCTGCCGATCATTCAGGCCATCGAGGGCGCGTTCCCGGCAGAGTAACAGCGGACTTCGTTGTTTCCTTCCAACGCAGGTCCGGGAGACGCGGGGCTCAACGCCGCCCGCGTCCCCGGACCGGTGTGTTTCCTCGCCCCTGTTATCAAAACCTGGAAGACCGCTGCGAAGGCGGTCGCGTCACGAAAAGCCACAACACGGTGAGGTCCGCGGCGGTGATTCCGGGGATGCGGGAGGCCTGGCCGAGGGTGGCGGGGCGGACGCGGGCGAGGTTCTCACGGGCTTCCGCCTTGAGGTGGCCGACCCGGGCGTAGTCGAGGGATTCGGGCAGGCGCAGGTGCTCCAGTTTGCGCATGCGCTCGATGTGGCGGGTCTGGCGATCGAGGTAACCTTCATACCGGGCGCGGGTCAACACCTCCTGAAGCGCGGCGCGGTCGAAGGCGCGAGGGGGAGGATTCTCCGACCCTTGCGGCCCTGTGTCGTCCACGGCGCGCGATGCGCTGCGTGCGAGCAGGTCGGCGAAGGCTTCGACCGTGGCGTCCGGTCGGCGAAGCCAGTGCGCCAGGGGCGCGCCGTCGACGCGCCGCGAGCGCACGATCAACGCCACGTCGTCGATCGCGGCTTGCCGCGTCTGAAAGCGTCGCCAGCGCGCGTCGTCCGCCAGTCCGATCTTTCGTCCGAGCGGCGTCAGGCGCTCGTCCGCGTTGTCGCTGCGCAGGCGCAGGCGGTGCTCGGCGCGGGAGGTGAACATGCGGTAGGGTTCGTGCTGCGGTTTCGTGAGCAGGTCGTCGATCATGACGCCGAGGTAAGCCTGGTCGCGGCCCAGCACGATCGGGTCCAGCCCGCTCAACGCGCGGGCGGCATTGATGCCCGCGAGGACGCCCTGTCCGGCGGCCTCCTCATATCCGCTGGTGCCGTTGATCTGCCCCGCGAGATAAAGCCCGCGGACGCGCTTCGTCTCCAGGCTGAAGGCGGTCTGATGCGACGGAACCCAGTCGTACTCGACGGCGTACCCGTGTTGGAGGATCCTCGCGCGTTCAAGGCCGGGAACGTGGCGGATCATCCGGTCCTGAACATCCGCGGGCAGCGACGTGCTGATTCCGTTGCAGTAAATGCGCTCGTTGTCGTAGCCCTCGGGTTCGAGGAAGAGCTGATGCCGGTCCTTGTCGGCGAAGCGGACGACCTTGTCCTCGATGCTGGGGCAGTAACGCGGGCCGCGGGACTCGATCTGCCCGGAGTACATCGGCGCCAGGTGCAGGTTTCCGCGGATCAGGTCGTGTACGTCCGAGTTGGTGTAGGTGATCCAGCATGAGACCTGCCGCTGCGGCAAGGCGTCGGTCATGAAGGAGAAAGGCGAAGGTGGATCGTCCCCGGGCTGCGGTTCCAGGCGGTCGTAATCCAGCGTGTCGCGGTGGAGTCGCGGGGGCGTTCCGGTTTTGAGTCGTCCGAGTTCGAAGCCGAGGCGCTCCAGGGCGCGGCTGACGCCGACGGCGGGAGCCTCGCCGATGCGTCCGCCTTCCGCGCGGCGCGATCCGCAGTGCATCAGTCCTCGCAGGAACGTTCCGGTCGTGAGGATGACGGCGTCGGCGCGCAGCTCACGTCCGTCAACGAGGCGTACGCCGATGATCCGCGGACGCCCGTCGAACTCGGCCGTGAGCAGGTCGTCAACGACGCCTTCGACGATGTCCAGAAGATCCGCGTCGGCGAGGAGCGCCTGCGTCGCGGCGGCGTAGGCGTCGCGGTCGCACTGGGCGCGCGGAGCCCAGACCGCCGGGCCTTTGCTGCGGTTGAGCATGCGGAACTGGATGCCGGCGCGATCGGTGGCGAGGCCCATCAAGCCCCCGAGGGCGTCGATTTCACGCACCATGTGACCCTTGCCGATGCCGCCGATCGCCGGGTTGCACGACATGCGCCCGATCGCCCGGCGGTCCATCGTGATCAGCGCCGTGGAGGCGCCGAGGCGCGATGCCGCCCAGGCGGCTTCAATCCCCGCGTGACCGCCGCCGACCACCACGATGTCGTGTTTCCGTTGCATCCAGCCGTCCGCGCGTCAACCTCTCCGCGCGGCGCCATCCTTTACCGCGCGGCGTAAGCCCTCTATGATGCCCCGAAAGACCCGTGAATCAAGCATTTCACAAGTCTCTCGTCCGCGCGGCCAGGCGTTTCCCGGCGTTATTGCCGATGCTCGCCGTGTTCGGTCTCGCGATCGCCTCTTGTCGCCGGGAACCGGTCAAACCCGGAGGAGATGAGGTCGTTCCGCAGACCGGCGGGGCGCCGTCGCGGGCGGAGCTGGTCTTCCCCGCGGAGTTGCGCGTCGAGGACGAGACGGTCAACGCCTTCCTGGAGCAGGCGATGCAGGTGACCACCGGGGGCGATTACGACGTGTTCCGCACGCTGTGGGTGGCCGTGGATGAACCTTTCGCCCGGGATCAGTTCGACCGCGGCTGGCAAAGCCTGGTTCGGTTGCGGGTCGAAGTCTTGCAGAAGATTCGTGATCCGGTGGATCAGGCGATCATTTACGGGTTGTACGCGGTGGCGGAGCTGGATCCTGAGGCGCTTCCGGCGGGGGAGGAGCCTCAGCGGCGCGTCGTTCTGGAGCTGCGCCGCGAAGCCGAGGGGTGGAAGTTCGCCAACGCCCGCGACGACGTGCGACGGGCCGTGATCGAGTTGCACCGCCGCGCCAACCCGGAGGAGGAGGTCGCGGCGAAGTCCGCGCCCTAGCGCGACGCCACGCCGGCGGATGACGCGGCTGACGACGATCCGGATGGACCTCAATTCGATCATCACCGATGACGCGCAGCGGGCTCGGCCGACCCGCCTGCTTTCCACGCAGTTCATCCGCACCGTCGGGTATGCGTGGGCGTACCGCCGCCTGCTTTTGACCGGGTTTCTCTGCGCGCTGTTGTTCGCCGCGCTACACGCGGTCAGCCTCGCCGGCGTGCTGCCGGTGCTGAAGCTCATTCTTGACGAGGAGGGCCTGCACGGCTGGGTGGACCGGACGGCGGCGTGCAACCGGCTCGGGTTCGAGGTCGAGATCGCGCGTCGCGCGGACGGCACGGCGCTGACGGTGCGCAGCGTTCCGGCCGGACATGCGCTGGCGTCCGCCGGGTTGAGCCCCGGCGACGTGATCGATCCGGCTCCCGCGACCCCCGCGGAGTGGCTCGCCGAGGTCGCGTCGAAACCGGCCGGAGAGGTCTTCGAGTTCAAGACCCGTCCGGCGGCGGGCGGGAGCGTCGCGCCGGATGCGCCCGCGCTGATCCGACATGCGGTGGCGCTGAAGGCGCCGGATCTGAAGGAGTCCTTGAAGCATCGCCTCGTCGGGCTTGTCGATCGTCAGACGCTGGAGGGCGACCGGTTCAAGGCGCTGGTCGTCATTCTGGCGATCGTCTGCGTCGTCGCGGTGATCGCCAACGTCTTCCGTTTCCTGGCGGAGGTCTTCGTCTCCGACGCGGTGCTGAAGGGGATGATCCGCCTGCGGGCGCAGCTTTACGACTGCGTTCTGCAACTGCCGATGTCGTACTTCGCCGCGAAGGGGACGGCGGACCTCGTCACGCAGTTCGTCCAGGACATCCAGGAGATCCAGCGCGGATTACTGGCGTTTTTCGGAAAACTCGTCACCGAGCCGCTGAAGGCGGGGTTCATCCTCGCCCTGGCGTTCTTCCTCGATGCGCGGCTGACGCTGGCGATGCTGGTCATTCTGCCGGCGGCGGGGGCGGTGTTCTGGGCGATCGGGCGGCAGGCCCGCCGGGCCAACCGCAAGCTCCTTCAGCAATACGGCGTGATGATCGGCGGGTTCTCGACCGTGCTTTCCGCGATCGACGTGGTGAAGGCGTACACCACGGAGGCGTTCGAGCGCCGCCGGCTGGACGAACTCGACCGCCGGATGTTCAAGCATCAGCTTCGGCTCGCCGCGCTTCAGGCGGCGCTGCCTCCGGCGCTGGAGGTTCTGGCGGTGATCGGCGTCTCGATCGCGTCGGTCTGGCTGGGGTCGCGCGTGCTGGACCGCCAGCTCAACGTTTCCGAGTTCATGCAGCTTGCGGTGGTGCTGGGCATGCTGCTGGATCCGATCCGCAAGGTCGCGGACGTGTACACGCGCATTTCGCGCGGTTCGGCCGGCGCGGACCGCATCTTCCGCGTGCTGGACACGCCGCCGGAGGAGCGCGAGCGCGGCGGTGACCGGGACGTCGCCGCGCTGCGCGACCGGATTGAACTGGAGGGTGTGACGTTCACTTATCCGAACGCGGCGTCGCCGGCGCTGTCCGACGTGAACCTGACGATCCGCCGGGGCGAGTGCGTCGCGCTGGTCGGGCCTAACGGTTCGGGAAAAACCACGCTGGTCAATCTCCTTCTGCGCTTTTACGATCCGCAGCGAGGGGGCGTCCGCTACGACGGCGCGGACCTGCGCACGCTGAAGCTGGATGCGCTCCGACGGCGGATGTCCCTCGTCACTCAGAAGTCGATCATCTTCGACGGCACGATCCGCGAGAACATCGCTTACGGCCGGGAGGACGCCTCCGACGAGCAGATCCGCGACGCCGCCCGGCGCGCCTACGCCGACGAGTTCATCCGCGCCCGGCGGGACGGATATGAGGAGCGCGTCGGCGAGGGGGGGATCATGCTCTCCGGCGGGCAGCGCCAGCGCCTCGTCATCGCCCGGGCGATTCTGCGCAACGCGCCGATCCTGATCTTCGACGAAGCCACCAGCCAGGTGGACACCGAGTCCGACGAGAAAATCCACCGGGCGATCCGGGAACTCGCCCGCGACCGCACGACGATCCTGATCGCGCACCGCCCGAGCACGTTTCGCTTCGCAGACCGGATTGTCGTGCTGGACGGAGGACGCGTCGTGGACGCCGGGGGGTTCGACGAGCTGGCCGACCGGTGCGCCCTTTTCCGCTCCCTTTGCGCCGGGGCCGAGTCGGATGTCCCGGGGAACCCGCCCGCGGCGGAGGCTCCTTCGGGCGTTTTGTCAAGCCGCACGTCGCGGCCGCCCTCCGCCGTCGTTGCTTGTGAGCCGGACCGGGAGCCTCTACGCTAACGGCGCGGGCGCACCGGTGAGGGGGCGGCGCCGGCGGAGGGCGCCGGTCGCGTGGGACGCCGGATCCGCGGGACGGCATGTCACGACGTTTCATCAATCAACTTGAACCCGGCGAACGCGTCGAGGACCAGGTCTTCCTGATCAAGCAGAAAGACCTGCGAACGACGAACAACGGCGGTTTGTACATCCACGCCGTGCTCACCGACCGCACCGGGCAGATTCCCGGGCGGATGTGGCAGGCGACGCAGAAGGTCTTCGAGTTCATCCCGGAAGGCGGCTTCATGCGCTTCACGGGACGCTGCGAGAACTACAAGGGCAGCCTTCAGTTCATCATCGACGGCGTCCGCGAGGCGGCGGAAGGCTCCTTCGACGTCGCCGACTTCATGCCGGTGACCCCCTGCAACATCGACGAGATGTGGCGGCGGGTGCGGGCGATCCTGACGAAAGAGATCAGGCATCCGGACGTCCGCGCCCTGTGCGAGGAGTTTCTCGCGGATGAACCGTTGATGGAGAAGTTCCGCAAGGCTCCGGCGGCGATCCAGTTGCACCACGCCTACGTCGGCGGTCTTCTCGAACACACGCTCTCCCTGCTCGAAGTCGCCCTCCGCGTCATCCCGCTGTATCCGAAGCTCAGCCTCGACATCGTGCTGGCGGGCCTGTTCCTGCACGACATCGGCAAGACCGAGGAGCTCGGCTACGAGACGAACTTCCACTACACCGACGAGGGGCAGCTCCTCGGGCACGTCAGCCTCGCCGTGATGTGGATCGACGCGAAGGTCCGGGCGATCGAGAGCCGCACGGAACGTCCTTTCCCGCCCGAAATCCGCTGGGCGCTGCAGCACATCGTCGTCAGCCACCACGGGCAATACGAGTTCGGCGCGCTGAAGCTGCCCGCGACGCCCGAGGCCGCCGCGGTTCACTACCTCGACAATCTTGACGCGAAGGTGCATATCTTTCTTAACGAAATCGAGAACGACAAGGATCCCGTCGGACACTGGACCAACTACCTGCCCAGCTTGGGCACGAAAATCCTCAAACTGGATCCGATGGGGGTCCGCGCAAGGAAATCCCGCCCCGCGACGTGACGTGACGAACATGGCGGATGCTCGGTTGTCTGAATCCTGAACCCCGAACCCTGAAACCTGCAATGCGATATACGCAACTGACCGACGAACACGTGAAGGACATGCTGGACGCGATCGGCGTCCGCACGATCGAAGACCTTTTTTCGACGATCCCGCCGGGGCTGCGGCTGAAGCGGGATCTGGCGATTCCGAAGGGCGTGAGCGAGCCGCGGATGCTCGCCGACGCGGGCGCGCTGGCGGCGAGGAACGCGGATTGCGCGAAGCTCGCCTGCTTCCTCGGCGGCGGATCGTACGATCACTTCATCCCCGGTCTCGTGGACGCGCTGGCGATGCAGAGCGAGTTCCTCACCGCGTACACGCCGTACCAGGCCGAGGCGTCCCAGGGCACGCTGCAGGCGTTCTTCGAGTTTCAGACGATGATCTGCCAGCTCACCGGGATGGAGGTGGCGAACGCCTCGCTTTATGAGGGCGCCACGGCCGCGGCGGAGGCGGTGATCATCGCGCTGAACGCGACCGGGCGTTCGCGCGTGCTCGTGGCGGACAACCTTCACCCGGACACGCGCCGCGTTCTGGCGACGTATGCCGAGCATCGCGGGTTCGACGTCGCGCCGCTGCCCTGCAAGGACGGCGTCGTGGACGAGAACGCGCTGCAGCACCTTCTCAGTGAGCCGAGGGCTTCAGCCCGCGCGGATTCCCCGTCATCCGACGTGGCCGCAGTCATCGTGCAATCCCCCAACTTCTACGGTTGCGTCGAGCGCCTGGACCGCATCATCCCGGCGATCAAGTCCGCCGGCGCGCTGGCGATCATCTCGACGGACCCGCTCGCGTCGGGATTGCTGAAGTCGCCGGGCGCCTTCGGCGCCGACATCGTGGTCGGAGAGGGTCAGCCGCTCGGCGTTCCGATGCAGTACGGCGGTCCGTACCTGGGTTTCATGGCGACCCGAGAGGAACATCTGCGGCGCCTGCCCGGGCGACTGGTCGGGATGACGAAGGACCGCGAAGGTCGTCGCGGCTTCTGCCTGACGTTGCAGACCCGCGAGCAGCACATCAAGCGCGAGCGGGCGACGAGCAACATCTGCACGAATCAGGGATTGCTGGCGATGCGCGCGGCGGTGTACATGGCGACGCTCGGAAAGAAGGGCGTCGCGGAGGTGGCGTCGCAATGCTTCGACAAGGCGCACTACGCGGCGGAGCGGATCGCGTCGATTCCGGGTTTCCGCCTGAAGTTCGCGGCGCCGTTCTTCAAGGAATTCGTCGTTCAGTCGGAGAAGGATGTCAACAAGGCGCTCGCCGCGTGTTGCGCGAAGAACCTCCTCGCGGGGACGCCGCTGAACCGGCTCGATCCGCAGTCGCCCGCGGCGAACGAGTTGAAGAACTGCTTCCTCACGGCGGTGACGGAGAAACGGACGAAGGAGGAGATCGACGCCTTGGCGGACGCGCTGCGGACGGCGTAACCGAGCCGCGGGCTTCAGCCCGCGCGGATCCGCGGGATGAGCGCCGCGCGGATGGCAGGGCGATCACACCCCAACGCGAGACGAGCGAAGCACATCCGCGGATGGACGCGGATAGACGCGGACGGACGCAGAGGAATGCGGAGGGAAACAGATGAATGCCGCGTCAGGAGGGAGCGCGGAGGCGAGGAAAATCCGGGGGCATGACCGTTGGATCTCGTGAATGTCGGCGTGCTGCTGCTGGTTCTGCTGACGCTCGTCGTCGCGGCGCTTTTTGTGTTTCTGGTGTGGCGGAACGGGTATGTGAGGGGTTGGCGGGCGGCGCGAGCGGCGCCGCCGACGTGCCCGGCCTGCGGGTATGAGATGACCGGGCTTGCGCAATGCCGATGCCCGGAATGCGGGCGGGAGTACACGCTGGAGGAAATGTGGCGAACGCCGGTGGGGCGCTCGCTGCTGCGTGGCGAGGGTTCGCCGCGGAACGATGAACGACCCGCGGCGACGGAATCATCAAGATGAGCGCAATACCGAAACTTCAACAATCCGACTTTCCCCTGCTCTTCGAACTCGGCGCGCCGGGGCTTTCGGCGTTGAACCTGTCCGCGTGCGACGTGCCGCGCGCGGATCGGGCGAAGACGATGCCGCGCGAACTGCTCGCCGACGCGCCGCCGCCGCTTCCGGAGGTCGGCGAGCTGGACCTGGTGCGGCATTACACGCGACTGGCGCACCGCTGCTTCTCGATCGACGAGAACTTCTACCCCCTCGGCAGTTGCACGATGAAGTACAACCCGCGGATCAACGAGCGCGTCGCGGCGATGCCGGGGTTCGCCGCGCTGCACCCGCACCAGGAGGAGGCCGATGTGCAGGGTCTGCTCGAGATGCTCTACCGTCTGCGCTGCGACCTGGCGGAGATCAGCGGGCTGGCGGAGGTCACGCTCCAGCCGGCGGCCGGCGCGCACGGCGAGATGACCGGGCTGATGATCATCAACGCCTATCACAAGAGCCGCGGTCAGCAGCGCTCGAAGGTGCTCGCGCCGGACAGCGCGCACGGGACGAACCCGGCCACCTGCGCGGTCTGCGGACAGCAGGCGCTCACCGTCAAGTCGCGCAAGGACGGGCGCATCGACCTGGACGATCTGAAGGCGAAGATGGACGAAGACGTCGCCGCGCTGATGATCACGAACCCGAACACCGTCGGAGTGTTCGACGCCCAGATCGCGGATGTGGCGGAGATTCTGCACGAGAAGGGCGCTCAGCTTTACCTCGACGGCGCGAACATGAACGCGATCCTCGGGATCACCCGTCCCGGCGACTTCGGCGTGGACGTGATGCACTTCAACACGCACAAGACGTTCAGCACGCCGCACGGCGGAGGCGGTCCGGGCGCGGGACCGGTGGCCGTCGCGGAGCATCTTCGCCCGTTCCTCCCCGTTCCGCAGGTGGTGAAGCGCGCCGACGGGTCGTTCGGCTGGGACGCGGAGCGGCCGAAGTCGATCGGGAAGGTGCGCAGCTTCTTCGGGCAGATCGGCGTGCTGGTGCGGGCGTACGTGTACCTCCGCAGCAACGGGTGCGACGGTCTGCGCGACATTTCGGAAAAGGCCGTGCTCAACGCCAACTACCTGGCGGCGAGGCTCAAGCACCGCTTCCGCACGCCGTTTCCGCCGCCGTATGCGCACGAATTCATCATGATGCCGGAGTTTCCCGGTTCGGACGTGACGGATCTGGACGTGGCGAAGCGGCTCATTGATCACGGCATCCACCCGCCGACGATGAGCTTTCCGATCGCGCACTGCCTGATGATCGAACCGTCGGAGACGGAGTCCAAGGCGACGCTGGATCGTTTCGTCGCCGCGATGCTGGACATCGCCGACGAGGTCGAGCGCGACCCGCAGATCGTCCGCGACGCCCCGCACACGATGCCGGTGCGCAGGATGGACGAAGTCGGCGCGGCGCGGAAACCGGTGGTGCGGTGGCGCGCCGGCGGATGAAAGCGCTGTCCGACGGAAAGACGCCGCCGCGCCGGTCCACCCTCTACCGCGTCGTCGGCGTCGCCGGTTGCTTGCCGACGGCGCGGGCCACGTCGCGGAGCTGGGCGAGCAACTCGGTGAAGCGGTTCGGCAGGACCGCCTGCGGACCGTCGCACAGGGCGGCTTCCGGGTGCGCGTGGACCTCGATCATGACGCCGGCGGCGCCCGCCGCCACCGCCGCCAGGGCGAGCGCGGGCACGAGGTCGCGTTTTCCCGCCGCGTGGGAGGGATCGACGAAGACCGGCAGGTGCGACTTCTCCTGAA
This sequence comes from Phycisphaerae bacterium, assembly GCA_022072505.1. GTDB lineage: Bacteria > Planctomycetota > Phycisphaerae > UBA1845 > UBA1845 > JABWBH01. The sequence continues at coordinate 101,013 of JAJVHU010000008.1, forward strand.
TGAGCGGCACGGCGGAGATGTCCAGCGTGAAGCGCACGTCCTCGCAGAAGGCGCGGATGCCGCGCTCGCAGAGGATCACCTGATGATTGCCCTGGCTGAGGATGTACTCCGCGGACATCAGCAACTCCGTCACCGTCGCGGAGAACCCGCGCTTCAGAAAGACCGGTTTGCGGAGGCGTCCGACCTCGGTGAGGAGGTTGAAGTTCTGCATGTTGCGGGCGCCGATCTGGAGGATGTCGGCGCCCTCGGCGACCTTCTCGACGTCGCGGACGTCCATCACTTCGGTGATCGTCGGCATCGACAGCGCCGCGCCCGCCTCCTTGAGCAGGCGCAGCCCCTCGTCGCCCAGCCCGGTGAAGGCGTAGGGCGAGGTGCGCGGTTTGAAGGCGCCGCCGCGCAGGATCGTCGCCCCCGCGTCGCGCACGGCGCGCCCGACTTCATAAAGCATCGCCTCCGACTCGATCGTGCAGGGTCCGGCGATGACGTGGACGTGCGGACCGCCGATGCGCAGTCCGCGCACGTCGATGACCGTGTCCGCCTCGTGAAACTCGCGCGAGGCCAGCTTGAACGGCGCGGCAATGCGAAGGACGTGGTCCACGCCGGGAAGCTGGTCGAGCTGGTCCACCGCTTCCGGCGTCGCGCCGCCGATCGCTCCGATGATGGTGCGAAACTCGCCGCGCGACAGGTGCGGCGTCAGCCCCAGCGACCGGATCCGCGCGACGACGTGGTCGATCTGCTCCTCGGTGCAAAGCGGGCGCATGACGACGATCATGTTCATCCTCCCCGCGATTGTAGCCGGGCTTCCGCGCGACGGCACGCCGGCGCGGGTCCGAAATACACGGCGACGCAGCGCCGTGGCGCCGGAACGTCGATGTGAAAGACAGGTCCGGTATTGAGGCCGGATCGGAACGCCGTCGTTCAGGCGCCCCCGTGACGCGCTGACGCGCGATATTCGGCCGCCGCTCCGGCAGGCCGCGCGGGTTCGTCGCGACTACGATCCCTTCGGGTAAAGGAACGCGCATTTCTCCCGGCGCGCCTTGCCGCCCGCGAAGACGGCGAACTCGGGGCCTTCCTGGATCGACGCCGCGCCGAACGTCCCGTCCTTGCGCACCGCGTAGAAAATGACGCCGAAGTCGGGGCGGCCCTCTTTCGTGCGCAACCGCGACAACTTCGTCTTATCCACGATGCGTTGACAGGCTTCCTTGCAGGCGTCGGCCGGCGAGAGACCGGGGTCTCGGCGCATCGCCTCGACGATCGTGTGCGCGCCGCAGGTCTGGATGACGGCTTCGCCGCGACCGGTGCTGCCCGCGGCGCCGACCTCGTTATCCACGTAAAGCCCGGCGCCGATGATCGGCGAGTCGCCGACGCGGCCGGGGATCTTCCAGGACAGTCCGCTCGTCGTCGTCACGCCCGCGAGGTCGCCCGCGGCGCTGACCGCGCAGCAGTTGATCGTGCCGAACGTGTGACGCCAGGCGCGGTCGGCGGCGGCCTGCGGACTGATCTCGTTGGACCCTTCCGGCAGCCAGTCGTCGTCGTCGCTGTGATTCTCCTTCCACTTCAGCCAGGCCTTGCGGGACGCTTCCGTCAGCAGATTCATTTCCTCGAAGCCGTGCGCCCGGGCGAAGCGCAGCGCTCCCTCGCCGACCAGCAGGCAATGATCCGTCCGTTCCAGCACCAGCTTCGCCACCCGCGACGGATGCATGATCCGCTGAAGCCCGGCGACCGCGCCGCTGCGGTGCGACGGTCCGTACATGACGCTGGCGTCCAGCTCGACGACGCCGTCCTCGTTCGGCAGTCCGCCGTACCCGACGGACTGATCGTTCGGGTCGGCCTCGACCAGCGCCACCCCCTCGACCACCGCCGTCAGCGGATCCTTCCCCGCCAGCATCAGCTCCATCGCCAGCTCAACGCAGCTTTTCCGCGCCGGCGGACCGCCCAGGCCGTTCGAACTGGCAATGACGACGGGCAGGTTGGCCGCAGCGCCCGACGCGCCCGCCGCCGCCGCCGGTTCCTGCCTCGGCAGCACAACGCCTAACGCCGCGGGACTCGACCCCGCCGCTCCCGCCGCCGCCGCTGCCGATGCGGAGATGAATTCCCGTCGCGTGAATCCGCTCATGTCCGGTCTCCGTGTGCTAACAATGAAGTTGCAAGCCCCTCGCCTTGTCGCGGACCGCGAACCTCGGATCGCGGACCTCCGGTCCGCAAGGAGCGAAGCGGAGCTTCGTGATCCGGATTCACGCGAAACGATCCCGCGATTCAACACTCCTACGATAACATGCGCAATCCACCGCCGCCGGGCGCTGTATCCCGGATGTCCGCCGGGGTGTCAATCCCCCGCTCGCCGCGAGCCGCCGCTTGACCTGACGCCAGAGGCGTTCAATGCTCAGACATGATCGAACCTCCAGGCAAGACTCAGCCGGTTGCCGCGACGGTCGCTCCGGCGCGCGGTGTCATCCTGGATCTGGACGGCACGCTGGCGGACACGCTGGAGGATCTCGCTGTCGCGGTGAACTTCGCCGTCGGTTCGGCCGGATTCGGTCCGTTTGAGGCGTCGCAGGTGCGTCCGATGGTGGGCGACGGCCTGGCGGTGCTGATCGCGCGGGCCGCTCCTTCCGCGTCAGGGGAGCAGCGCGCTGAGATGACCCGCCGGTTTCGCGCCTGCTACGGCGAGCACTTCCTCGACCGGACGCGGCTTTATTCCGGCTGGCCTGACGCGCTCGACGCCTTGACGCAGCGGCGCGTTCCTCTCGCGGTTCTATCCAACAAGCCGGACGATTTCACGCGGGCGATCGTCGATCGCCTGATGTCTCGCTGGAGCCTCGCGGCGGTGCTGGGGCAGCGCGCGGACCTGCCGCTGAAGCCCGACCCCGCGGGCGCGCTGGAGCTTTGCACCCGGCTCGGGCTTCGCCCGGCGGACGTTCTGCTGGTCGGCGACTCTCCGAACGACATTGCGACGGCCAGGCGCGCGGGGATGCGCGGCGTCGGGGTGACGTGGGGATTTCGGTCGGAGAAGGAGCTGCGCGACGCGGGGGCGGAGACGCTGATTCACGCGCCCGGCGAACTCCTGTCGCTGTTTCCCGGGAAGTAGGGGAGCGGGACCGGGCGCATCAATAAAAGAGCGTCAAGATCAGGTTCGGCTCCTTGTTCTTGCCCTCGAAGACGCCGAGCGTCGAGGTCGCGAACTTGACGGTGATGTCCTCGTGCTCGTCGAGCCACTGATTGATGACGCCGTTCAGAAATTCGATGGCGGCGTCGTTGAGCTTGCAGTGAAACGTCCGGCACCGCGTCGCGCCCGCGGCCGCCGGATACAGCGGACGCTTCAGGGACGCTGCGCCGCGCGTCACGCCGGGCGACCCCCCGCCGACCGCCGCCGCGACGCCCGAACCCGATCGCGCCTCCGTCGGCGGGTCATCGCGCATCGCGATCGGCTCGAAGTGATACCCGCTCCCGCCGGACGACGGGCGGTCGTGCGCCCGCTCAAATTCCTCGACGCACGCGAGGCACAGCAGCTTGCCGCCTTCGTACCGGGCGACGCCGCTGTCGAGTTGCTCCTTGAAGATCGTCGCCCCGCAGGCGTCGCATTGCGTATCTCTGGACATGCCCCGGCCTCCGCGGATGAACCCGCGAGGCGCCCCGGCGACGATCGTCGAGGCGCTCGCCGAGCGCGCATCCTAACCCGGTCCCTCCCTCAGGACCAGCAGGTTCGCCGATTCGGAGGAACCCGGACCACGGTGCGCGGGGCGGCGCATGAAAAGACCGCGAGGTCGCGTTGATCCCCGCGGTCTCCCCAAGGTGCTTCCATCCCCTCCCGGAGACAAAAGCGCTATGTTCAGCCGGCGCGGCGGAATCCCCCCGCGCCAGCCGGATCACCTAGTGCACATCCTTCGTCACTCGCACGTCGTCCGCGAGGTCAGACCGCAGGACTCGACCTCATTGCGCCCGGTGCCGAGGCCTGCAAACGTCACCACGGCCTTGCCGCGGCTGCTCGCAGCGTCTTCCAGCGTCTGCTCGCCGCCGTTGAGCACGAACGTGTACGTCCGCCCCGGCGTGCCGTTCTTGAGGACGGCCTTCGCCCGGTTGTTGCGGCAACGCTTGAACTTCAACGACTCGCTGCCGTTGCAGCCGCCGCCGAGGCAATCCGAGAGGAATCCCTGATGGTCCGTGACGATCTGCAGGTCGGCGGCATCGACTTCGCCGTCGCCGTCGAAGTCGCCGTCGCACCAACTCGCGTCCGACATCCCCTGGTTGTCCGTGACCATCTGGAGATCATCCGCGTCCACGTCACCGTCGAGATCGGCGTCGCCGTACTCGGTGCAGAGGATGTCCTGAACGATCGCGTCCACGTCGGCCTGGTCGATGACCAGATCCCCGTTCATGTCCGCCGACAGGTCGATGATCGCGGCCTCGTCGAGGTTCGCGTAATCGCCGAAGTTCGCGTACACGTAGGTGAGGTCGGCGCATCCGGCCTCGCCGTCGTGTCCGTTCGGATACGCGCCCGGAATCGGATCCGCGCCGCCCGCGATGTCGGCGCGAGACGCGCCGGCCGCGTAGTTGACGCCGGTCGCCAGCGTCGTGCCGAAGTAGTTGCCGTTGCCGGTGAGGTTCTCCCACTCATTGTCGACGCGGGTGAACCCCTCCTGCCGGTTGAGGCGCCCGTTCTGGATCGCCAGACCGTCCGCGAAGTAGCGAACGTCCTTCGCGTCGAAGTTCCCGTCGCCGTCGAAGTCGCCGAGGATCTCAACGATGACGTAGTCGCCCGAAAACGGCATGTTCTCACGGTTGCCGCCGAAGTCCACGCCGGCCTGGTAGCCGCGCGGATCGTCGATCGCCGACATCAGACCCGCGATGTCGCTGACGTTGCGGGCGCTGTCGTTGTTGAAGTCGCCGGAGATCTGGTTGCGCTCATTGAGGCGGAAGCTGTTGGAAACGTCGTACACGCCCGTCTGCGGGTTGTAGTAGTTCCCGTTCATGCTGCCGTCCGAATACCCGTCCGGCGTGCCGTCGTTGTCAAAGTCCGGGTTGGCCGCGCGGCGCGGGACGAACCCGGCGATGTTCGCGCTGCCGAAAAGCGGCGTGTCCTGCCCGATCTCAAGGTTGTTGTTCTCACGAATGTAGGTCTGAAGCTCCTCATTCAGGTCCACATTCGGGATCAGCGACGTCGGGTCCGTCTCATCCGGCAGGCAGTCCATCCCCGCCAGGAGGAAGAATGTCAGCCCGAGGTACTGACCCGGCATGTTGTTGACCTCGTCACGGTCGAAATCGGCCGTGAAGCTGAGAATGCTGCACTCGAGGTTCCGGAAGTAATCCGCCGCCGCCTGGTTCTCCATGTATTCCGGCGCGCCATCGTCCGTCGAGCGGAAGTCGCCCACCGTCGTGAACGTGCCCGAACCGCCGAGCATCCAGCCGGTGTCCGGATCGCAGTTGTTCAGAATCGGGCTGAAATTCGGATCGATGTCGTCGCGCACTTCCGGACGGATGTAACGCGTGCCGCCGACGTTGTCGTTCATGACATTGAGAATCTCATACAGACCGTTGACGGCGTCGCGGGCGGCGCGGCTGCCGCCGGCCAGACCCGTGTACCCCACCGCCAGGCGGCGATACCGCACGACGTCCTCAATCAGACCCGATCCGCCGCAGTTCGTCGGCTGATGACGCGGTCCGAGGTTCGTCACCGCGCTGTCCGAGAAGCGCCCGCCGAGGTTGTCGCCGCGGCCCCACGCCGGGTCGATGCCCGCCGTGTTCATCTCGCCGTTGCGCGTGCCCGACCCGACGTCGCGCGTCGCGCCGACCAGGTTCTCGCCGTTGGGCATGCGACCGGCCACCATCAGGTGCTGGAACTCGGTCATCTTCAGGTTCTCAACGCCCGTCCCGCGGTTCGAAATCGGAACGATCGGAACCCACGCCACCGAGAAACCGTAGATCGTGTTGTCGTCGGGAGCGCCGGTTTCCGTATTCAGGCTCGACTCCTCGCTCCCGTTTCCGTCGCAGTCGCGTGCGAGGGACTCGAGGCGGCTCTCGAACCCGGTGTTCGACAGGATCGGGTTCCAGCCGTAACCGTCCGCGGTCGGGGTGCGGTTCCAGGCGCCGTTGTTCGAGTCGCCGGCGCGAACCGCCCACGACGCGATCACGTCGGTGAAGGCGAAGTCGATGCTCTCGGGGCAGACCGGCGTGCCGCTCTCGTCGCTCGTGTCGCCGTCGTTGTCGCAGTCCGCATAAGGACCGCCCCAGGTGATGTTGCCCAGACTGGCAAACTGGAAGCGGTTGATCAAGCCCGCTTCAGACGGGATGCTTTGCGGAATCGTTCCGCAAAGCTGGTTGGTCACGAACTCGCCGAAACCCTCGACCGAGCCGACGCTGCGGTACTGGAACAGCCACCAGCCCCGCCAGTTCTGCCCCGGATCAAACAGCGGCGCGAGCTGATCCACCGGGTTCTGTCCGCAGTTGAGTCGCGCAAGGTCGAACCCGTAGTAGCCGTTGCCGAGGCAGTCCAGGTCGCCGTCCACGCCGATCCGGCCGCCGCAGCCCAGATCGTCGTTGGTCGACGCGGGAACCTTGAAGAAGTCCACGAACAGCGTCGCCCCGGCGCCGTTCACCTGCCCCCCGTCGACGATGACGTCCGCCGCCGCCGGCGCGCCCGCGGCGCAGATCGCCGCCAACGCGACGAGCAGGCCCGCGCTCGTCCTTACCCTCTTGTTACGCATCATTCCGCTCTCCTTCTTTCCGAACTCCCGCCCCGCGCGCCGCCCCCACGTCGGGACGGCGCGCGAAGCGCCATGCCTGAGGATTCTTCAACCGCGCGCCGATCGCGACGCCGCGGTTATTTGAAAGCGTTAAGCACCGCGTTGTCGCCGGTGATCGCGTAGTAGCGGTCGCCCCACTCCCGCTTGCGCAGCGTCTCGATGACGTGCTTCTTCTCGACGTGACCGTCGCAGAAGAGGAAGTTGGAGGTTCCGCCGTAAAGCTTGGCGAACTCGCCGCCGCCCGGATGATGCCTCGCGACCGCGTTCGTCTCCGGACCCGCGCTGCCGTCAATCAAGCCGACGCTGTTCTTAATGACGGCCAGCTTGCGAATGCCGAAGTAATCCTTCTGATCCTGATCGTCGCCGTACATGAACCCCGGCGTATTCAGGGGCGCCTGATACTCGTCCGTGCCGTAGCCGATGTGGTAGAACGGATTGATCGGGCGATGGCTGCGGCTTTCGATCCCGCCGCCGCCCTGGATCGCGCTTCCGATCCAGTTTTCATATAACTCGGTCAGGAGGATCGTGCCCGACGGACCCTTGACCCACCCCTCCGAAACAATCTGGTTGACGCGAGGTCCGCCGGACAACTGCGTCGTGAACTTGTTGCGCGGGAAGATCGCCGCGTTGCCCGTGAACGCGATGCGCGACACCTGCTTGTCCTCGATCACGCCCGGGGGACCGTTGCCGTTCTGATCGACCTGCTGCTGCGGCGTGCTCTCCCAGTCCTCCGGGTCTTCGCCGGGGTTCGTCCGCGGCGTCCCGCCGTTGGCCAGCTCCGGACACGTGAACGCCTCTTCATCGGCCTTGCCCGAGTCATACAGGAACCAGCTCCAGTGCAGGTAGCCGAAGGGCTTCGCCTCGTCCTGGTCCTCGTAGTCGAACGTGCCTTCCTTGTCCTTCGGATAGATGTACGCCGGCGGGAACTTCGCGCCGTTCTCGGCGAGGAAGCTCGCCATCGCCGTGCCCACCTGCCGCGCGTGCGTCGCGCATTTGACCGCCCGCGCCTGCTTCCGCGCCGCCGTCAGACTCGGCAGCAGGATCGAAATCAGCAACGCGATGATGGCGATGACGACCAGCAGCTCGATCAGCGTGAACGCACCTCGCCGCGCGACGACGCGCCCACCCCTCCCGAACGACAAAACCTGGGGATTCCTCATTCTCGAAACTCCTTGGGTTGAAACCGGGGAAGCACCCGCCCCACCGCGCCTCGGAGGAGTCTGGCTTCCCTTCATGTGGACTGATTGAACGAACGACAAAAGTGTCACTAAGTTGACACGCCTCTCCCGGCCTGAATCGGCCGATCCGCGGCGACCCCCCGCGCCCGGGGTCCGCCGGCAAGGCGGCTTTTCTCGGCACAGCGCGTTAAGGACGCGCTAACGCGGCGCGTGTCTTCAGGAGGGAATGCGCTAAGACGCGGTTTCAAAACCGAGCCGCGCCCGTCAGGAAGCGTTCTTTTTCCCGTCCGCGCCGGTGGTTTTGCAACAGCGGCTAAGCCTCGGAGAAGATCGGAGGCCTCAGGTTGTGCGGCGCGCTGCGAACCGTCGTCGGTTCCTGATGAGGGCGCCCTGTGAATTGAAGCGATCGCCGGGCGGCGACCGCGCGCATGAGCCTTGTGCGGCAACACGTTATGAAAGCGGGTGACCGCGCCGCGCGGACGACGTCAGAAGTCGAACCCGTCGATGTTGTCCTTCGTGAACCGGAGGATCTCCCCCAGGAGGATGTGATCGCCCGCGATCGAGCGTTCGCCGAGCCGTCCCGCGCTCAGCGTCGTCGCGCCCGGTTTGAGCTTCCCGGTCGCCAGCGCCTCCGCCGCGTAGACCGTCAGATAACCCAGGTCGAGCGTGTTCCAGAGCACGACCGTCCGGACCGTCCCGTCATGTACGTGCGCCCGCATGTCGTTCGGCGTGGACAGACCCGTCACCAGCACCTTGCCCGACTTTCCCGCCTGCTTGACGGCCTCGGCCGCGCCGGGAAACGAGACGGAGCTGATGCCGAACACCCCGCGCAGGTCCGGGTGCGCGTTCATCAGATCTCGCGTCGCCTGAAACGCGAGGCGCTGGTCCTCGTTCGACGGTTTGATCGCCGCCAGCTTCAGCTTCGGATACGCCGTCAGGCGCTCCTTCATGTGCTGGATCCAGTCATTCTGGTTCGCGGCCGTGAGCGTTGCGGTGATGATCGCCAGTTCGCCGGACGCGGCGTCGCCGCCGAGGTCCGCGGCCATCGCGTCCACCAGGGCGAAGCCGATCTCCTTCGCCGTCGCCTGATTCACGAAGAATTCCCGCGCGTCGGGCAGCCCGTCGGCGTCCCACGTGAGGACGCGGACGCCCTTCTGCCGGGCCTTGCGCATCGCGGAGGCGAGCACGTCCGGATCGTTCGGTGACACGGCAATGACATCGACGCCCTGAAGCGCCCACCGCTCGATCATCGACGCGGCTTTCTCCGGCGAGCCGTCCGTCGGTCCGTCGTAGATCAGATCGACGTGGCCCAGCTCCTTCGCGGCCTGTTCCGCCCCTTTCGCGCAGGACGTGAAATACGGGACGCCCTTCTTCTTCGGCAGCAGACAGACGCGAACACGCTTTGCGTCCTGCGCAAAGGCGGCGGCCTCCGACTGCGAGGCCGGGGCGAACACCGTCGCCAGTGCGGCAACCCACGTCAGGAGGAGAATCCCCCGCAGCCCGGTATGCTTCCGGTCCGTCATTTGACAGTCCTCGTCGCGCCGCGGTTCGTGCAAAGGCCGGCGCTAGCCCTGGGTCAGCGTCGCGTGCAGGTTCAGCACCGCGTTGGCGATCATCATCCACGCCGCCAACTCCGCGGGTTCGATCTCGGTCGGCGTCGGCGACTCCCCGATCTCGATGAGGGCGGCCGCCGCCTCGGCATCCGCGGCGTAACGCCGGCGAAAATGCGACAGCGCATCCGCCAGCGCCGCCAGATCGTCCCCGTCCGGCGAACGCCCGGTGCAACGGCGGTAAAGCCGCGTCAGCCGCTGCTCATCCTCGCCCGGCTCGGCGAGCGTGCGCTGCGCGAGCACGCGGGCCGCCTCGACGAACTGCTCGTCGTTCCACGTCACCAGCGCTTGCAGCGGCGTGTTCGTCGACGCCCGGCGGATCACGCAGGACTCCCGCGTCGGCGCGTCCAGCGTCAACAACGACAGCGGAGGCGCGGCACGCTTCCAGTACGTATACAGGCTGCGGCGCCAGATATCTTCTCCCGCGCCTCGAACGTATTCGCGCGTGTTCGACTGCGGCATCGCGATCTCCTGCCAGAGCCCCTCAGGCTGATACGGCTTGACCGACGGACCGCCCAGCTTCTCGACCAGCAGCCCGGATACGTACAACGCCAGGTCGCGGATGCCCTCCGCCGGCAGGCGTCGCGGCGGGTAGTACGACAGCAGGCGATTGTCCGGATCCTTCTCACGCAGACCCTCCCGCACCCGGGAACCCTGGCGGTAGACGTTGCTCGTGACGATCAAACGCACCAGGCGACGCACGTCCCAGCCGGACTCGCGGAACTCCACCGCCAGGTAATCCAGCAATTCCGGGTGGCTCGGCCACTCCCCCTGATGCCCGAAGTCGTCGCTCGTGCGCACCAGCCCCGTGCCGAAGAACATCTCCCAGTACCGGTTCACCGTCACGCGGGCGACCAGCGGGTTCTCCGCGGAAGTCAGCCACTGCGCGAGCCCCAGCCGGTTCAGCGGGGCGCCTTCGGGCATCTTTCCCAGCGCCGCCGGAACGCCGCGCGAAACCGGGCGGTTGCGGTCCGGCTTGTCATACTGCCCGCGCGTCAGCACGAACGTCTCGCGCGGCGCGGGCAGCTCCTGCATGATCATTGTGCGGGGGATCGCCGCCTCGAGTTCCGCGGAGCGCTTCTCCAACTCGGCGATCTGCTCGCGCCGGCGGCGGTACTCCGGCGAGAACGTCGTCTTCCACGCCTCGGCGACGCGCGACCGCAAGCCGGCGTCCAGCGCGGATTGCGGAAGCATCGCGCCGACCAGCAGTCCCGAAAGTTCGTCCGGTTTCAGAATCGCCCGGTAATAAAACCCGGCCGGTCCGCCGGTGTTCACGATCGTCATCGTCAGGACGTGCGCCCCCGGACGCAGGTGCAGCGAGGCCCGGTCCTGATCAGGCGCGACCCCGCGCTCGACGCGGTTTGCAAAGACTTCCGCGCCGTCCAGCAGCACGCGGACGCCGTCGTCGCTGCCCAGCGAGAGATCGAACGCCCGGCATGCGGGGTTGTACACGCGCCGGGCGACGTAGGAGACGTTCACGCCGTCCGGAAGCGCGTTCGGACGCTCGTCCAGGAAACTCGGCTCAAAGCGCCAGTACTGATTGCCCGCGCCGAAATTCCGTTTCAGATCCAGGATCGTGTCCGTCTCCGGTCCGAACGCGGCGTCGAACGCCTTCTCCCGATCATCGACCGGAAACGGACCGACGACGTACCAGCCGCCTGCCGCCACCGGCAGGCGCGACAATGCCGCGTCACGGATGCGCCCCGGCGTCAGGCGGACGCGGCCCAGCGTGTGCTCGTCGTAGATCGACCGATGCTCAAGGCGGACCGTCAGCTCCGTCCCTCCGTCGAAACCGAAGGAGTCCTCGGCCAGCAGCAACGCCACGCGGTTCTCGTCCCGGCGGTGCGCGTCCACCGCCCAGCCGAGGTCGTCGTCTGTGTCGAGGAGGTTGACGACGCGGTAGTCGCCGTCGGGCTGCTCATGATCCGCCCACGCCCAGACGAAACGGACGCGCCTCCGCTGCGACCGGTCTTTCACGGAGATCGCCTCCGCTTCGACGCCGGTGAGCACGGCGTTCCCGTTGAAGGCGCGTCCGACGTCGCCTGTCGGCAGCGAGGGATCACGCAGCGCCTCCAGCAGAAGCAGACGCGCGTCCGCCTCCGCAAGGCTGAGCGTGATGACGTAGTCATCCTGTTTCGGGTTCTCCCCGGACGCGAGCACCGATCCGTCCGGCTGGACCGTCAGCGTCGCGCCGCCCGTCGACTTCGCCTCGATCACACGGGCGGGCGTCCACGCGACACCGAGTTCCTCCGGCGTCCGGGCGAGGAAGGCCTCGAGCAGCGCCGCCTCCTCGGGCGAGGAGAGATTCAGGTCGGCGCGGGCCTTGTCCAACCGGTCCTTGAGTTCCGCGCGCTCGCGGTTCTGCGCCTCGGTGGGCACGAGCATGAAAGGCTCGAACGCCCGGTTCGGATCGGGAAGCTGGGAATACAGGCCCGGTTCCTCGATCGAATTGAAGAAGGCGTAAAATGAGAAGAACTCCTCCTGCGAGATCGGATCGAATTTGTGCTCGTGACAGCGGGCGCAGCCGAGCGTCAGCCCCAGGAAAACCGCGCCCGTCGTGGCCGCGCGATCGACCGCGTACTCGACGAGGTACTCCTCCGCGATCGCGCCGCCTTCGTCGGTCGTGACGTGATTGCGGTTGAAACCGCTGGCGATCTTCTGCGCCTCGGTCGCGTCCGGGATCAGGTCTCCGGCGAGTTGTTCGGTCAGAAAGCGGTCGAAGGGGATGTTCTCCCTCAGGGCCGCCAGCACCCAGTCCCGCCAAGCCCACATCTGCCGACCCGCGTCCATGTGAATCCCGCACGTGTCCGCATACCGGGCCGCATCCAGCCACGGCAGCGCGAGCCGCTCCGCGTGACGCGTCCGGTACGGTTCCTCGTGCAGCAACCGATCCACCCAGCGCTCGTAGGCGTCGGGACGCTCGTCCGCCTCGAACGCCTCGGCTTCCTCAGGCGTCGGCGGGAGCCCCGTCAGGTCCAGGAAAAGACGTCGAATCAACGTCGCGCGGTCCGTCTCCGGCGACGGCGTCGCGCCCTCGGCCTCGAGGCGGGCGAGGATGTACCGGTCGATCGGTGTTCGGCACCAGGCTTCATCCGTCACGCTCGGCGTCACCGGGCGGGTCGGCGGGATGAACGACCAGTGAGGCGTGTACTCCGCGCCGGCGTCGATCCAGCGCCGGATCAGTTCGCGCTCCCGAGCGGAGAGCGGTCGCTTGTTGCTGTCCGGCGGAGGCATCGCCTCCGCCGGGTCTTCGCTGGTGATGCGGCGCCACAACTCGCTCTCCTCGACGCGACCCGGGAGGACCGCGGTGCGGCCGTCGCGTGCTTCCGTCGCCGACGCCCGCTCGTCGAGGCGCAGACCGGCGTGTCGCGTGGCGGCGTCAGGACCGTGGCACTTGAAACAGCGGTCCGAGAGGATCGGACGGATGTCCCGGTCGTAGTTGATCGGGTCGGGTTCGCGGATTGCCGGCGTGACGACCCGGTCCGCACGGCGAGGGAGCGTCGGATCGGCGACTCCGGCGGCATCCGGGCTTGCGGTGGGACGGATCGCGGCCAGGCCCAAGGCGCACACGATCATCGCCGCGAACGTCGCCCGGATACACATTCGAACCAGCGGGTTTTTCACGATCGCCCTCGCGTCCGGCGGATCCGCTGCGCCGATCGACGGCGAACCACGCCCGGTTCGGCATCGTACCGGAAACGAAGGGCGCGGTTCAACCGCGACGCAAGCGTCGTCTCCGGGGGGCGAGCAAGATGCGGGATCTGACGCGACCTGAGTCTGTCTCCGGCTCCGCTTGCGGGGCGTGGGATTCGCATGAACGTATGATTTGGCGCGATCCTCCGTCGTGATCCGGCGCAATCCTGTCCGCCGGATCATCGACGGGCGCAGACTCCGTCACGATACCCGTGAGACGATCAGGAGGATGGCGGTTCGCCGGGTTCGGGAGGGCGAGCGGCCCGGCGCCCATCGCCAAAGTTGTGGCGGCGCCTGTGCAGTCGCTCAGAGGACAATTGGAACTGCATTTTCCGCCTGGCTATCAGCCTGCGGCAGACGTGTGTGGAACGGGTTTTCAACCCGTTTCGCACCGGTTGGAACCCGGCACCACGCCCTCTTGGCCGATCTTGCCACGGCCTGCTGCGCCCCGGACCTGAACCCGGATGAGTTTGTGTGGAACCCTCTGCGGCAGAACGGCGTCCCCAAGAAGCCATTGCGGCACGGGGAATCCCTGCCGGCCCGGGTGACCGCGAACCTCGAAGTGCTCAAGGCAAACCCCCGAATCATCCGCTCCTTCTTTCATGCCCCAAGTGCAGCCTATGCTAAGGACCATAGGGGCAGACGTACTGTCTATCATCCTCCGTTCCGCAGCCCCACGTTGCCGTAGCGACGCCGGCCTCACCCGGCGGACGCTTGTTGAACTTGGCCTTGCCTCTGCCGCGGAAATTGATCGTGCCGGATTTCGAAACACCGTCCGCCAGCGTCACGGTGAACGTATCACCCGCGATTCCTTGAAGAAGGATCACTTTGAGTTGGTTGGATCCGTTGCGGACCCCACAGACAGCCTCGTTGACGTACTCCCGCCCGGAACAAGCTGCACGGTAAGCCCATGTTTGGTCGTCCAGCGCGCCGTCGTATCCCCCAAAGAGCACGGTGACTCCGCGATGGCTGTCGTATGAGATTGCGTGACGCGCGCGCCGTGATGGTCCGCTCGTCGCGCGCAGCGTCCACGCGCCTCCGTCCCATTCCCAGGTTTCATCGTCCAGCGAATCATCGTCACCCCCGAAAAGCACGGTGATGCCGCGGGCGCTGTCGAAAGCCAGTGCATGCCCAGAGCGCGGCGAGGGTCCGCCGGTTGTCCGGAATTTCCACGTTTCTCCGTCCCATTCCCAGGTCTCACCGTTGAGCGAACCGTCGTCTCCTCCAAAAAGCACGGTGACGCCGCGAGCGCTGTCGTAGGCCATCGCGTGAAACCGGCGCTTTGACGGCCCGCCGTACGCTCGCTGCGTCCACGTCGTCCCACCCCACTCCCATGTTTCGCCGTTAAGGAAGCCGTCAAATCCTCCAAAAAGCACGGTGACGCCGCGAGCGCTGTCGTAGGCCAGCGCGTGCCCCGATCGCCGCGACGGTCCGCTGGTCAACCGCAACGTCCATGTCGCCCCGTCCCATTCCCAGGTCTCGCCGTTGAGCGAACCGTCGTCTCCTCCCAAAAGCACCGTGACGCCCCGGATGCTGTCGTAGGCCATGGCATGTCGATAGCGCGGGCTGGGGCCGGTAGTCGTCCGCAACTCCCAGTCGCTGCCATCCCATTCCCAGGTCTCGCCGAAGGAGAATCGGTTGTAACCCCCAAAGAGCACGGTCACGCCCCGCGCGCTGTCGTAACTCATGGCGTGTTGATGGCGCGGAACGGGACCGGTAGAGGGCTGGAACCGCCAATCTCGTCCATCCCATTCCCAGGTGTCGCCATAGTAGAATCCGTCGTAACCCCCGAAGAGCACGGTGACGCCCCGGGCGCTGTCGTAGGCCAAGGCGTGCTCCGAACGAGGCGGCGGTCCACTGGTCGTCCGCAGCACCCAAACCGCTCCGTTCCATTCCCAGGTTTCGCGATTCCGCGAACCGTCAAATCCCCCCAAGAGCACGGTGACGCCGCGGGCGCTGTCGTAGGTCAAGGCATGTTGTCGGCGCGGCGAAGGTCCGCTGGTCGCCCGCAGTCTCCAGGTCGTCCCGTTCCATTCCCAGGTCTCGCCGTCATAACCCGAGGAATCCCCCCCAAAGAGCACCGTGACGCCGCGCGTAGAGTCATAAGTCATAGCGTGCTCGAAACGCGGAGAAGGTCCGCTGGTCGCCCGTAACGTCCACGTCGCGCCATCCCATTCCCAGGTCTCGCCGTTCAACCGGCGGTTTTGGGTATACCCTCCAAAGAGCACGGTCACGCCCCGCGCGCCGTCATAGACCATGGCATGCGCGAAACGAGGCGATGGACCGCTGCTGGACCGCAACGCCCACGTGGCTCCATCCCATTCCCAGGTCTCGCCGTCATAATCCGAGGAATTACCCCCAAAGAGCACCGTGACGCCCCGGGCACTGTCGTAGGCCATGGCATGTTGCCAACGTCTCGAAGGTCCGCTGGTCGCGCGCAGCGTCCAAGCCGCTCCATCCCATTCCCAGGTTTCGTTATTGGTTGAGCCGGCATCCCCTCCCAAAAGCACGGTGACGCCTCGGGCGCTGTCAAAACTCATTGCATGGCCCGACCGTATAGACGGCGCAGAGGAGGGAGCGACCATTCGCCAATCCGCTTCCCGGTACGGCGCCGCATTGGTGGAAAACGCGAACGCCATATGCGATGCGGTCAGAACAAGAACACGGTGTCGTCGCATGAACCTTGTCCTTTCTTGAAGACCGACGGTCTCAACGCAGGTTTCACGCTGCAGCACACTGAAGCGGCAGGGGGCGCTTCGGCCTGACGAACCCGGCGTCATCGTGGCTCTCATCCTCATTCGAGCGCTGGAGCATTATACCCTTGGTCCGCCGACCGCAACCGTGCAGCGGCATCGTCACGCGGCTGTCGCGCGGCCTGGCAGTCCGTTGAAAAAGGGTAACGCCTCCCTCCGGGAGGCGAATTTCGCCGGGAAAAAACCGGTATCACGAAAGCCGATTGCGAGTTCTTCAACAGGCTGCTGGGCGGGAATTGGCATGTTCCGCCCTCGGCCCGGACCGTTGGAACTGTCCGTTCCGCCGCGGGCCTTCCCCGCCCGCGGCTCCCCTGTTTGTCTTGGGTCCGCCTCGCGGCAAGAATCCGGGGCGATGCCATCGGGGAAAGAGGAATTGAAGGGGCCGGAGGAGGTCGTTCTCGATGAGGACGAGCGTGAGACCGGGGAGACCTCGGAAGACCTGGAGGATCCGGGCGACGGGGAAGGTGCGGACCCCGCGGGCGGTCCGCAGGTGAAGCGCGTGCGCGTCCGGCGCAGCGTCGCGGGACGCCGGCTGGACAAGTACATGCACGGGCGCTTTCCGCGCCTCAGCCGCACGCTCATTCAGAAGTGGATCAAGGACGGCGAGATCACCGTCAACGATCTTCCGGCCAAGCCCAGCTACGAGCCGAAGGAAGGCGACATCGTGCGGATCGTCATCCCGCCGCCGCCGCCCTCCGAGGTGGTTCCGCAGGACATCCCGCTGAACATCCTTTATGAGGATGACTGGCTGATCGTCCTCAACAAGCCGATCGGGATGGTTTGCCACCCCGCGTACGCGTCGCAGACGGGCACGATCGCCAACGCGGTGGCGGGCTACGCCGAGCGCCTCAGCCAAGGCAGCGATCCGTTCCGCCCCGGCATCGTGCATCGCCTCGACAAGAACACGACCGGCGTGATGCTCATCGCCAAGTGCGACGAGGCGCACTGGCGGGTCTCCCTCCAGTTCGAGCGCCGCACGGTGAAAAAGGAATATTTTGCGGTGGTTCACGGGCGCGTGTCGCTCGACGGCGACGTGATCAACAAGCCGCTCGCGCCGCACCCGGACACGACGCAGCGCATGATTCTCCCGGGGTCGATCTACCCGCCGCGCCAGGCGATGTTCAAGGAAGCGATCACGGAGTACCGCGTTCGCCGGCGCTACGCGGGCTACACCGCGGTCGATCTTTTCCCGCGCACCGGGCGCACGCACCAGCTTCGCGTCCACATGTCCAGTCTCGGGCATCCGATGGTCGGCGACCGGTTGTACGGCGGGCAGCTTGTCTCTGAGCGCGAACTTTCGGGCGAGGGCAGCAGCCTCCCGCTCTTCGAGTTTCAGGCGCTGCACGCCCGGCGCCTGCGCCTGGTGCATCCGATCCGCGAGACGCCGCTGGACATCGAGGCGCCGCTTCCGCCGCATCTGTCGCGGCTGGTCGAACTGCTCGAGGCGCACGCCAACGACCGGTAAACCCGCCGTCCGCGCGGAATGCCGCGACGGCCGACAATCTCCGGTCGGTTTCGACAAAACCGTGCGCCGCGTGCGTTGCATCCGCGGAGAGGTCGCGTCAAGATGCGCCAGGATGCGAGGTTCCTGATGAGCGAGCGGGCATGAACGCGGTCGAGCTGGAGCGGATTTCCAAGACCTTCAAGAGCGTCAAGGCGGTCGATGATCTGAGTCTGAGCGTTCCGGAGGGGTCGATCTACGGCTTCATCGGGCCCAACGGTTCGGGCAAGACCACGACGTTGCGCATGATCATGCGCATCTACTACCCGGACCTGGGGTCGGGGGCGATCCGGATTCTCGGGAGGGATCACAGCGCCGCGGCCAACGATCGGATCGGATATCTGCCCGAGGAGCGCGGGCTGTACCGCAAGATGAAGGTCCGCGATCTGCTGAAGTTTTTTCTCGAACTGCACGGTCATCGGCGGAACCTCTCGGAACCGATCCAGTCCTGGCTCGCCCGGTTGCGCCTGTCCGACTGGGCGGACAAGAAGGTCGAGACGCTGTCGAAGGGCATGAGCCAGCGGATTCAGTTCATCGCCGCCGTGGTTCACTCGCCGAAGCTGCTGATCCTCGATGAACCCTTCTCCGGGCTGGACCCGGTGAGCACGGAGGACTTGCGCGAAGCGATCCTCGATCTGCGGCGCGGCGGCGCGACGATCCTCTTTTCGACGCACGACATGCACATGGCTGAGAAGATGTGCGACTACGTGCTGATGATCTACCAGGGCCGGAAGGTGCTGGACGGCACGCTGGAGTCGATCCAGGCGCGGTACGGCGCGGACACGCTGCGCGTCGCGGTGGAGGGAAACGGACAGGGGCTTACGTCGTTGCCGGGGGTGGAGCGCGTCGCGGATTTCGGGCGCCTGGCGGAACTGAAGATGAGCGACGGGGCCGACCCGCAGCGCGTGCTCGAAGCGCTGATCGGGCGGGGGCGCGTCACGCATTTCGAGGTGACCCGCCCGACGCTGCACGACATCTTCGTCCGCATCGCGCGACCGAAGGAGTAACCGTCGAAAGTTGAAACGTCGAAACTGAACCTTGAACACCCGAGTCCCCGAAACTCGAGCACCCGAACCCACTCAATGACCCGTAAAACGATCGTCATCGCCGTCCGCGAGTACCAGGCCGCGATCCGGACCAAGACGTTTCTCGTCTCACTGATCCTGATGCCCGTCTTCATGGGGGGCAGCATCGGCGTGCAGGTTCTGCTGCGCGACAAGGTGGACACGACGGACAAGCGCATTGCGCTGGTGGATATGACCGGCAGACTGGCGACCGCGGTGCTCGCCGATGCGGAGCGCCGCAACGCGACGGACATCTTCCAGGGAGACGGGACCGCTCGAAAGCAGATGCAGCCGCGGTTCGTCTTTGAGGCGGCGGCGCTGCCCGGTGAAACGACGCCCGAGGCGCTTCAGGCGTTGACGCTGGAGCTTTCAGACCGGGTCCGAAAGCGTGAGCTTTTCGCCTTTGCGATCATCCCGGCGGACGCCATCTCCCGCGCCTCCGCATCCGCCGCCGCGCCGGCGACGACGCCTTCCGCCGACGTCGCCTATCACAGCAACAGTCCGACGTATGACGACGTTCGCCGCTGGCTGACGGGCGTTCTCACGAAGCACACGCACGAGGCGCGCCTGTCGGACGCGAACGTGGACACGAAGCTGGTCATGAACGCGCTGTCGCCGCTGCGCGTGGACAACCTCGGCCTGGTTTCCCGTGAAGCCACCGGCGAGATCAAGGCCGCCGAGAAGACCAACGAGCTGGCGACCTTCTTCATCCCCTTCGGGCTGCTGATGCTGATGTTCATGGTGGTGATGATCTCCGCCCAGCCGCTGCTTCAGAGCGTGCTGGAGGAGAAGATGCAGCGGATCGCGGAGGTGCTCGTCGCGTGCGCGTCGCCGTTCGAGTTGATGATGGGCAAGCTCCTCGGGACGGCCGGCGTGTCGCTGACGATCGTGTGCGTGTACCTGCTCGGCGGGCTTTTCGCGATGGAGCGCCTCGGCGTGGCGGGCCTGTTTCCGAAGCACCTGATCGGCTGGTTCATCCTCTATCAATGCCTGGCGGTGCTGATGTTCGGATCGATGTTCAGCGCGGTGGGCGCGGCGGTCAACGACCTGAAGGAGGCGCAGAACCTCGTCACGCCGCTGATGCTGGTCGTCGTCGTCCCGCTGTTCATCTGGTTCAACGTGGTCAAGGAGCCGAATGCGAGCTTCTCAGTCATCGCGTCGTTCTTCCCCTTCGCCACGCCGATGCTGATGATCGTGAGGATGGCCGTGCCGCCCGGCGTGCCGGCGTGGCAGCCGGCGGTGGGCGCGCTGAGCGTGCTGGCGACGACGGTGGCGTGCGTCTTCGCGGCGGGGCGCGTGTTCCGCATCGGGATTCTGATGCAGGGGAAAGCCCCGAAGCTGCGCGAACTGATCGGGTGGATGCTGCGCGGGTGAGTCGCCCCCCGCTGGGTTCAGCGGAAGCGTCCGCGGAACGTCTCCGCCGGATACTTGACGGCGTTCTTCCGCATCTTGTCCGACAGCGCCGACGCCAGGTCGATGTCCATCGCGTTGGCGAACGAAAGCAAAAACGCCAGCACGTCGGCGACTTCCTCGCGCACTTCCGACGCCTTGCCGGGGTCGTTGCGCACGGCGTCAAGCTGATCGGAACGGAGCCACTGAAAATGCTCCATCAATTCGGCGGCCTCGATCAGGATCGACGCGGCGAGGTTCTTCGGATCGTGAAACTGCTGCCAGTCCCGCTCGGCGACGAACGCCGCGACGAGTTCCCGAAGCTGCTTTACCGACGTGTTTTGATCGTCCATCGCCGTCCTGGCCCGGAAGAGCGCCCCGTCGCCCCGCGTCCATCCTACGCCCGCATCACGACGAGGGACAGGCGCAACGCCGGTCTTCGACGCCCCCGCGGGGCGCCGGGGGGAACTACGCCTTACCCCACGAGATCGTCCCGTGACGGCATGCGGATCGGGGCGGAGGACAGAAGCGACGACCAGAGGAGATCCCGGAACGGGTCGGTTTGAAAGACCAGGGCGACGTCGAGGCGATCCTCGCGCCCGTCGCGCTCGAAGAACAGGGTCAGCGCATTCGGCTGCTTCGCGCGCATCGTATCCTCGTAGGCTTCGCGGCGGTCGGGGCGCGGCCTGCCCCAGCGCGTCGACCAGATGAACGTCGGCGGATGCATGACGATGACGTTCGTCCCGGTCGTCAGAGGGTAGGAGCGGATTTCCGCCCGGTCATGCCAGAACCAGCGGTACGACAGAAACTCCACCAGGCCGGGCGAGACCCGCAGGTACGTCGGACGGATCATTCCCCGCCACGTCCACGCCGCCGTCACCGCTCCGCCCATCATGAGCACGTATGCGAACCCGCCGATGTTCCTCAGCGGAAGGATCACCGGAATCACTCGTGACCACTGAAGCAGCATCAACAGGAGGAACGCCCCGAACACAGGTACGACGTATAACCGTTTCCCCAGCAGGCGCGTCGCCGGAATCACCTCCGGTTCGAAGTACTTCTCTCCCACCTGCGGCGCGTCGATATGTCCCAGCAGAATCACGCGGGCGCCGGGCGGATCGACCTCGGCGCCGGCCGCCAGCGCCGCCAGCATGTTCCGAACCTGCTTCGCCGACACCGCCAGATCCCGTCGCTTGAAAAGCGTGAGCACCGTCCGCAGATGCCGCGCCTCGGGCGTATCCGTGTCGTCCGGGTGGGGTTCGTCGAAGCGGCGCAGGCGGATGACCCGCGGCGGCACGCGCGTTGAACCGTCCTCCACCGGTCTGTCGGACAATGCCGGACTCCCCCTGAACCACGGCGGGATACTCGCCCCGGTCGCGCGACGTCGGTCGGCGCGCGGAGACCGATCCGCCGAACACCCGTCTCGTTCGCCGGCGCGCAGGCGACGCCGGGCATTCTCGGGAATTCACCGCGATTGTCACGCCCTCCGGTCATCGAGCGGCGGCGACCGCGCGCTCGCGGACCTTCGGCGCGGAGGGTTGTCCCGGCGCTGCGCGAAGGACGGCCTCGCGCAGAACCGCCGGTTCACGCTCGGCGAGTTCGTAGCGGACGCGGACGGTCGGCTTGTTAAGCCGCAGAATGCGCCTCAGGTCGATCGGCGTTCCGACCAGCACCGCGTCGCACGGCGTGGCGTTGATCGTCGCCTCCAACTCGCGCACCTGGACATCGCCGTATCCCATCGCGGGCAGAACCCCCGTCAGATGGGGATAGCGCTCGAACGTCTCACGGATCGACCCGACGGCGTGCGGGCGCGGATCCACGGTCCGCCGCGCCCCGAACCGCCGCGCCGCCACCAGCGCCGCGCCGAACGTCATCCCGCCGTGCGTCACCGTCGGACCGTCCTCCACCGCCAGCACGTCCCGCCCGCGCACCGCCTCCGGATCATCCACGACGACCGGAGACTCCGCCTCGATCACCCCCGCGCGGGGATTCACGCGATGCACGTCCGCTCGCACGGCCGCGACGGCCTCGGGTGAGGCGCTGTCCACCTTGTTGATGATGACCAGGTCCGCGAGTCGGGCGTTGATTTCTCCTGGGTAGTAGCGCAGTTCGTGTCCCGCGCGAAGCGGGTCCGCCACGGTGAGGTAGAGGTCCGCGTGAAAGAACGAGACATCGTTGTTCCCGCCGTCCCAGAGAATGACATCGGCCTCCTCCTCGGCGGCGTGGAGGATGCGCTCGTAGTCGACGCCCGCGAAGACGACATTCCCGGCCCGCAGGTGCGGTTCGTATTCCTCGCGTTCCTCGATCGTGCAGGCGTGCCGGTCCAGGTCCGCCGGTTCCGCGAAGCGCTGGCAGGCCTGTCGAGCGAGGTCGCCGTAGGGCATCGGATGCCGCACCACCGCGACGCGCCGACCCGCCTCGCGCAGGTATCCGGCGATGCGCCGCGTCGTCTGACTCTTGCCGCAACCCGTGCGAACCGCGCAGACCGCGATCACCGGCTTGTGCGAGCGCAACATCGTGCGCCGCCACCCGAGCATGACGAAGTCCGCCCCCGCCGCGTTGACCCGCGCGGCTTTGTGCATCACGTCTTCGTGGCCGAGGTCCGAGTACGCCAGGGCGACTTCGTCCACCCGCTCGCGCCGGATGATCGTCTCGAGCTCTTCCTCGGGCAGGATGGGGAGGCCTTGCGGATAACGCTCGCCCGCCAGCTCCGGCGGGTACAGACGCCCGGCGATGTTGGGGATCTGCGCCGCCGTGAACGCCACGACGCGGCAATCCTCCCGTCGCTTCCAGTACACGTTGAAGTCGTGAAAATCCCGTCCGGCTGCGCCGAGGATCAGAATCCGTCGTTCCTGGGTGGACATGTTCCGCGCTCCTGCTTCAGACCGCGCGGCATGAACCGAAGCGGCCCGACCCGCCCGACCGGTCAGACAGACGACTGCCGTGACCGCCGATCACCGGGGATTGAGGGGCAAGCGGCGTTCCACGTCCGCGGCGTCCGCCTCGCCGTGCCCCCTTGCGACCTCGGACGCCCGCGATCCTTGCGCGATTCGACTGGCGCACGTCCGTCCTCTTTCCCGCGCCTTCCCCAGCTTCAACGCGAGGCGGTCGGGAAACCGCCGGACATGTCCGAAAACACGCAGGGAGAGCGTGATTTAACCGGCGGGAATGTAAGGGATTACTGTGGACCGGGCTTTCATGGGCCCGGCTGGAATAACGAAGCACGCCCGCCGGAAGCCCTTCGGAGGGGTGACGGAGGAATCTGCAAAAGGACGGGATCATGACCAGCACATCGCCCAACAACGTCGCGCCCTCGGGCGCGCCGCAGGCGGCCGCCCCCGCGAACAAGGACGGATCGACGATCAACCAGCTCGACGCCCTCCTGCGCGAGCATGAGCGCCACGTGACGCAGACGGGTGCGGCACGAAGCGCGCCGGATCCCGCGGCGCAGTTCCGATCCCGTTTCCCGGCGGAGTTGACGCCTGTCCTCGAGGAGACCGCCGAGAAGTACAGCGACCGCGGCATTGACGTCCGGTGGAACACCTCCGCGCTGCTGTCCGGCGGGCGGGAACTCGATTTCGAACTCGAGTTCGAGGGGCAGAAGCTGACCCTCAAGGGCATGTTGGCCCGCGACGTCATCGCGTTTCAGGAAATCTGGAGCCGCGGCAACAGCCCGGGCGAAGTCCGCAGCGGTCCGATGCTGCGCCTGCGCGCCGTCACGCCGGATGCCCTGCGCGAGTTCCTCTGCGGCCAGATCGCCGCGCTGGTCAAGGCCGTCATGCGCGACAAGCACCTGGCGCCGAAACCGAGGTCGTAGAACCTGTCCCGAATCCGCGCAAGCCGCGAACTTCAGTTCGTGCGAACCCTCGATGTCCGCACCGTCGCTTTCCTGGAGGGTCCGAGTCGGAGTCGCACGACCGGTTCCGCGATCAGTTCCTGACTCATGACCTGAGTATCCCTCAGGCTCCGGGGCGCAACACGCCCCGCCGAATTCTCCGCATCATCGCAAATTCACGCGAGCCCGACGCCGGCGACCGCGACCGGGCGGAGACTCCGGCCGTTTCAATCCCGAAGGAGCGCGTCGCTGGGCGCGTTCGTTTCAATCCCGAAGGGATTGCGGCCTGCAGCCCAAGGTTGGACGCCGGAGGCGGCCTACCTTGGGTTCGCGGCTGCGGCTTACGACCGCGGACGCAGCGCCTCGTCGGGAATCTCCACCACGTCCCCCTCGCCGATCTTGAGTTGTTTCAGCAGAAGCGACCGGACCTCCAGGGCGTACTTCGCCGGTCGCCCCGAGGGGTAGGAGCTTTCATCCAGCGGTTTCATCGTAAGCGTCCGGACGATGCGGCGGTCGGAGTTGATGTAGGCGATGTCGAGCGCGGTGATCGTGTTGCGCATCCAGAACGAGCGCGGCTCCTGCTCGTCGAAGAGGAAGAGCATTCCGCGATGCGCGCCGTCCGGCGTGTCGGCGAGCTGCTCGGCGGTGACGAACATCAGGCCCTTCTCCCGCTGCTCCTGCGTGCGGGCGATCCAGACCTCGAAGGTGGCGTCGTTGATGCGGATCCGCGCCTTGTCCATCTTGCTCAAGTCGTTGCCTTGATGCGCCTGCGGCGAGCACCCGCCGGACAATCCCGCGCCCAGCGCCAGCCCCAGGGCGAGCGTCAGCACGATGTGCATGATGACGTGCCCGCGCCGCGCGGCGACGCCCTTATCCCGAACCGTCTGCATCATTTCCGTCCCCCCGTCTGCGACCGCGTCCACGCAGGCCCTCACGCAGCCTGACCCGATCCTCGTGGTACTGCTTCAAGGTGAAGCGCATGTCCTTCAGCGCCAGCATGAGCACCCAGAACACCAGTCCCAGCAGAATGCTCCAGAACCCGACGTACGTCGACGGCTTCGTACCCTCATCCAGGAGGATCGCCCCGAGAAAGAACATCACCGCCACCACGGTGCAGATCGCCGCGCCGAGACGTCGCCAAGGCCGCTGCGCCGCGTTTTCCGCGTCCACACCGAACCACCGCGGATTCCACGCGTACAACCCCGACGCGCCGCCGGTGACGAGAATCAGCAACCCCAGGAACGTGTGCATGACACCCACGTCGCTGCATGACCGGCCTGCGCCCGTCCGCCCCTAACGTCGCGCAGCGATCTTACGGACAGGGAAGCGGGCGTGAGGCCCGTCGGTCGCACGTGTGTCCCAGGCGTATTCATTCCGCGTGCGCTCGCGATGGATTCCGCCGCCGTCGCCGGCATCGCCGCCGACGCACCGCCGAGACCTCCGCATCCGAGCCTACTTCCCGCAATAATCGATCAACCGCGCCAGTTCCTTGCGCAGCTCGCCTCGGGCGACGATCCGGTCCACGAATCCGTGCTCGAGCATGAACTCCGCGGTCTGAAACCCCTCGGGCAGCTCCGCCTTGATCGTGTTGGCGATGACGCGCGGACCGGCGAACCCGATCATCGCGCCCGGCTCCGCGACGATCACGTCGCCGAGGCTGGCGAAGCTCGCCGCGACGCCCGCCGTCGTCGGATCGGTCGCCACCACGATGCAAAGCCCCCCGGTGTCGTGCAGGCGGGCCAGCGCCGCGCTCGTCTTCGCCATCTGAACGAGCGAAACCATCCCTTCCTGCATCCGCGCTCCGCCCGACGCCGTGACGAGGATGACCGGGAGATTCTCATCCGCCCCCTTCTCGACGGCGCGGGTGATCTTCTCGCCCACCACCGCGCCCATCGACGCCATGATGAAGCCGGGGTTCATCACCGCGAGCACCACCGCCCGCCCCCGAATGAACGCCCGCCCGACGATGACCGCATCTTTCTCCCCGGTTTTCTCTTGCTCCTCGCGGATCCGCTCTTTGTAAGGAATCCGATCCTTGAACTCGAGCGGATCGACGGTCTGAAGGTCCGCGGCGAATTCCTCGAACGACTCGGGGTCCACGAGCTGGCGGATCCGCGTCCGGGCGTCCACCCGGCGATGAAAACCGCACGAGGGGCAGACGTTCAGCGCCTCGGCCACCTCCTTCTCGTAGACCATCTGCCCGCACTTCTGACAGCGCGTCCACAATCCAGCCGGAACGCCGGCCCGCCGCTCCGCGACGGAGGACATCTCAGCTTTTTCGGTAGGTTCGCCCGCCACGTGTTCCACCTGTCTTCGCGCGTGTCGTCGAGGCGCCGCCGGTCTAAGGCGCATCGCCCAGCAACCGGTTCCGGATGACGTAGACGTAAACAAACACCAGCAACGGGGTCAGCAGGATCAGGGCGCTGATCCACATGATGACGCCCGCCGCACGGTCGGACACAAGGCTCGGTCTCGCGTCGATCGGGCGAAGCCGGAATCCATCCTGCTCCGGATTCGGCGTCGTCCCAGGCTGGTTCTCTTCAAGGATCATCTACCTTCTTTCGACGGCCTCTCCGCCTGCCCGCGCCGTTTCCGCCCGCCTTAACAAGTCGGCATATGCGGCCGCCGCGTCCCGCCCGTTGAACACCGCCGATCCCGCCACCAGCGTATCCGCGCCGGCGCGCACGGCCAAGCCGACGGTCGCCGACGCGATTCCGCCGTCGATCTCAAGCCGCTGATCCGGGCGAAGCCGGGGCTTCAGCGCCGAAACCACGGGCAGAACCTCCGGCATGAACGCCTGCCCCCCGAATCCCGGCCAGACACTCATCACCAGAATCATATCCGCCTCGGGAAGCGCCGGCAGGACGGCTTCCGCCGGAGTCGCGGGGTTCAGGCAGACGCCCGCGGTTACCCCGAGAGCGTGAATCCGGTCGATCAGGACCGATGCTCGGCGGGCCGCCTCGGGAAAGGACGTGGCCGGCAGGGTCCGACCCGGAAGCGCGGGCCCGCCGGAGGCGTCCGACGGGGGCATCATCGCCTCGAGGTGAAACGTTACGTGATCGCATCCCGCCTTGACGAACGCCTCGACGTAACGTTGCGGGTTCTCGATCATCAGGTGAACGTCGAAGCACATCCGCGAATGCGCCCGCAGCGACGCGATCACGGGGATCCCGAAACTGAGGTTCGGAACGAAGTGCCCGTCCATCACGTCGAGGTGCAGAACCTCTGCTCCGGCGCGCTCCACGACCGCGACCTCTTCCGCCGGTTTTGAAAAATCCGCCGCCAGCAGCGACGGGGCCACGCGGATGCGCGGGGAGCGCAGCAGCGCGGCGCGCCCCGCGGGCACGCCCCCCGAAGCTTTCATCGAAAGCGTCTGAATCTCCTGCGGTTGCGTCACCCCGCGATTCTTCCCTCAGGTTTCACGGAAAAGCAAGCCGGGGCGCCGACGACGTTCTTGACGCGGCTTTCCGGCGAGAGTCAAGTTGTCCGCAAGGAGTCACGCATGATCCGCCTTGCGACGATCAACGAGTTCCTCGAATACGGAGCCTGGGCCAACGCCAGGCTGCTCGACGCCGCCGCGAACCTCCCCGACGACCAACTCGACGCCGCCTTCCCGATCGGGATGGGCACGCTTCGACGGACGTTGCTTCACGTCCTTGCGGGAGAGTCGGTCTGGCTGAAGCGCTGGCAGGCCGCGACCGAGCCGGCGTGGCCGGACGAATCCGAACGCGCCTCGATTCCCGAAATCAAAACCCGCTTTACCGACGTTCGACAGGGACAGCAGGCGTTTCTTTCCGCCCGCGCCGACGATGATCTCGGCCGCGGCGTCGTCTACCGGGATTCAAAGGGCACACGCTTCGAGACGACGCTCGGCGACATGCTGCTTCAGGTGTGCGTTCACTCCCAGCATCACCGGGCGCAGCTCTCGAACCTCCTGCGGCGCTGTGATGCCGAGCCGGTCAAGCCGGGGCTGGATTACATTTTCATGCGGATCGAGCGGGGCCGAACGACGCCGGCGTCCTGCGATCTGGCCACGCTGCAAACCTGGTTCCGCTACGGGGACTGGGCCAACCAGGTCTTGCTCGACGCGGCGCAGGAGCTGGGGGATGCGCCCCTCGATCAAACCTTCGAGATGGGCGTCGGAACGCTGCGGAAGACGCTCCAGCATGTCCGATCCGCCGAGCACTGGTGGCTGACCAACTGGACGCGCGGTCCGGTTGAGGGATTTCCGGCGATGCCCGCGGATCAGTCGATCGGCGAGCTTCGCCTCGCCTGGCGGGAGACGATCAGCGCCCGCGACGCTTTTCTTCAGACGCGGCGGGCGGCGGACCTCGCAACGCCCGTCGAGGGGCGTCCGCGCACGGGAGTCGTCCGGTCGATCGATCTCGGCGGGGCGATGCTTCAGCTCTGCGGGCACGGGGTGCATCACCGGGCGCAGGCGGTGAACATGCTGCGGAGCCTCACCGGACGCTCGACTGAGCTGGATTACATGATGCACGTCCGCACTCCCGCCGAGTGAGGTGCATGCCGTGCCTCGCGCCGCAACCGCGACGCGGCCGTCCGCTCTGCCGGGTTTCCCGGCTCCCTCCGCCGCATCGTTGACGGCGGAACAGGCCCCCCGCAGGATTCCGGACGGAGGCGATGCACAGCGCGACACCGGCTCGAACCGAACATGCGCCGATGACCCAGCCGTCCGGCGTCGCCGGAGCGGCGGGCGGGTCGCCGTTTTTCATCCTTGCCTGCGGCCGCTCGGGGACGACGCTGCTGCGCTCGATGCTCACCTGTCACCGGGCCGTCGCCGTCCCGCGCGCGTCGCACTTCATCATCGAACTGCACGAGGAGTTCGGCGACGCGCCGCTGACGGATCTTTCCCGGCGGCGCAGCGCGATCGAGAGGCTGCTGGAGCACGAGCGCGTCATCGAGTTCGACGTCCCGCGCGACGACCTCGTCCGGCGGCTGGACGCGCTTCCCGCCCCGACGCCGGCGGACCTGTGCCGGGCGTGCTTCGAGGCTTACGCCGCGCGGCAGGGCAAGACCCGCTGGGGCGACAAGACGACGACGCACGGTCCGCACACCGCGACGCTGGCGCGCCTTTTCCCCGACGCGCTTTTCATTCACCTGGTGCGCGACCCGCGGGACGTGGCGCTGTCGCTGGTGCGGACGGAGTTCCAGCGGGATCTGCTGTCGGCGGCGATCACGTGGCGGACGACGGTGGCGGCGATCGAGCGCGGGCTTTCGCGGATCCCCTCACGGCGCTCGTTGCGGGTCCGGTACGAAGACCTCGTCTCCGACCCGCCGCGCGTGCTGACGCGGATCTGCGACTTCCTCGGCGAACCCTTTGATCCCGTGATGCTGGACTATCACCGTCAGGCCGACGAGTTGCTTGCCCCGCAGGAGAAGCCGATCCACCGGCACCTCTACCGTCCTCCCGCGAAGGATCAGCTTGAGAAGTGGCGCGCGGAGCTGGCGCCGGAGTCGCTGCGCATGATCGAGTCCGCCGCGGGACGCTTCCTGCACGCGTTCGGGTATGAACGAGCGTCGCGCGGACGGATGCCGCCGAAGGTGATGGCTGCGTTCGTCAGGATCGGAGTGAAACGGCGGGCCTCGAAAGCGCTGAGGAGGCTCCGTCGCGCGCCGATACCGGGCCGGTCGGCGGTGGCGCGTCGTGTCCGCAGGCTTCTCGATGTCGCACACCCCGCGCGGATCGCGTGCGTCTTCGCCCGTCCGCATGACGACGTGGACCCGCGCAAACACCTTGAGGAAGCGCTGGACTGGCTGTGCCGCGCGCAGGACGCCGGCAGCGACGACGGGGTGGCGCGATCGGCGAAGATCGGCCGCCGCCGGTTCGACCTGAGCTACCCCGAGACGACCGGATACATCATTCCGACGATGTTCGACGCGGCGAAGCGGCTCGGTCGCCCGGAGTACGCGGCGCGGGCGATCCGGATGGGGCGCTGGGAGATCGAGATTCAAATGCCGTCCGGCGCGGTGCGCGGCGGCGCCGGGCGCTGGCATCCGCGCCCCGCCGTCTTCAACACCGGACAGGTCATGCTCGGGTGGAACCGCCTTTTTGAGGAGACGGGCGAGCGAGCGTTTCTTGAGGCGGCGATCCGCGCGGCGGACTGGCTCGTGTCGATCCAGGAACCCGACGGGAATTGGGTGCGCGGACATTCGGCGCACGCGGCGGTGCCTGCGCCGACGTACAACCTGCGCGTCGCCTGGCCGCTGGCGCAGACCGGGCTGCTTTGCGGCGATGATCGTCACGTCGAAGCGGCGCGGCGGTATGCGCGCCGCGCTCTGACGCGGCAGCGCGAAAACGGCTGGTTCGCCCAATGCTGTCTGACGGACGCGCGAAGACCGCTGACGCACACGCTTGTGTATGCGACGCGCGGCGCGCTCGAGTTCGGAGTGCTTCTGAACGACGGGGCGGCGATCGACGCCGCGACACGCGCGGCGCGGGCGATGACGAACTGCGTCCGTGCGGACGGATTCCTGCCGGGGAGGCTGGACGAAGCCTGGCGTCCCGCGGTCCGCTGGTGCTGCCTGACGGGCTCGATGCAGCTTGCGATCGTGCTCTGGAAACTTTTTCGCCGGGAGGGCGACGAGCGGTTCCGCGATGCCGCCCGACGGTTGACGGATTACGTGCTCCGACGTCACGACGTCAGTTCGACCGATCCGACGGTCCGCGGCGGGCTTTACGGTTCCTGGCCGATCCACGGCGGATACGGATCGTTCGAGGTGCTGAACTGGGCGACGAAGTTCCTCGTGGACGCGCTGCTGGAGGCCGAGGCGGACCAACCCGGAGGATGACCTTCGGCGCGGCGGGCGCTTCGCCTTGGTCCGCGCCCCGCCGGTCCGTATACTCGCGGGCATGCGGAAGAACTACATCCTCGACGCCAACATCCTGATCCACGATCCGCAGTCGATCTTTCACTTCGCGGACAACACGGTCGTGATCCCGATCGCGGTGCTCTCCGAGATCGACGCCTTCAAGAAGGAGATGACGGCCCGCGGGTACAACGCCCGTCACGTGGTTCGCCTGCTGGACTCGCTGCGCAACGGGCGATCGTTGTCGGAAGGGGTTCCGGCGCCCGGCGGCGGCGTGGTGAAGGTCTTCTGCGAGACGGAGACATTGTTCGAGGGATCGCGGCTTCCGGCGGACCTGGAGATTCTGCGGGTCGCGCGGACGATCCACGAAGCCGACCCGCGGACCCCGGCGGTCATCGTGACGAAGGACATCAACCTGCGCATCCGCGCGGACGCCGCGGGGTTGAAGGCCGAGGATTATGAATCCGACCGGGTGCTGCTCGCCGACGTGTACACCGGGCAGCATGAGCACGCGATCGCTCCCTCGCTGATCGAGACGTTCAGGAGCGCCGGAGCGATCGACGTTCCGAGGAATCTGTCGGTCCACCCCAACGAGTACGTTCTGTTGCGCGGGGAGGGCGACGATCGGAAAAGCGCCTTGGCCCGCGTGGACGCGCAGGGGAAGAAGCTGGTCGCCCTGCATCAGGCGCCGCAGGCCGGACTGTGCGGCATCAAACCGCGCAACAAGGATCAGTTCTTCGCCGTCGACGCCCTGCTCGACGACAGCGTGCATCTGGTGACCCTGATGGGCAAAGCCGGAACGGGCAAGACCGTGCTCGCGCTGGCGGCGGCGATGGTGCAGAGTCTGCGGCGGCAGGCCTACCGCGGCATCCTCGTCGCCCGCCCGGTCGTGCCCGTCGGACGCGACCTGGGGTTCCTGCCCGGCGACATCGGGCAGAAGCTCGATCCGTGGATGAAGCCCGTCCTCGACACCGTCGAGTTCCTGCTCGACGCCGGCGGACCGATCCACGGCTGCTCGGACGCCGCGGAGCTGCTGCGCACCGGTCTCATCGAGATTCAGCCGCTGACGTACATCCGAGGACGCAACATCGCGAAGCGCTTCGTCATCATCGACGAGGCGCAGAACCTCACCCCCCTGGAGGTCAAGACGGTCATCACGCGCCTCGGACAGGACGCCAAGGTCGTCCTTACCGGAGATCCTTTTCAGATCGACAATCCCTACGTCGACGCCAACAGCAACGGGTTCACCTATCTCGTCAACCGCTTCCGCGCCCAGCCCGTCGCCGCCCACGTCAACCTCATCAAGGGCGAGCGCAGCACCCTCGCCGAACTCGCGGCCAACCTGCTTTAAACGCGGTTTCAAAACCGAGCCGCGTCCGTCAGGAAGCGTTCTTTTTCCCGTCCGCACCGGCCGTTTTGCACAACAGCGTCTCCCGAGTCTCCATCCGGCTCCGGTTGCAGGGCGCTGAAATCGCATGAACTTAAGATTTGGCGCGGCCCGAATCTCCATCGGACTCCGGTGCAACACGCTTCGCCTGACTCCGGTGCAATACGCTTCGTCGACGGCCCCGCAGGATCGTCGGGCGCATTCGCCTCAACCCCGACGAATCCGCGCCAACGTCCGAAGAACACGCGCGAACGCCCGAAGAACACGCGTGAACGTTCGAAGAACACACGCGAACGTCTGTTGTTGTGTTTCAATCCCGAAGAACACGCGCCGATGTTCGAAGGACACGCGCGAGCGTCCGTTGTTTTGTTTCAATCCCGAAGAGGGCGCAGGGGTCGCGGATGCGTTGGTCTCAATCCCGAAGGGATTGCGGCCTCCAGCCCAGGGTTGGACGCCGAAGGCGGCCTACCTTGGGTTCGCGGCGATCCACGCCTCGACCAACCCCAACGGGGTTGCGCCGGGTTGAAGGGGTTGCGCCGGGTTGAAAGGGTTGCGCCAGATGAAACGGTTGCGGCGGGTTGAAAGGGTTGCGGCGGGTTGAACGGGTTGCGCCGGATGAAACGGTTGCGGCGGGTTGAAAGGATTGCGCTGGGTTGAAGGGGTTGCGCCGGATTGAAACGGTTGCGGAGGGTTGAAGGAGTTGCGCCAGATGAAACGGTTGCGCCGGGTCGAACGGGTTGCGCCAGATGAAACGGTTGCGCCGAGCGGTACAACCCCTTCGGGGTTGGGTGCGCTTGCCTTCGTCTTCCGTGGGCTGCGCCCACGGCTATTCATGTTGATCCCCTTCGGGGATCGGCGTCGTATTCCCCGGCCGTCAGACGTCAATGTTCCCCAACGGTCAGACGTCATGTTCCCCGGCCGTCAGACGTCGTATTCCTCGGCCGTCCGGCGTCATGTTTCCCGGACGTCCGGCGTCATGTTCCCCGGCGGTCAGGCGTCATATTCCCCGAAGGGGAATCACGTGGGTAGCCGTGGGTGAAACCCACGGTGGCGTCTCGATTCCGCGGCGCGCCACGAAACAAGCATTCGCGCGGGCTGAAGCCCGCGGCTCGGGGGGCAATTCACATTCGTGAATAATGATTTAGCATTCTGAAGAATCAGGAGGGATGCGCGGACCGGTCACGCCTCAGGACGTGGGCCGATCGCCAGGGAGTAGGCTTGCCGCGGGCTGACGAGCGTCGGGCGGAGGCCGAACTTCTTTCCGTTTCGCCCTTGACCGGACCCTTGTGTTCCGGTAGACTGTGGGCGTACCACGTGTGGAGGATGAGCCCCGTTTTCCTTTTGCGGAGGTTTGGCCCATGAGATTCCGTCTTCCGTCCGTGGTCCACGGCGAGAGCGGAACGGGGGATTTCCAGATCATGGACGCCGGTTGCGGCGTGCTCATTGACCAATACATCTCCTGTTACGGCGGGGATTTCCAATTGACCAAGGGGACGCTGGAAATCCGCAAGCGCGTCTGCACCTCGGGCAAGTTCAACGCCGGCCACGACGGTTCCAGCGATGATGCGTACCTGATTCTCAAGAAAGCGACCAGCGGTACACCCACCGCATTCCAATACGGCTGGGACTGCGGCTGCCAATAACTCTGCGAGGTGCTGTCATGCGTGTTTATCACAACAAGCCGGGTTGGCTGCTGCGCGCTTGTCGTGCGACGGCAATCGTGTCTGGAGTCGCTTTGGCCGATGCGCTGAGCGGCGAAAACTGTGGGAAGCCGGCGTTCAAGTGGGTGGGTTCGAACGGCGGCGATGGAGCAGAACACGGCGAAGAAGGCGTGCGAGTGTGGCTGGAAGCCGCACCGGGAAACGCGGTTTGGACCGCCGATGACTTTTATCGGTGGGAATCCGTCGACCTGGACTGGGATCCTACAGCAGGTGTTCTTATCCGTAATTCTGCCGGATCTTTCGATATTTCTGTTGGATTGGTCGGTGAACATGCTACATTTGACCTGCAGTTGGTGACATCAGGGTCGCAGTGGGAGACAATTCAATGTCTACGCGACATTGGAAACAGCATAGTCTACTGCGGAGAATTCGGCCCCGAGTCTGAGAGTTCATACTCACTCGATTTTGATCCAACCGACGGTGTCGATCTACATACTACGCAGACGCGTCGTTGGACGGGCGATGCATTTGTTACGGTTCTATCGACAGTAGCTGACGTAATTGAGTACGAGTGGACCGTGACTTTTGGGGGGCTTTCATATGACGCGGCAATTGCCGTCGCGCATGCGGCGGATGGTTACGTCGTAGCAGGGATTTTCTATGAGACGGCAGACCTCGACCCAGGGCCAGACTCAAAGTGGCATACATCGAATGGACATAGCGACGTTTTCTTAATGAAGTTATCCGTCGCGGGTGTTATGCAGTGGGTTCATTCATTCGGCGGAGGATCGGACGACGATCCATACATCGTACAGATCGATTCTCAAGGAAGTATTTATTTGCTCGGCGTGTTCAACGGCGCCGTGGATTTCGATCCCGGTCCGGGGGAGGACTGGTACATTGCGGACCGGAATGACATTTTCCTCAGCAAGTACGCCGCCGACGGGACGTATCTGTGGACGCGGGTATGGGAGCCGAACCTGACGCCGACGGGGTATGGGTTGTCGATCGACGCCCAAGACCGCCTGCTGATCGACGGGTTCTTCGAGGAGTCGATGGATGTGGACCCCGGTCCGGGGGAGCATTGGCTGACGGCGCGGGGGGATGATGATGCGGTCAACGGCCTGCTGCTGATGTTGAACTCGGACGGCGAGTATCTCTGGAGCCGGCAGATCGGCGGACCGGGCGAACTGTATGTGAGCAGCGCGACGTTCGACCGCGAAGGTTACGTCATCGCCGCCGGTCATTTCAGGGATGAAGTCGATTTCAATGACGCCGGTCCGCCGGATGTGCGTGTCTCGCGCGGGGGGCTCGACCCGTTCCTGTCGCGCTTCACGCCGGATGGCGAGTACGAGTGGACGATCGCCTGGGGCGGGCCGGAAGAGGAGGATTCCACAAACTTCGTGGTCGCGCATGAGAATGGCGACATCACCGTGTCGGGCCTGTTCCAGGGCACGGTGGATTTCGATCCGGGCGATGGGGTGCATGAGTTGACCGCGGTCGGCGCGCGGGACATGTTCCTGCTGCGGCTCGGATGCGCGGACGAGTGCGCGCAACTGCGCAAGCACCGGGCGAAGGGCGGCGCGGGGCAGGTGAAGTCCAAGGTCGTCGCGGACGCCGCGCTGGGCCGCGTCACCGTCGAATGCACCGGCCCCTCCGGCCCGCACCGCCGCCGCGCCGACCTCGACGCCGCCGGCCGCGGCAAAGTCCGCCTCAAACGCCTCGCCCCCGGCGACTACGAATGCGCCGTGACCAAGCTGGAGACGGCGGACGGCGCGACCCTCTGCGAAGGCACGTTCCTGCCGCGCCGCGTAACGGTGGAGTAGCGGCCTGTTGAAGAACGGGCGATCGGCTTTCGTGATACCGTTTTTTTCCCCGTCGAAATTCGCCTCCCGGAGGGAGGCGTTACCCTTTTTCAACGGGCTGTTAACGCCGCCGACCCGTCCCCCGATACTGGCGGATCACCCCGACCACCACGCCCTGAACCTCCACCTCTTTCGGATAGATCGGCTTGTACTGTCCGTTGGCGGGTTGCAGGCGCACCCGCCCGCCTTCGCGGAAGAATTTCTTCAAGGTGTTCTCCCCGTCGGCGAGCGCGACCACCGTATCTCCGTTGCGCACTGTCGGACGGTCTTCGACGATGACGAAGTCGCCCTCACAGATGTGCTCGTCGATCATGCTGTCGCCGGTCACGCGGATCGCGCGGCGCGGGTGCGTCGACTCGAACATCGACTCGAGGTCGAGCACGTCATCGGTCTGCACGGTGTCGATCGGCCGGCCCGCCGCGACGCGCCCCACCAGCGGAATGCGCGTCGGTCCTTCGTCCGGAAATTCCGCAAGATCGGTGACCTCGAGCGAGCGGGCGCGGTGCGTGCTCCGCGTCACCAGACCCTTGCGGATCAGCGCCTCAACGTGCTCGAAGACGGTGATTTTTGAGATGCCGAGTTCGTCGGCGATCTCCTGCAAGGTCGGGGAATAACCATTCCGGCGCCGTCCGTCGCGGATCCGCGTGAGAATCTCGAGTTGCCTCGGCGTCAACGTCCGGGGCTCCTGCTTTTTTCGTGCTTTCTTCATCCTGGGTTGCCTCCACGAAGCCCCGCCCGCGGCGGTCGCTTCGCAAATCCTTCGTTTCGATCGCCGCACCCGACGGTTGTCCGGGTTCAGGCTCCCGAGTCAAGTCGCGCGTCAGCGCGAGCGCTTCCGCCGGCCGGGTCCGCCGGTCTGCGGACGCCTCGGCGCAGCAATGCCCCACCGCCCCGACCTCATCCGCCTGCCTCACCCACCCGCCGAACACGCATCGACAAAGGCTTCTCAAACCGCGCCGGATCCGCCCCGGACGACCACGCCGCGGCGTCCAACCCACCTGGAACACTCCGCCAGGTCCGAGAAGCACCAGCGGCGCCTCCGCCGGACCGGGATCCACCTCGCGGCGGTATTGACAAAGCGCCGCGTCCGGAACCGGGTTGCGGCTGGAACCGCGCCCCGCCCGGCGCGGGACCCGTTTTCCGACCGGGGCTCGGTCACGTCTGCTTCTGATCCGTTGCATGTTCAGCCCTCCTGGCCCCTTGACAATCCTTCGATTGACGCGCGATCTTCCGGCCGTGAAGCGATCCGAAAGCCGGTTCGTTCGCCGTTCGGTTTGACAATAACCTAACAATCGGCGTTTGTCAACCGGGGCATGAGCCTTTCTTGCCGGAGTTGGAGAAAAGTTCGGCGGACCGGCAGCCGGATCTCGGCGATCGCGGCCCGAAACCGCCCCTGTTGCCCGGATTCCCGCCCCTCTCTCCGCGTCGTCTCCCCGTCAAGGAAGCTCCGACGCCTTCTCCGCAAGTTCCCGATACAGGGCGGGCGCCCACGCCGGACCGTCCGCCAGGCGGAACCCGGCTGCGTGGCGAAGGTCAACCGGCGTCACCAGAACCTGCATGTTCTCGATCCCAACGTCGTGCGCCAGGACAAAAAGCTCCTCGGCCACCGCGTCTCCCATCGCCAGACATCCGACCGATGCGGTCCCGCCGTGGATCATAATGTCACTGCCGAGTCGCTCCCGACCATCGGCGACGCCCATCCGTCGATCAAACTCGTTGGGATAATTCAAGCGGAGCGAAACGTGGAACCGGCTGTTCGGATTGAGAGACTCAATCAGATACACACCCTCCGGAACCTGACCGTCGCCCTCACGAAGCTTCGGACCAAGTTCGCCGCTTGCGCCAAGAATCGGATGCTCCGCCACGCGCCTCCAACTCGCACCCGCTTCAGAGGCCGCGTAAAGACGAAGCTTACGATCCTCCTTGATGCCCCAGAGCACGACGCGCTCCGGCGGATAGACGACGCCGGCGCTGCCGAACGAGGCGACAAGCCTCGCCCGCGCATCCGCTCCGAACTCGTCGAGGCGATCGGCGACAGACTTTCCTCCGCGGAGTCGCGTCGTCAGCGCGTGCGTCCACCTCAGAAGCGCTCCGCTGTTGAAGGCGACTCCGACGGCGACTCCCGAGATCAGGAACAGCAAGACACTACGGGGCCAAGGACTGAGTTTGAATTGCACGGTCGGACCTCGCGCGATGATGCGGCCCGGCGGCGCGACGCCCCCGCAATCCTCCGGGCGTCGTCGCGTCAGAACAGCGGGTACAGGAACGGCGCCAGCGGCGAGGAGGAACTGAACACCAGCAGCGCCGCCACCAGCACCAGCACGATCAGCAGCGGCGCCAGCCACCACTTCTTCTCATGCTTGATGAACCACCAGAATTCCTGAAGAAGGGACGCCTCGGTTTCGGGCAACTCGTGTTGTTTCGCCTTCTCATCGGACATGCGCGATCCCTTCCGCCCGCCCCGCGACGCCGGACTCCAGCGCGATGCTGCGCCGCATCCCCGCCTGAAAGTCCACCTGCCCCGGTTTGTTCGTCACCACGAACGAACCGATGACCAGGGCGTCGATCCCGGTGTTGAGGAACGTAGTGTAAGCGTCCTTCGGCGTGCAGACAATCGGCTCGCCGCGCACGTTGAACGACGTGTTCACCACCACGGGCACGCCCGTCCGGCGGTGAAACGCGCGGACCAGCCGGTAGAACCGCCCGTTGACGAGCTCGGTAAGCGTCTGCACGCGCCCCGTGCCGTCCTCGTGCGTGACCGCCGGAATCTTCTCGCGCATCCGCTCGCGCACCTTCGGAACCAGCAGCATGAACGGCGCGTCCATCCCGGCAGGCATGTCGAAGTATTCGTGAGCATGCTCCTTCAGCACCGCCGGCGCGAAGGGACGGAACGCCTCCCGGAACTTGACCTTCGAGTTGATCACGTCCTTGATGTCCGCGCGGCGCGGATCGGCGAGGATCGATCGCGCCCCCAGCGCCCGCGGTCCGAACTCCATCCGGCCCTGGAACCAGCCGATCACCTTGCCGCCCGCGATCATCTCCGCGGTGCGGTCCAGAAGTTCGCCTTCGTCCGGGATCCACGTGAAATCCGCGCCCGCCTCCTGAAGCGCTTCGCGCACCTCCTCGTCGTTGAAGCCCGGACCCCACAGCGCATGCTCCATCACGAAACCGCGCGGACGCCCCAGCACCGTGTTGTAAAGATAGAACGCCGCGCCGATCGCGCCTCCGCTGTCCCCGGCCGCCGGCTGAATGAAAATATCGTCGAATCCGCATTCCTTCAGGATGCGCCAGTTGGCCACGCAGTTAAGGGCCACGCCGCCCGCCAGGCAGACGCGCTTCATCCGCGTCTCGCGCTGCACGTGCGCCGCCATCTTGATCATGATCTCCTCGACGATCTTCTGCCCGCTGTGGGCGACGTCGCGGTGAAAGTCGGTCAACTCCGTCTCGCGCGGACGCTGCGGGGCGCCGAAGAGCCGCTCCCACCGCCGGTTGAACATCCGCTTCGTCGAATACCCGTGCGCGAAGTACTTCATATTCAGGCGGAAGCTGCCGTCCTCCCGGATGTCCACCACCTCGCGGAACTTGTCCACCAGCGTCGGCTTGCCGTAAGGCGCCAGCCCCATCACCTTCCACTCCGCGTCATTCACGCGGAACCCGAGGTACGCGGTGATCGCCGAGAAGAGCAGCCCGACCGAGTGCGGAAAGCGGATCTCCTTCTGAAACTCGATCCGCGTGCCGCGCCCCACCCCCCACGCCGTCGTCACCCACTCCCCCACGCCGTCCGCGGAAAGGATCGCCGCCTCCTCGAAAGGCGACACAAGAAAGGCGCTCGCCGCGTGCGAAAGATGATGCTGGTTATACAGGACGCGAACCCGCGCGGAGGGCTTAAGTCCTTCACCCGGTGTTTCCGAGCCGCGCCCGTCAGGAAGCGATTCCCCGCGCCCGCTCGAGCGACGGAGACGCTCAAGGCGCTCCCGGATGTCCTTCCCCGTCTTGAGACGCTGCCCCAGCCACAGCGGCATCGCCTTCAGCCACGCGGCGCAGGTCCGCGGCCAGTAACCGAGGATCGTCTCGAGAATCCGGTTGAACTTCACCAGCGGTTTTTCGTAGAAGACGACGGCGTCCAGCTCCCCCACGTCGATTCCGCCCTCGCGCAGGCAATACCGGACCGCCTCTTCCGGAAAGTCGCTGAAATGCTTGACGCGGTTGAAGCGCTCCTCCTCCGCCGCGGCGACCAGCACGCCGTCGCGGATCAGCGCCGCCGCCGAGTCGTGGTAGTAGCAGGATAGACCGAGGATGTTCACGCTGGACGCTCGATCGGTTCAGAACGGCCGCGCCATCCGTTGCGGCGTCGGGTCATAAGGCTTCACGTCCTCCCAGTACGATCCGGACGGCCGCAGGGTTCGCCGCAGCGGGTCGGAAAGCCTGAGGATCAGCGAAAACACCGGCAACACCGCCAGAAACATCACCGTCAGACCCGCCGTGAACACCGCGACGCCCACCGGACGCGTCGCCCGCATCCAGCCGACGTACCCCGCGCGCGTCCACCCCGGCGACACCCGCGACACCACGAAAACCGCCGCCCCCGCGGTCCACAGCAGCAGGATCGCCCCCTGCAACCCCGGCGACGACCCGGTCCACCGCTCCCCGGACGGCAGCCTCAGCCACCCCAGCAGCCACCCCAGCCCCCCGCACCCGCCCAGCATGATCCAGCCGAACTGACGCAGCGTCTTCTCATCCGGGTTTTGGTTGATCGGTCCGAGCATCGTGTCGTGATCCCAGCGCGCCGCCAAGTCGGCCCCGGCGCGAACGTCCGCGAAGACGCCGTCTCCGCGAAACCGGGTTTCGCGTTTTCGCAGCGATACCTCTACCGGTCCGCACAGATTCTGGCAATCCGCCGTGGAAACGCGGGGCATCCCGTCCACGGACGCCCGGCGGTTCGGGCCGGCACGGAGGCGTCCGCTCGAATATTTCGACCCTCGCGCCGAATTCCCCTCCGGTGAGCCGAACCTGTCCGGCGCTCCGCCGGCAGGAGCGGTTCTGTCGCGGACTCGCATCGACCAAGTCGACGCGATCGCAAGGCCGTATCATGTTTTCCGGGGGTCAACCGATGGTTACGCAATCACGCATGTCACCGTTTACGGCGATGTTTCTGGCCGCGGGGTTTGTCGTCGTCGCCGCGATCGGCGCCGGCACGGCCGTCACGATGTACGGCATCCGCGTCGTCGATCAGAAGGCGTCGGGCATCCTCGCCCTCGCCCACGACACCGTGCAGGGCCTGCCCGAATTCATCGAGAAACTTCCCCCGGCGCTGGCGGATTTGCTGCACGACCGCCGCGCGCCCGAGTACGCCTCGATGATCGAGACGAAAGTCGTGCTCGCCGAAGACGGCGCGACGGGTCTGCTCGTGCCGTCCGTCGAAATCGTCAACCGGGGGACGGAGGTCGTCTCGGTGCTCGGTCTGCGCGTGAATCTGCTCAACCGGGAGGGCGCGCCGCTGTATGAGTGGTCGGAGCTCGCCGCCGCGCCGGTCAGTTTCGAGGAGCTGCGCGGCCCGCTCATGCCCGGCAGCACGCGTTACATCGTCCTCTCCCCGCATCGCGGCCTGACCCGCGAGCAGCGCGACGAGGTCCGCTCCGCGGTTGAAATCTGCGACATCCGCGTCTGGCGCCCGCGCCCGGACGCCGACCCGAGGCTCGCCTCGGCGCCGTGACGAACTGAATCGCGAACCCCCGGCGGGAGGCGGTTTCGCCGGCGCCGGGTCAGGTTCCCCCTGCCGCGTGGAGCGTGACCGGACCGGGCTGCTTCGAGCAGCCGAGGACGACCGGTTCGAACGTCTTGCGGAACTGGAAGGGGCTGACCTTGGCCTCGTGGGCGAGAGCGTCGAGCGTCTTCGGGGCGTCGAAGTCCTCAGGTTCGAGGCGGATCATGTAGGCGCGGGCGACCTCGTAGTAGTAGCTCCTGAGGTCCACCTGGCGGATGCGCGTGCGTTTTGTTTTCGGATCCACGAGGCTGTCGAAGGGAACCGGGTGCAGTTCGCCGTGGCGGATCGTGACCATCACGCCGCCGGGCAGGTCGCGCCGCGAGTCCAGCAGGAGTCGTACGCCGCCGTGCCCGAGGTCACGGCAGTACGCCAGATCGTACGACTGCGGTCTCGCGCAGCGCAATTCATACCCGAGCGTGTGCGAGACGATCGTCAGCTTGTCGCCGCGGGACTTGAAGCGGCGGGTCAGTTCGTCCTTGAGCAGGTTGGCCAGCGGAACCTCGGCGAGGCGCGGATGTCCCGCGGCGTCCACCGGAACCTCCCGCCCGAGCATCTGCGACAGCTCCGCGGCATCGCCCAGTTTGTACGCCAGCCCCTCGGCAATGACGGCCACGCCGTCCTGCCGCCCCATCACGCGCCGCTTCAGGACGGCGCCCTCGATGATCGTCGCCAGGTCCGCCACCGTCGTGTCACCGGGG
The DNA here is from genome assembly GCA_022072505.1 of Phycisphaerae bacterium. Taxonomy (GTDB): domain Bacteria; phylum Planctomycetota; class Phycisphaerae; order UBA1845; family UBA1845; genus JABWBH01. Next base: position 142,979 of record JAJVHU010000008.1, read on the forward strand.
AATTCCTCGGGAATGAGCGTCAGCGTCGCCCCGGCGGCCTTGCCGATCCCCAGCGCGAGGAACCCCGCGTTGCGCCCCATCGTCTGCACGATATACCAGCGCCCGGTGGTGCGCGAGTCCTCCATCAGGTTCGCGACCAGCTCCGTGCCGAGGGTGCGGGCGCTGGTGTATCCGAAGGTGGGGACATCGCCGTCGAGGGGCAGGTCGTTGTCGATCGTCTTCGGCACGTGGGCGACGCGGACGGATTCCTTCGATCCTTCGCAGACGAAGCGGGCGGACAGCGCGGTGTCGTCGCCGCCGATCGTCAGCAGCATCGTCACGCCCAGCTCCTTGAACCGGGACAGGACGCGCTGCACCTTCTGCGGATCCGCCTCAACGACCGCGTTCTCGTCGATCTTGTTCGGGGCGATCAGCGATGTGCGCGACGTGCGCAGAATCGACCCGCCGTGAAGGTGGACGCGCCCGACGTCCGGGATGGACAGGGGCCAGACGTGCTGCTTCGGATCGAAGTGTTCGGCGGTAAGGTGTTTGAACCCATCGAAGAACCCGAGCACTTCGATGTCGTTGTTCACGGCCTCGATCGCCGCGGCCCCGATGACGCCGTTGATCCCCGGCGCGGGTCCTCCTCCGACCAGGATGCCCATCTTCATCGCGCGAGTCCTTTCGTATCTGAAGCGGAAACGTCCTCGACGCCGGGCCTCAGCCGAGGCGGACGCGGCTTCTGACATATCTATCGACCGAAGCCTGGACCTCCCGCATCGCGTCCTCGACGGCGCCCCAGCCCAGCGGCTCGGTCGTCGCCCCTTCAAGGTGTTTGTACGTGGCGAAAAAGTGCTCCACTTCCTTCAGGTAATGCGAGGGCACGTCGGTCAGCGACCCGTACCCCTTGAAGAGCGGGTCCGTGTCCGGGACCGCGAGGATCTTGTAATCATCCGCCCCCCGGTCCTTCAGGCGGAACAACCCGAGTACGCGGGCCTCGATGAGGCAGCCCGTGAACGTCGGCTCATTGACCATCACGAGGATGTCCAGCGCGTCGCCGTCGTCGGCGAGCGTCTGAGGAATATAACCGTAATCGCCGGGGTAGTGGCTGGCGCAATACAGGTAGCGGTCGAGTTTGAACAACCCCGTGGCCTTGTCCAGCTCGAATTTGCTGCGCCGTCCCTTCGGAATCTCGACGATGGCGTTGACGATCGTCGGAAGCCCCGTCCCCGGGGGCACGTGCATGAATCGGTCCGCGTACACGCCTGACGCTCCTTAAAAAGAACCTCTCCGGTTCGGATTCTCGCCTCAACCCGTGGAACAGGGCAAATGCGCCGGCGCCCGGCGCCGGCGCGGGGCGAACTCATTGCTTTTTGACCCGCGCGGACATCAGTTGTACGCTGGACGGCGGCGCGAAGGCGACGGCGCCGCGCCGGTCGCGGGAGAAGAGTCATCAGGGTCGGGGAGCGGGGCAGGCGATGTCGAACGAGACGTTCAGTCCGGGGCTGGAAGGCGTGATCGCGGGGAAGACGGCGATCTGCTGCGTGGATCAGGGCAAGCTGCTTTACCGCGGTTACCCGATCTCGGAACTGGCCGAGAAAGTGGTTTTCGCCGAGGTCGCCCACCTCCTCCTTTACGGCGAGTTGCCGACCCAGCCCCAGCTTGCGGCGTTCCGCGAGATGCTTGACGGCTTTCACGGCCTGCCGAAGGAGATCATTGACGCGATCCGCCTGATCCCGAAGCACGTGCCGATGATGGACGTGCTGCGCACCGGGGTCTCGATGGCCGGACACTTCGACCCGGTGAAGGGGCACACGCTGGACGACGAGCGCCGGCGCGCGGTCTGGCTGATCGCGGTGTGCTCCGACGTCGTGGCGGCGCGGTACCGGCTCCTCCAGGGGAAGGAACCGGTCGCGCCGAAATCCGGGCTGCGGCACGCGGCGCAGATCCTCCTCATGTCGCACGGCGCCGAGCAGGATGAGACCTCGATCAAGCTGCTGGACCTGACCCTGATCCTTTATGCCGAGCACGAGTTCAACGCGAGCACCTTCACGAACCGCGTGATCGCCTCGACCATGTCCGACATGGTGTCCGCCGTGACCGGCGCGATCGGGGCGTTGAAAGGTCCGCTGCACGGCGGCGCGAACGAGGCCGCGATGGAACTGATCCTCCGCTTCAAGACCGCGCAGGAGGCGGACGCCTGGGTCCGCGACGCCCTGTCCCGCAAGGAGAAAGTGATGGGCTTCGGACATCGCGTGTACAAGCACGGCGACCACCGGGCGCACATCCTTGAGCGGGAGATGCGCAAGCTCGCGGACGTGAAGGGGCGGCAGGATCTGGTGGCGATCTACGACGCCATCAAGAACCCGATCGTGAACAAGGACAAGCCGATCTATCCGAACGTGGATTACCCCTGCGCCCTGACGTATTACATGCTGGGGCTTCCGCTCGACTTGTACACGCCGCTGTTCGTGTGCAGCCGCGTGACCGGCTGGTGCGCGCATTTCATCGAGCAGCAGAGCGACAACCGCATCTACCGCCCGCTCAGCCAGTACGCCGGACATGCGGAGCGCGGCGTTCCTCCGATCGAAGCGCGAAGGTAGATTGCGAGAAACACGGGTCGCCGAACGTTGTTTCCTCAACGGCGGCGGCGGCGCAGCAGCGCGATCGGAATCGCCGCGACCAGCAACACCAGCGTCGAAGGACTCGGCGTCAGCGCCGTCCGCCCCGAGGGCGACGCGCTCGCAGCGCTTCCCGACAAGCCGGACCCCTCCGGAAATGCGATCACCGCAAGCTGGTTCTCGATCTGCTTGATGCCGCTGAAAGGCTCGAAGAAGTTTTCCCGCCCGGCGCGGTCGAACACCGGACCGAACACCACGGCGGCCAGATCGACGAAGACGTTTCCGGAAACGTTGATCGGTCCGAGGTCGGCATCAAAGGCGTCCGACTGAGGTCCGAAGGGACCGTCGCTCGTGTAATCTCCCCGCGACGAATACCGAAGGTTCAGATCGTAGAAACCGAGCTGGTCGATCCGCAGGTCGCCGTCGACGAGCATCGATCCGGAAACCGTCGTCGTCTGGTTGGCCAGGCGTTGCGTCCAGTTGTACGTCAGCGGCGTCGCCGTCGAGTTGGACGACAGCGCCGTGGTGAACCCGATGTCCACCGTGTGCAGCAGCCGCCGGCCGTAAGACACGTCGAATGACACCGGTCCCGAAAGCGCCAACTGTGCAACGCCGAAGTTGACCGTGCTGCCCGGAAAGTTGGCGACCGCCGCGAAGTCGATCCCGTTGGTCAGCGGATTCTCGCGCCCGATCAACTCGAACCCGACGAAATCCAGCGCGTACGCGACGTCGCCGAACGCGAAGTCCTCCAGGTCAACCATGTCCGCGCGAACGACGGAGGCCGTCGCCGAAAGAACCAGCGCCGCACCGATCCGCCCCAGCCGCCGCGATGTGACTTTCACGAGAACACTCCCGATTCCTGGTCTTCGCCGGGCGCGCGACAGGGCGGTCGCAAGACCGCACGACCCTCTTGAATCTATCCTGTCGCCGGCGGCCCGGCAAGCAACATCATCCCCGATCCCCGGAAGGCACGTCATCGTGGTTATCGACGAAAACGCCGGCCTCCCTCGACGGACCGAACCCGCCGTGTCCGGATAATGAGGTCATTCCCCGAGCGGGGCGCAAAGCCCGCGCCCTCCCGCCGGCCAGAACCGCGCGATCGCGCCGGCCCGTCAATACGGAACGAGGCCGCGCAGCAGCACGACCGCCGTGCAGGCGATCGCCTCCCCCCGTCCGACGGCGCCCAGACCCTCGTTTGTCTTCGCCTTGACGCTCACGCAAGCCGGCGGGCACCGGGTCAGTTCGGCGACGCGCTCCGCGATCGGACGCTTCCACGCCGAGAGCTTCGGACGCTCGGCGTGGATGACGATGTCGAGGTTGTTCACCGCGTATCCCTCGAGGTCCACGCGTTGGACCACCTCCGAGAGCAGCCGGGCGCTGTCGGCGCCGCGGAAAGCAGGATCGGTGTCGGGGAAGAGTTCGCCGATGTCCGGCAGCCCGGCGGCGCCCAGCAGGGCGTCGCTGACCGCATGAAGCACGACGTCGGCGTCGCTGTGCCCGGAAAGCCCGCGCTCGAAGGGGATCGTCACGCCGCCCAGCACCAGCGGACGCCCCTCGGCGAGACGATGCACATCGGTCCCGATCCCGATCTTCAGCGGCGGATTCATATGCGCCGGCAAGCCTACCTTGCTCGCACGCCGGGCGGCAAGTTACGATCCCCCGACATGTCTTCGCAGCCGTCACAACCGGTGCGCGTGCTTTTTCTCTGCACGGCCAACGCCTGCCGCTCGCAGATGGCCGAGGCGATGCTGCATCATCTCGGCGGCGACCGCTTCGAGGCGCACAGCGCCGGTTCGCGCCCGGCGGGCTTCGTACATCCGTTGGCGATCGAGTCGCTGCACGCGCTGGGCGTCCCGATCCTTTTTGCCGAGTCAAAAAGCTGGGACCGCTACGAGGGGGAGCGTTTCGACGTTGTCATCACTCTTTGTGACGGCGCCGCAAAGGAGAATTGTCCCGCCTTTCCGGGGGCGCCTCTGACCGCGCACTGGGGGCTGCCCGACCCGGTGTTCCACGCGGGCTCGGACGAGGATCGCCGCGCCTACGCGTTGAGCGTCGCACGACGTCTGAAGGCGAAAGTCGACGGGCTTGCCGCGATGGATTGGAACGCGGATCGGAAATCCCTGAAACGCCAGCTTGATCGCCTGGGCGAGATATGAGTCAAGCCGACGGTCCACCTGTTGGGTTCATCAATGCTTTGGATCGGACGACGGCCGACGTCGCGTTGCTGTCGGGGCTGGCGGCGCAGTTGCGCCGCCCGGGGAATCAGCGCGTCTGGATCGGAGGACACGACCGCAACGTGCGACGGCTGGTCGAGGCGGCGATGGAGGGAACCCCGCGCCCCGCGGACGGACCTTTGGATTGCGCCGTGGTGACGCCGCGTGATGCTGACGAAGCGGAGTACTTCGCCGCCAAGGCGGCGCGGCGCTTGCGGCCGACTGGCCTCATATATGTCTTCTGGACGGAGATCGTCGGGGCGCAGGCCAAGGTCGGCATCGATGTTGCAGCGCTCCGGACCTTCCTGAAGAACCTGGGGTTCGACGTTCAAGAAGCCTGGACCGCCCCTCCTCTTCATGGCGTTCGCGCGGCGCGGCGGGTTTCGGCGGCGCCGATCACGACGATCGGCGAGGGTTCGCACTAGATTGACGGGAGGATCGAGGACGCCATGTTCAGGATTCGACGCGTATTTGATGCCGTCCTTCCCGTCGATCAACGGGCGATTGCCGCGGTGCAGGACATCCTTCGGTCGCAATTCGCCGGAGTCAGCGAGCACGACATCGTGTCCATTCCGTCGAAACTCGCCGATCCCTTCAAGCATCAGTTCCGATCGTTGCTCTTCGTGGCGGACGATGACTCCGGAACGTTGCGCGGGTTCGCGTTGGTGTCGCACGATCCCGCCCTGCGGTTCCTTTACTTGCACTACATCGCGACGGGAAAGTCGCTGATGGGATCCGGCGTGGGGGGGGCGCTGTATGAGCGCGTACGGCAGGAAGCCCTGGGCCTGAGTTGCATCGGCGTGTTTTTCGAGTGCGCGCCTGACGATCCGGCGGAGGTCAGGGATCCGCCCGTGCTCAAAGCGAACGTCGCGCGGCTGCGGTTTTACGAACGTTTCGGCGTCCGCCCGCTGTGGAACAATGAGTACGCCCTGAAAGTCAAACCGGACGATGCCGCGATGCCCTACCTTCTTTGCGACCCGCTGGGTCGCAAAGCGCCTCTGCGGCGGACCGTCGTCCGCCGCATCGTCCGCGCCTGCCTTGAACGCGTTTACCCGCAGTTGTGCCCGCCCGCTTACGTCGATCGCGTCGTTGCGTCGTTCAAGGATGACCCCGTCGCGCTGCGCCCGCCCAGGTACACCCGGGAGGCGCCGCCGGCCGCGCCGAGACAACCGCAGGACACGTCGCGATCCATCACGCTTGTGGTGAATGACTTGCACGACATTCACCACGTGCGCGAGCGCGGCTACGTCGAGTCCCCGGTGCGGATCCGGGCGATCCTCCGCGCGATCGAGCCCACGGGGTTGTTCCACCGCATCCCGCCGCGCGAGTTCAAAGAGTCGCACATCCGCGCCGTGCATGACGACGCCTTCGTGGACTACCTCAAGCGCGTCTGCCGGGTCGTCCCCAAAGGCAAGTCGGTTTACCCCTACGTCTTCCCGATCCGCAACGCCGCGCGCCCGCCGGTGGACCTGCCCGTGCGCGCCGGGTACTACTGCATCGACACCTTCACGCCGTTGAACGAGAACGCCTTCCTCGCGGCCAAGCGCGCCGTGGATTGCTCGCTGACCGCCGCGGACGCCGTGCTTAAGGGATCCCGTCTGGCGTACGCCCTCGTTCGTCCGCCGGGGCATCATGCGGAGCGGCGCGCGTTCGGCGGGTTCTGTTATTTCAACAACAACGCGATCGCGGCGCACTATCTCAGTGCCCAAGGCCGCGTGGCGATTCTCGACATCGACTATCACCACGGCAACGGTCAGGAGGTCATCTTCGCCGAGCGCCGGGACGTGCTGACGATTTCGATCCACGGGCACCCGCGGTTGGCGTACCCTTATTTTTCAGGGTTCAAGGACGATCGCGGCGTCGGCGAGGGCGCGGGGTTCAACGTCAACTACCCGCTGCCCGAAAAGATCACGACGGAGCGCTATCGCCAGGCCCTGCAAAGCGCCCTGGGGCGGATCCGCCGGTTCAATCCGACCTTCCTGGTCGTCGCGCTCGGATACGACATCGGCAAAGGCGACCCGACCGGAACCTGGACGTTGACCGCGCGGGACTTTGAGCGAAACGGCGAAATGATCGGCGCCCTACGACTGCCCACCCTTGTAGTCCAGGAGGGCGGATATCGCACCGTGACGCTCGGCGTCAACGCGCGGTCCTTCTTCAAGGGGCTGGCCGTCGCCGCATTCGAGCGCGGAATCTACGCGCGACTCAAGCCCGCCGGCGCCGGTCCGGCGAGCGCCGCGCAAAAGTCCGGGGTCGATGGGATTGTGGCTGGATCATCCGCTTCGCGGAAGCCGAAACCTGAACCGCCCGTCGATCATGATGCCGGTCCCGTCGCGCCGCCGAAGAACCCTCCCGCAATTTGAGGCGCGGCCTTACACCGACTAAACTCCGCCGCGAGAAACGGAATACGTCATGAACTTGTCGTTTGACCGAACGAATCATCCGGTTGTCAACGTGGCCGCCGCCTTCGGCGAGGTGTCGCGCCGGCACGTCGAACTGAACGAGCGTTACGGCACGCACAATTACAAACCCCTGCCCGTCGTGATCGCCGAGGGACGGGGATGCTGGGTGACCGACGTCGAGGGACGCCGCTATCTCGACATGCTCAGCGCGTATTCGGCGCTGAACTTCGGACACAATCACCCGGCGATCGTCGACGCCGTCAAGGCGCAGCTCGATCGCGTGACGGTCACCTCGCGGGCCTTTTTCAACGATCAGCTCGGCCCCTTCTTCAAGGAACTTGCCGAGCTGGCCGGGATGGACCGCGTCCTCCCGATGAACACCGGCGCCGAAGCCGTCGAGACCGCGATCAAAACCGCGCGGAAGTGGGCCTACCAGGTCAAGGGCGTCGCCCCCGACCGGGCGCGGATCATCGCCTTCGCCGGCAATTTCCACGGACGCACCACCACGATCATCAGCTTCAGCACCGACCCGCTCGCCACGACGAATTTCGGACCGCTCACTCCCGGTTTCGACGTCGTCCCCTACGGCGACCTCGCCGCGGTGGAGCGGGCGATCACCGGCGACACGGCCGCCGTCCTCGTCGAGCCGATCCAGGGCGAAGCGGGAGTCGTGCTGCCGCCGCCGGGGTTCCTGACCGGCTTGCGCAAGCTCTGCACCGACCGCAACGTGCTGCTGATCTGCGACGAGATTCAAACCGGGCTGGGGCGCACGGGCCGGATGTTCGCGTTCGAGCATGAAGGGATCCGCCCCGACGTCATCACCCTGGGCAAGGCCCTCGGCGGCGGGCTGATCCCCGTCTCCGCCGTCGTCGGCATCGACGCCGCGATGGGCGTCTTCAAACCCGGCGAACACGGCAGCACCTTCGGCGGCAACCCCCTCGCCGCCGCCGTCGGACGCAAGGCGATCGAACTCCTGCGCACCACCGACCTCGTCGAGCGCGCCCGGTCGCTCGGTGAATACTTCCGCGAGCAACTCGCCGCGCTGCGCAGTCCGATCGTCCAGGAAATCCGCGGGCGCGGGCTGCTCATCGGCGTGCAGATCAAACCCGAGGCCGGTCCCGCGCGACCGAGGTGCGAAGCCCTCCTCCACGACGGCCTGCTCTGCAAGGACACCCAGAAACAGGTCATCCGCTTCGCCCCGCCGCTCATCATCGAGCGCGCCGAGATCGACTGGGCGCTGGAGCGCATCGCCGTGGTCCTGGTCGGACGCTGATTCACTTAAACGCGGTTGCAGAACCGAGCCGCGCGGCTTCAGCCCGCGCGAATTCCGCCGAGGATTCCAGCCGGCCGAGTCGGTGGGCGACCGTTTTGCAACCGCGCCTTGAACGGTATGTTAAACTCGAGCCGCGTGGCTTCAGCCCGCGCGAATTCCGCCGAGGATTCCAGCCGGCCGAGTCGGTGGGCGACCGTTATGAAACCGCGCCTTGAACGGTATGTTAAACCCGAGCCGCGCCCGTAAGGAAGCGTTCTTTTGCCGGTCCGCACCGGAGGTTTTGAAACCGCGCCTTGAACGGTATGTTAAAACCGAGCCGCGTGGCTTCAGCCCGCGCGAATTCCGCCGAGGATTCCAGCCGGCCGAGTCGATGGGCGACCGTTATGCAACCGCGCCTTGAACGGTATGTTAAAACCGAGCCGCGTGGCTTCAGCCCGCGCGAATTCCGCCGAGGATTCCAGCCGGCCGAGTCGGTGGGCGACCGTTTTGAAACCGCGTCTTAGCTCGACGTTTGCCGCGCCTGCACGGCAGAAGAAGCCTGCGTCAAGATCGTCCGCAAGCGCCCGAACCAGCAGAAGCTCATCCCCACGCGGGCATACGCCGGAACTGTAGCGAATGTTGAACCACCGTGACGGAGCGGACGGCGACCCTTCGGGAATTCCCCGGCGGGGCAGGATTTCACCGTTTGCAGGCCCGGTTTGCGCGAAGCCGGGATCCTCGGCCTGAATCCGCGAGGGGGCATGGTAAATTACGTTATATTTTTACGTTACGATGACTCTGCTACGACCCTTCTCGATGTTTGACTTGGCGCGGCTTGACAAGGCCGATCGGGTCGTTTAGAGAACTCCGCCAACCACCATCAGGAGGCCGATTCCATGATGTCAGCACGCCGCACGTGGGTTCATTCCTTTGCTGGATTGAGTTTCGCTCTGCTCCTGCCGCTTGCGGCATTTGCGTTCGAGGACTGGCGGTTCAACCCCGCCACAGGGCATTACTACCGACCCACCGAAAATCGCTACTTTGGGATCTCGGATGAAGCCTGCACAGCCAACCGACCCGATTGGTTCGATGCTCAAGACGAAGCCGCGCGATTCGGAGGCCACCTCGTCACCATCGACGACGCCGAGGAGAACGACTGGCTTGTCTCGACATTCGGCGGCGAAGAGGAGTTCTGGATCGGGTATACTGATTTTGGAACGGAGAACCAACAGAATAACCGGCTCGGCTGGTACTGGATCAGCCGGGAGTGTCCCTCGTTCGAAAACTGGGGCAGCTCCGAACCTAACGATGGCCTTGGGCAACATTGTGGGGAAGATTCGGCACACCTGAACCACATTTGCTGTACTAATGTGTGCGGCGGGAACCCCGGGTGTTGGAACGACCTGGGAAACGGGCGGTACACCAACCACGACGAGCCCTTGCGCGGAATCATTGAAGCCAAGGCGATCTGCGCCCCATCTCCACCGTACTGTGCCTCGCGCGACGACGCCTCGCTGGTAAGCTGGTGGCGCGCCAATGGCGATGCGGACGATTTCACCGGACGAAACCACGGGCGACTCAGCGGAAGCGTAGAATTCTCCCCGGGGCGCCAAGGATCGGCATTTCGGTTCGACTCCGACGACGACCGGGTCATCATCAATAGCTCGGAGAGTCTGAAGCCCTGCTGCGCCTTCACGGTGGAATTCTGGGTGAAAGCGAGTTCAATGCAGGATGGGGCGACGGATGGCTTGGTGCTGGTCGTCGACAAGTCTCACGACGGCAACGAGCGGACTGGTTGGTTTTTTCAAGGAACACCCGCCCAAGATGCCCTCAACTTCGGCGTCTATACAGAGGGCGGGGACCACGGGGCTGGCCTTAACGGGTTTTTTGATGATCGTTGGCATCACATCGCGGCGACCTATGACGCCGAGGCTCCCGATCCCGACAAGCGCCTGCTGATCTTCTACAAAGATGGAATCGAGGTCCACCGGAACGCCGCCCCGGGCCGCCTCAGACATAGTGACCGTCCGGTGAACCTTGGGTTCCACGACGGAGGGCGCGGCAACTGTTGCGGGCGTTACTTTCGAGGGTTGATTGACGAGTTCAGCTTCTACGATCAGGCCTTGTCGCCCGAGCAGATTCGGGCCATCTTCCAAGCCGGGAGTTTCGGCAAATGCGCTGATTCATCGTGTGCGCCTCCTGAATTCTGCGCAGACCCGCTCGATGTGCTCGCGTGCGAGGGAACGGCTGCCTGGCTTTCCGCCGCGGGGGCCGGCGCGCTTCCGCTTGCCTACCAGTGGCAGAAGTACGACGTTTTAAAAGAAGTGTGGGAGGATGTGCCTGGAGCGACGAGCGGCCAGTTCTTGCTGAACCCCGTGCGAATGGATGACGCCGGAAACTACCGCGTTATTCTCTCCAACGACTGCGGCGGGCCTTTGACCAGCGAGGTCGCCGCGCTTACCATTGAACCCACAGCATCTTGCGATTGCAATGACAATGGTACGCGGGACGAGTGCGACATCATCAGCGGTCGTAGCGCAGACTGCGACTCCAGTGGTGTGCCGGACGAGTGCGAACCCCTCGTTGTGGACGACATGACGCCGTTGCGAGGTCTGACAACCGCTCGTACCAGAGGCGGGTCGCCGATCGTCGTCACGGTGACGGGGCAGGGGTTCATTCCCGGCGAGACTACGGTCTACATCGGAGGCGTGGAAGCTCAGATCGAGGAGATTGCCCAGCAGGGTTGCACCGTTCGCGTGCGATTGCCGGTTCGTTCACCGGGGCCGGACTGCGCCGCTGGGAACGAAATACCGGCTCCGGTCTCGGTCGTCGTGGGGCTTCGAAGCGCTCATGCGCCTGCCGATTTCATCTACGAGATCAGCAAGATCGCGGTCAGGCCCGGTGATAGCGTGCAGGAGGCGATCGAGGACGCCCTTCCCGGCACATGCATCGTCGTCGCTGAAGGCGAGTATGCGGAGAACCTGGTTTTCGACGACGGCGTCCGTCAGATCACGCTTACAGCCGAAGATCCGTTACGTCTGAACACCCAGTTCGCCGCGGCGAGCAGCGGCCTTCCCACGGTGAGGTTTGATTCGACGGGCGCCGACACCATCCTGACCGGCTTTGAGATCGTGCTGGGGAACGGCGGCATCGTCATCTTAAACGCCTCCCCTTGGATTCTGGGAAATGCGATTCAGAAGAACGCCGCTTCCGGGGAGGGCGGAGGTATTCGCGTGGAGGGCGACGCCAGCGCCCCGCGCATCGAGTCCAGCATCATTTCGCGAAACACCTCCGGCGGCGGCGGAGGCGGGGTGGCGGTGCTCGACGGCACGGCCAGCGTCGTCGATTGCTCCATCTCGTCCAATCTTGCCGGGGGCGACGGCGGCGGCGTCCTTGCGCGATCGAGCCTGACCCTGCGAAACAGCCACATCCGCCGCAATCAGGCCGAACAGGGCGGCGGCGGCGTTTTTGCAAACGTCGCCGACGGCCTGGTGCTGGAGGGCAACGTCATTGAATTCAATCAGGCTTCCAGCGAGGGTGGCGGCCTCTACGTCGCGGGAAGCGGGATCGAACCCATCTCCGGGAACTCTCTGGGCGGAAACGTCTCCGGGTCGTCCGGCGGCGGCGTGTACGTGGGAGGCGTGGACGCCGCGTTGATGCTCCGGGCCAACGAGATCACGGAGAACAGCAGCGAGGGGGATGGGGCCGGTGTGTGCCTTTCGGACGGCAACACCGCGATCCTGATTCTGAACCGCCTCGTCGCCAATCGATCGTGCGGGGGCAGCGGCGCCGGCGTGTACGTACCGACGGGAACCGAGGCTGAAATACGCGCCAATCTCTTCGCCGGGAACGGCGGATTCGGCATCGATTCCACGGGAGGCGGGGTATTCATCGCGCCGCGCAACTCAGGGAGCCTCGTGATGGAGAACATGTTCAGGGACAACGCGGCCCAGCGCGGAGGGGCGCTGATTTGCGGAGAGAGCAGCAATTTACAGGTGTCTCGCAACGTCTTTGCGTTCAACCGGGTGAAGCAAAACTGCGACCAGGAGAAGCCCGCGCCGTGCGAGGGCAACCCGGACCTTTGCAACGAACCCGGGTGCAATCCCGAGAAGGAGGAATGTCCCGAGGCGCCGCCCTTCCTGGCTCCGGCGGTGCTCGCAGGGGATATCGACGCTCGAAACTCCAGCGGCGCGGACATCGTCAACAACACGTTTCACGCCAATGTCCGTGAACCTGGAGAAGGCGCGCTGGAAACGGGGGGCAGCCACGGGATTCGTCTGGGTTACTCAGTCCCCTCCTGGATCAACAATATCTTCACGGAAAACGAGGACTGGGGCGTCTTCTGCGACGAAACCAACAAACTCGCCACCCTCGACTACAACGACTTCCACGCCAACCGGCTCGGAGGGCTGCACCCGTTCTGTGACCCGGACGGGCGGTTTGAGAACAATGTCGAAGTCGATCCGCTCTATCTTGACTCCACGTTCGAGACCATCGACTTTGCGCTGGATCCAAGCTCGCCCGTCCGGGGCCGATCCGACGACGGCGGCGACATGGGCGGCGTCCTCCACGATGCGGTGATCGGCGTTTCAGATTGCGCCGTGTACGACGTCGAAGCCTCGCCCACGGTGCTCCTGGTTCCGGGCGGCGCGGTCGATGGTGAGACCGAAGTTTTCCTTCGGATCGCTCACCACCCCGCCAACCTTATCCCTGGCAGTGCGGACACGCTTTTCGTCGACATTTTGATGCTCCCCGATCCCGGCGTCTTGGCGAATGAGGCGACCTTGATTATGCCTCTGCGATACCGCCAACTTCCGCAGACGCCGCTGCAACTCCTCCACCGACCGCGCGGCGGCGCCGAGTTCGTGGCCACGGGGATCATCGGCCGAACGTCCACCGATGGACTGCTCGCGGTGTTTGCTGAGGTGACCGACCCTGGCACGTATGTCGCCGTTGCGGCTCCTGAGGCGGCGTGTCCCGTCCTGGGTGATTTCGACGAAAACTGCACGGTGGACCTGGCGGACTATGCGGCGCTGGCCGGTTGCCTGGCCTCGCCTGGAGTTCCCGTGTCTCCTGAATGCGTCGGTGCGTTTGACAGCGATGCCGACCTGGATGTCGATCTCCTCGATTACGCCGCATTTTCCGTGGTTTTTCAGGGTAATTAAGTGCAAAGCAAGCAGGCGCCGCCCTCGACCAAGGGGGAGCTTGGGGCGAATAAGCCTCCCGAGTTTCCATCCGGCTCCGGTTGCGGGGCGGCTCTGCAGTTCGCCGATGAAGCGAGCCAGGGCCGGTAGAACCAACACCGTCGCGGCCGGATCGGCTTGCGCCAGTCGCCGCGCCTCACTCGACTCCCCGCACCGCCTCAAACAACTCCCGGTCGGTCGCGGGGGTTTGCGGGCGGGGCGTTGACGGCGACCGGCCTGCGGCGGCATTCTTGCGCGTTATGTCGAGCTGTCTGGCCGCCGTTGTTCCCGCGCCGCACGCGCCGGTCGAGCTGCGTGAGTTTCCCGTTCCGCAGCTTGAACCGGATTCCGCGTTGTTGCGCGTCGAGTACTCCGAGGTCTGCGGGACGGATGTGCATCTGCGCGAGGGGCGGCTGGCGGGCGTGCCGTATCCGCTGATCCCCGGGCACGTCACGGTGGGCGTCCTGGAGCGGATTCGCGGCGGGCTGACCGACGTGGACGGGCGAACCTTCGCCGAGGGCGACCGCGTCACCTTCCTCGACGTTCATCGCACGTGCCACCGCTGCCGGGCGTGCCTGCTGGACAAGGCCTCGACGCGATGTCCGCGGCGGAAAGTTTACGGGATCACCTACGGCGCGGCGGACGGGTTGTCCGGCGGGTGGGCGCACTACCTGTATCTGAAGCCGGGGACGCTGTGCATCGGGCTGGAGGGGGTGGAGTCGCGGTTGTTCATGTCCGGCGGGTGTTCGCTGCCGACGGCGCTTCATGCGGTCGAGCGGGCGGCGCCGCGGATCGGCGAGACCGTGCTGGTGCTGGGGGCGGGACCGGTCGGGCTGTCGTGTGCGGCGTTTGCGAAGATGTCCGGCGCGGGGAAGGTGCTTTGCATCGGCGCGCCGGACATGCGGCTGACGGCGGCGAAGGCGATCGGGGCGGACGAGACGCTGAACTTCGAGGGGCGCGACGAGGCGGCGCGGGAGGCGTGGGTCCGCTCGCACACCCAGGGTCGCGGCGCGGACGTGACGATCGAGGCGGCGGGGGCGCCGGTCGCGGCGGCGCAGGCGATGCGCTTCACGCGGGACGCGGGGCGCGTCGTCATCGTCGGGCAGTACACGGACTGCGGCGACGCGACGATCAACCCGCACCGCGACATCAATCGCAAACACCTCGACATCCGCGGGTGTTGGGGTTCGGATTACTCGCACTTTCATCGGGCGGCGGAGGTGCTGCGGACGGAGGCGGGTCGCCGGACGTGGTCGACGCTTTCGGTCGAGGAGCGCCCGCTGGACGGGCTGAACGCGGCGCTGGATGACGTCGCGGCGGGCCGGTCCATCAAACTGCTGGTCAACCCGTGGGCGTAAGACTCGGTTGTCCGATCCGACCGCCGGGGCCGGGAAGAGTCGCTTCCTGACGAGCGCGGTCGTCAATCAACCGGCGGGGGGGAACGCTTCCTGACGGGCGCGGTCGGCAATCAACCGGCGGGAGAACGCTTCCTGACGGGCGCGGTCGGCAATCAACCGGCGGGGGGAACGCTTCCTGACGGGCGCGGTCGGTGATCAACCGGCGGGGGGAACGCTTCCTGACGGGCGCGGTCGGCAATCAACCGGCGGGGGAACGCTTCCTGACGGGCGCGGTCGGCAATCAACCGGCGGGGGGAACGCTTCCTGACGGGCGCGGCTCGGTTTTCTCGGTGCGGGCGTCACGGTTCGGTCACCGTCGAGGAAAACGCTCCGTCGGATCGCGCGGTCAGGATCTCATAAACCATGTAAGGCGCGATCTTGCGGTCGTCCTCGGGGTAAATGCGGCGGGCGAGCGACTTGGCGCGGTCGAGCTTGCGGGCGAAGGGGAGATGATCATTGTCGATGATGACGAAGCGCGCTCCCCAGCGGTCGCGGATGTCCTCGAGCGGCACGGTGATCCGGGTTTCGACCAGTTTCGTGCCTCCGTCTTCCGTGGGTTGCGGCAGGGACACGGTGGTCGTCAGCGGCGCCTGGCCGCGGGTGATGAGTTTATACCGCTCCCACAGCTCCGCGTCGCGGGAGTAGCTGAACATCGGGTCGAGCCCGGCCATGTAACGGTTCTTGTCGTTGTAGTAGAAGTAGACGGGGAAGATGTCCCAGTCGTCGGTGAAGATGATGTCTCCCGGTTCGGATCGGTCGGCGACGAACTGCATGACCCGCTGAATTTCGGGAAGATCGTAGTTGCCGCGGCACCACCCGCGCACGTGGCGATGCACCGGAAGCGCCGCGACGGCGAGCACGCCGACCACGCCCGCTCCCAGCCCGAGGGTCGTCGCCGCGCGGACGCCGAAACGGGCGAAGCGCCGGTCACGGATCGCATGAAGAAGATCGGGAAGCAGGTGGACCAGCAGCGCATAAACGGCGGCGAGCGGGACCGCCGTGCGCAGCCACGACGAAAGCCCGGTGGCGCTTTTGTGCTCGAGCAGAAAGTAGACCGCCCAGCCCGCCAGCGCGAGCGACAAGGCGCTGAGGATCAGGTCGTGGCGTTGAATCCGCGCCGTGTCGGGCGTCGTCGCCGATCGCCAGCCGCGCAGCGCCGGTTTCAACAGCACGGCGCTGGAAAGCACGGCGAACACCGGCCAGTACTCGACGAAGCGCCGCGCCTTCAGCATGAGGGCGAAGAAGAACATCGAGCCGACCAGGAGCGTCCATCCGGCGTCGGACAGGCGTCGGCCGCGGCGCAGGGCAAGGACGATCGCGCCCGCCCAGACCGAGAGCGGAACGCCGACGCGGTTGGCGAACTCCCAGACGTTTTCGTAGGCGTTCCACTCCCGTCCGACCGAGACCTGCGGCGTGAGCCCGCTGCCGAAGATCTGGGTCTTGAGGAACGAGAAGGCATGCTCGCCGTAAGGGTGGGTCAGGTATCCGAGCGCGGTTCCGACCAGCATCGCCAGCGGCAGGCGCAGCGGCTGCGGCGGGGGCGCGGAGCGCAGCCACGCCCCGAGATAATGAATCCCGCAGAGGATGAGGAGAAAAAAGGAGCCGAGGTAAACGTGCGTGTACACGGCGAGCGTCAGCGCCAGCAGCACGTGCCGCCGGTTGAAGAGGCACCAGCATCCAGCCAGCAGGCACACGAGGGACAGGTCGATCGCGCGAACATAAGCGTGACGGACGAGGAAGTCATCCGGAGCGAGCATGAAAAGCGTGAGGAACCCCCAGCGGTGCGGGACGCCTTCCCCGCGCATCAGGATCGTCGCGAGCACCAGAACGAGGCCGAACGAGACGGACATCGCCCAGCGCGCCCCGAGGATGGGGTCGCTGAAGGCGTGCGCGAAGACCGCGAGATAGACGTGGAACCCGTAATGATGGCTGACGAAGCGGTCGGCGAAGATCGTGTGCTGAAGCCAGTCCAGCCGGTCGGGTAGTCCGATCTTCGGAAGGAGGAGCGCCATCTTGAGGTGGTAGAAGTCGTCGTTGCCCGGCAGAGCGGCGGGGGCGCCGGTCGCCGGATCGAGAGTCGCGCCGTAGAGATACTGCATCAGCCCCGCGCCGACGAGGAAGACGGCGAGCAGCTCCAGTTGTGCGCGAAAAGAATGCAACTTGTTGACCGGCTGGATAGGCGGTCCCCCAAGGTCGTTCAGGTTCGGCGCGGCGGCGTTCATGTCCCGTGCATCATCGTGAAGACGGCGCGGCGACGCCACGTCCGGGACGCTTCAGGAGACCGAGATTCTCCAGGGCGGCGTCGGCGAGGGCTTCCCACCCGCGGTTGGCGGCGGGGCTGGCGGGACTGGGATGCGGCATCCGGCCGACGTGGACATCGAGGTCCGCCAGCGCCTTGCGGGCGCGCGTCTCCGCGAAGGTTCCGACGCCGACGACGTGCCGCGGGCGGAGCGCGTTCACGGCCTCGCGCAGCGCTCGGTCGCAAAGGTCCAGCATCGGACCGGCGGCGTCCGCGGGAAGTTTGTCCGGCGTGAGGTTCCGCCCCGAGGCGTCGAGGAACATCAGGGGACAATAATTAATGACGAAGAAACGACGGAAGAACCGCTCCGGCGTGCCGAACCTCGACTTCGCCCAGCCCCACAGCCGGCGCCCGCTGACCTCGCTGCGCGGACAGGCGAACCCGGCGACGCGACGCTTCGGATGCTCCCGGGGGGGCGACTCGACCGGTTCCTCGATGCCCAGCCAGTCCCGCACCAACTCGACCTCCCCGAAAGGCACGCCGGTCTGCGCCATCCCCCACGGTCCCGGGTTCATACCGACCAGAAGCGCGTCCGGACGTTGAGCGGCGTGAGCGAGCAGGTAGGCCTCATGCGGTTTGCGGGCGTAGATCAGCGGGTTGTACACGTACGCCACCGGCGCGGCGAAGGTCAGCGCCTCCAGCGCCCGGGCAAGCCGGCGGGAGGTTCCGGCCAGCGCTCGGCCCGCATTTGCGCTTGTCGCGCTCGAGGTGTCGCGGATCGAGGGTTTCATGTGCGGATCAGCTTGTATATCCACGAGGCGAGGAGGATCATCACGACCGCCGCCGCCAGCCGATGAGGGGGCAGCAGGATCCAGTTGACGCGCCAGGACTTGCCCGTCACGAGGGTCGAGAAGGCGGCGAGGGTCGCGGCGAACGCGCCGAGCGCCAGGAGGGCGCCCGCGGGCTGTGCGGCAAAGGCCCGGTCGATCCGTCCGCGGACGGTCCAGGCGAAGGCCGTGGTCATGCCGCAGGACGGACAGGGATATCCGGTCAGCAGCATTGCCGTGCAAGGGGGGAAGCCGAGCTGGGTGTGCGTCCCGATCCGTTGCGGGTTGGGCTGCACGAAGGCGGCGACGGCGAAGACGGCGGTTCCGAGGGCGATGACCGCGAGGGCGATCATGCGGGCGCGGCGAGGGTGCTCGGGGTCAACCCGCCAGACCGCGGATCGGACAAAATTTACGACGCTCACCACGTTTCCGTCACCCTCGCAACCCCGCGCGGCGTCGAACCCCGGCGGGAGCGGCAGACAGGTTTACACGCCGGTCCGCACCGGGGGAAGCCTCGCGCCGCGTCGAAGGTTTTCCTGATCACGTGGCACGCGGTAGAATAATCGCCGGAATCGGCGGCGGCCTCTTCAGGGATTAAAGGCGGGCGTCGGGAGACAAGACATGACGAGCAGGGCGATGCGACGGGTTCGGACGTGGACGTGTGCGGGGTTGATCGCGTGCGCGGCATTGCCGGCGCGGGGCGGGCCGAATCTGGTGGCGGTCGGGTTCTTCGATCTGGCGCCGAAGCTGGCGAACGTCCGTTACAGCCTGACGGATCCTCAGACGGTGGTGCTGGAGTTCGACGGCGAGCACGATTTCGGGCGCATTCTCGTGAAATCGGAGACGCCGCGGTCGGTGGCGCGGCGGGGTCTTCTGGCGGGGTACACCGGGTCGCGCGGCGGCTCGCCGGGATTCCTTCTGTTTGACATGTCCGGGGCGCAGATTCAGAACGCCCAGGTCGTGATGGAGTTCAACCTCAAGGGAGAGATCCGTCCCGGAAGGACTTACGAGTATGAAATCGAGATGTTCACCGAGAACGAGATTCAGGGAGGCGTCCCGGCGATCATGCCCGCGTTCTGGGCGGACGGGAAGCCTTTCGGCGTCGAGGTGACGCTGGCCAACCCGATCGACACGAGCGACAAGATTTCGCGCACGCGGTTCATCCGGGGCACGGTGGTGGCGCCGGATTTCGAGCAGATGACGTCATCGGCGAAGATCGTGCTGAAGCTGCCTCAGAACTTCGGACAGCGCTTCGCGGTGCAGCGTCTGACGTTCCGCGAAATCGACGACGAACTGAAGGCGGGACTGGACCCGGAGATGCCCGCGCCGGTCCGGTACATCGAGATCAAGACGCCGGTGGAGGGGCAGATTTTTGACTCCCTCAAGAAGCAGAAAGAGGGCTTTCTCCAGTACGTCGAGGGCAACCCGGACGGATACTGGATCGCGGGAACCCAGGAAGATTCGATGATGCTGACGTGCTCCGTGGTGAGCGCGTTGGGCGAGCTCGGCGATCCGAAGCTGGAGGACCGCCTGCGCAAGGCGATGGACTGGCTGGCGGAGCAGGAACCTCCGGAAAACACGTTGTTCGGCACGGCGGTCGTGGGCGCGCGGTTGTACACGCTCTCCCGCTTCGGCGGCGTCGAGCGATTCCGGAAAGAGATCACGCGCGACATGGACTACCTCGTCCGCGCGCAGTACGACAGCGGGGGCTGGTCGACGGTCAGCTACCTGGCGCAGTCCGCCGAGGCGGCGAACACGCAGCCGACGCACGTGTCGACGTGGGCGGCGATGCTTGCCCTGAGGGAGGCGACGTTCGCCGGCGTCGAATGTCCCCGGAAGGTGTGGACGCAGGCGGCGAATTACTGGACCGCGGGTCAGTCGACCAAGTCGGGCGGATTCCGTCAGAAGCTGGAGCAGTACGGCGGCCTGAGCGAGAACGTGTCCGACGAGTTCACGGCGCTGGGCGTGGTCGGGATGATGATTTCGATGGAGATGGCGTCCGGTCCCGGGGCGCGGGACTGCCGGCAGGTGCTGGCGTACAAGACGCTTCAGAAGGGGATCGACGCGGCGCTGGGGTTCCTGAACACGCGGTACGCGGCGGAGTACTCCGAGGAACTGCTCGGTCAGTTGGGGCGCGTCGACAACATGCCCTTTTTCATCCGGTTGCAGGTGTTTCAGTACCTGCGGACGGTTTCGGGCGTTCCGCGCCTGAACGACCGGGATTATTTCCGTCTCGAAGCGGAGAAGCTCTTCGACCCGGCTCAGGGGCTTTACGAGTTCAACTCCGGCATTTTCGCCGGCGGATTCGGGACGACGGCGGCCTGCATGTCGGCGTTCGCCCTCGGCGCGTCGCCGACCGTGTATCAGCGCATCGTGGTCGGGGACGGGGACGCGAGGGATTACGAGCACAGTTGGGACGTGCAGCACCTGACGCGCTACGTGATGGCCCAGCGGAAGCGTCCGCTGAACTGGCGGCGCAGCAGCCTGGAGGACGAGGCGAGGCACTGGTTGGAGGTGCCCGTGATGTTCCTCAACGTCGCCGGTCCGCTGAACCTGGCGCCCGATCATCTTGAGAAGCTCCGCGCGTACGCCTTCAACGGCGGGACGATCCTGATCAACGTGATCCCGGAGCAGGAGTCGCAGCGCGACGCGATCGCCTCCGCCCTGCGGACCGCGTTTCCGGAGTACGAGCTGCGCGACCTTCCGAAGGATCACCCGGTGCTGACGCTGCGCGAGAAGATCGAGCAGCCGGTGGTCGCGAAGGTGCTGGGCAACGGCGTGCGGGATTTCGTGTTTCTCGCGGTGAACGAGGGCGGCCGGGACTGGTCGTGCGACTTTCACACCTACCGGACGGGCAAGGACGGCGCGCCGCAGCGCTTCGCGTTCATGAACAACCTGCTGGAGTACACGCTCGACTCCTCGCCGTTCCGGTCCTCCTTCGACCCCTCGCCGCTGCCTCAGCAATCGACGCCGACGCGCGAGTTCGGCGTGGCGACGCTCGAGATTGGCGGGGATCGTCCGGTGTACCCGGACCTGCTGAAGACGCTCGACCTCGTGATGACCAGCAATTACCGCACGCGGATCGTGGACGCGAAGGACGGCGAGGCGCCGCTGCTGTGGGTGATGGTGACCGGTCCGAAGGCGCCGACCGAGGCGCAGGCGAAGCGCATCCGCGACCACGTGGAGGGCGGCGGGTTCCTGATCGTCGACGTCGTGACCGGCAGCGAGGCGTGGGGCGAGGCGGCGCTGGCCGCCCTGCGGACGGTCCTGCCGGGCATGACGACGTTGCAGATGCGCACGCTGCATCCGACGTACACGGGCAAGATTCCGGGAACGCAGGGGTTCGACGCCCGAGGCGGACCGCTGCGGAAGTCGATGACCAGCGAACTTGTGCAGAACGGGCGGAGCGAATTCAGCGTCCTGAAAGGGAAGGACGGGGATTTCGGCGTGTTCAGCCACTACGATCTGTCGTCGGGGCTGACGTACAACCAGTTTCCGGGCTGTCGCGGACTGACGCCCCCGACGGCGCGGCAACTGGCGGTGAACTGCGTGCTTCAGGCGATGTTCCATGACAAGCAGAACTGACCGCCCTGAAGGCGGACCGGGAGAAAGACGAATGAGGCGAGCGAGGGGGATCCGGCTGGCGGTGCTGGCGGCGGTGCTGGCGTTCTCGCCCGCGCTTCAGGGGGCGATCATCCTGCTGAAGGACGGGTCGATGATCGAGGGGCGGATCATCAAGGAGCTTTCGACGGCGACGACGATCCGTGTTCGCACCCCCTTCGAGGAGCGCCTGATCAACAGGCGCGACATCGACCGGATCTTCGACGAGGAGGCGATCGATCAGACCGGGCTGGCGAAGTTCGAGGAGCTTCCGGAGGCGGTCCGGGCCGTCTTCAACGCCCGTGCCGACTACCGCCTCGGCAATTACGCGCGGGTGATCGAGCGGATCGAGCCCTTCCTTCAGAAGGAGCAGAACCCCGTCCTGCGGTCCGAGATGACCTGGTTGATCATCGAGTCGAAGGAGCGCTTCGCCAAGTGGGACGAGGTCAAACCGATGCTTGAGGCGCTGGAGAAGGACGGGACGCCGCAGGACAAGCTGCGGGCGAAGGCGCACCGGGAGATCCTCGAGGACAACGCGGAGTGGGATTACAGCCTGCGCCGCGTGGACAAGGCGTGGTCGCGCAACTTCCTCCCGCAGGACATGCGCGCGGACGCGCAGGATCCGAACGCCCTGGCCGATGCGACGATGATGCGCAAGGCGCTGGAGGAGTACTGCAGCCAGCTCGTCCGCAATGAGAAGTACGGCGTGGAGACGCTGCGCGAGCGGATGAACCCGCGGAAGACGATGGAGGCGGTGCGCGAGCTGCCTCCGGCGATCCGGGCGGACGACGTGCTGAAGCGCATGCCCTATCTCGAGGAGCTGAAGCTGGCGGAGACGTCGGTGCTCAAGGCGCAGGCGGTGCTGCCCGGCTACGCCGACGCCTTCCAGCTCGACCTTATCCGCGCCGAGGCGGAGCACCTGCTGTTTTACGTGCTCGGCGGCATGTTGGAGGAGGCGCTGATTTCCAGCCCGTTGTATCAGCCGCTGCCGCAGACGCTGGACGCGGCGACCCGGGAGCAGTGGCGGCAGGCGTGCGACGAGTGGCTGGCGAGGACGAAGCCGACGGAGATCGTCGGCGAGTACCTGCTGAACAAACTGATGGGGTACCCGGAGCAGATGCGCCTGGAGTATCATCTGCTGCGTGATGTCTACGACCGCCTTCAGGAAATGCGGGAGTCGATCATGCGCCAGCGCAATCGCTGAACGCGCGGGGAGGAGAGGCAAAGGAGATGAGGATGCGAACGCTGCTGACGCTGACCGCCGCGGTTTCCCTGATCGTTGTTGCGCCGAGCGCCTTGTCGCGGTCGGCGTCGCCTTCGGACCTGGAGCGGGCCCGGGAACTGATGGCGAAGGAGCTTTACGCCGAGGCGATCGCGCCGCTCGAGAAGGAGATCGAGAACAATCCCGGCAACGAGCCCGCGTACGTTCTGCTCATCGACGCCTGCGAGCGCGCGGGGAAAACCGATCAGGCCGTCGAGATGTGTCGCAGGCTCCTGAAAGTCTCTCGCAATGAGGACACGTTGCGCGAGGCGCGGATCACGATGCTGCGGCTGACCCGCCGCGACGTCGAGGATCGCACGCACGCCGTCCTGGGAAAGACGGACCTGAACGACCACCTTCGGATCAAGTTTCCGACGATCACGGATGAGCAGTGGCGGCGGCTCGAAGTGGTCGAGGACTCGCAATACGTCCCGAACGTCGAGATGGGCATGAACGTCCCGCCGTTCGAGTGGACGACGCGGCACTTCCGCGTGTTCGCGTGCAACGAGGAACTCGCCAAGCTGGTCGCGGAGAACTCCGAGCTGTACCTCGACTTCATGTCGAAGCGCCTGTTCGGCGGGCGGGAGTGGTCGTTCCGGCTTCCGATCCTGGTTTACAAGGATGAGAACGACTACATCAGCGTCGGCGGCGCGCCTCAGGGGTCGCACGGCGTCACCTCCGCCCAGTTCTTCGGGCGATCGAACGTCATCATGCTGTTTCAACTCGTCGAGGTGCAGAACCCGGACCGCAGCCGCCGGACGGTCATGTACAAGTACGCGATCGACAGCATCCTGTATCACGAGTTGACGCACGCGATGCTGAACGAGTTCTTCGGTCTGGAGACGCCGCAGTGGCTGCACGAGGCCGTCGCGGGTCGGATGGAGCAGACGCGCGATCATTATCTCGAGGCAGCGCGCCTCGCCCGCGCCGTCGTCGCCGGCGAGTACTTCCGCCTGCGAGACCTCTTCGACCAGGAGGGGTATCCGGCACGGATCAGCCTGTTCTACGAGACGGCGGCGATCGTCGTCCTGTACCTCTTCGAGGCCGGGGACGAGGCGATGTACACGTTCCTGAGCGAACTGGGCAAGTATCCGCGCAAGACGCGTCACGATCATGCGTGCGCCGCGGTCTTCGGCATCCCGGTCGAAGGCGCCGTCGAGGAGTTCGAGAAACGCTGGGTGCAGTGGATGACGCGCCGCTACGTCAAGGATCTTGAACCGGACCCCAGCGAACCGGCGCCCAAGACCCTCGCGGTGAGCACGGACGCGGTGTTGCAGCCGCGCGTGGACGAGATGGGCACGTTCCGATCGCTGTCCAACTGGCGCGACGTCGACCTGGGCAGCCTCAAGGGGTTCGCGGGCGTCGGCGGTTCGGTGCAGGACTGGCAGGCGTCCGGCGGGCGGCTGCGATGCGACGTGCCGAAGGGACAGACGAGCTTCCTGGGCATCCGCATGAAGGAAGTCGCCCCCGTCGTCGTCGAATGCGAAGTGAAGTGGATCGGCGACCCGGCGGACGGGTCCGGCTGGATCGGGTTCAATCAGTTCAACGCGGACAAGCTCGACACCCAGGTCAACGTGATGGCCCGCTTCACGGACGGCAGTCCCCACGTGCTGCACTGCCTCCTCGCGGACGAGTTGGCGCTTTACATGGACGGGCAACTCGTCGCGCGGACCAACGCTTTCATTCCGTCGCAGGACAGCCGGGACATCGACTACCCGCTGGCGCTGATGACGGCGTCTTCGCTGGAGGTGACGAAGCTCCGCGTCGCCCCGATCGAGCGCTTCGCCGGAACGCCGCCTCCGACGCCGGAAGGGCAGGATCCGAATCAACCGCAACCCTGACGACGGCGATCTCCGATGCGGCTGCGGGAGGGCGGCGGCGAGTCGCCGTTGCGCGCAGGTTCTACGCGGACCGGAGGTCCGTGAACCGTGTACGTGCGACGAACCTGCAACTCAGGACGCTATCCTCCGCAGTCCACCTGGATCGGGGCAAAGCAGCGCGGCGGATCGAGCACTTCGCAGAACTGCGGACCGACCCGGTTGTCGAGCTTCAGCTTGGCGACGTTGCGCCGGTTGAACGGCGTGCAGAACGGCTGTCCGTTGACGCCGAACAGGACGCTCAGGTCCGGTCCCGGTCCGGGAGGGACGAGTTTGACCTTGACGATCAGACGGCCGAGCACGCCGAGGCGGCATTTCGCCTTGAACCCCGTGAGTTGCTCGCAGGGGGGGATCAGGGGGCAACCCGCGGGTTCCTGTCCGCCGTCGTCGGGAACGCTGACGCGGACCCCGGGATGCACGTCGTCACCGGGTCCACGATGCGGCGGCTGACGCATCGGCCCGCCTCGCGCCTCGGTAGCGATCAACCCCGCCGCCAGAGCAAGGACAAACCCGCTGATGGCGCTTCGACGTGTCTGCAATGCAATCATGATCGACTCCTCCGCAGGACGGCGTCCGGCGCCGGTCCTGTCACGATGCCCCCATCCTCCGCGTGGGGCATTATACCACCGAGTCGCCCGACGCGGTGAGGCCTTCGGGTTGGTGGACGGCTTGAACGAGTGCATCCCGGGAAGCGGGGCAAAAAAACCGCATCGGCGACAACAAGAGGAAAAGAAGCCGCCTGAGGTTCCAACGAACTCCAGTGCGCCGTGCCTTGACGGTCATGAAGTTGGGAAGCGTCGCGCCGGCGTACCCCAGGGGGCATCCGAGAGTAATCCGGCAATCCTCGCTGGGGGCGGAGGCGTCGGATAACGAAATCCCGGAGGAACGATCGAGCGGCGGCGCGACGGGTCTGCGTCCTTAAGGGATTTCTTTCGTCCCTCCGCGGCTTCGTTTCCCCGCGCGGGGTTCCCAGCACTGGCGTGTCGGGCTGTTTTCCAGCCGCCCCTCCCGGGGCTGGGTCTCCCGATGATCCTCCAGGGCGTAAGACCTCCCGCCACCCCCTCCCCGCGGGATCGCGCCGCAGGATCGCCAAGCTCACGCGAATCCCGCGCCCCGCAACCGGAGCTAAGTAGAGACTCAGGTTTGTATTTTTTCCGTCCACTTGAATTTTTTGGACTTTGGCCTACCATCCTCCAGTGTAGACTGAAGAATTGTTCGACAGCGACGACGCGAGGCGGGGGTGACGGCGCGCCTCGGCGGGGCAGCGCGGCTTTGCAGGGAGGATGGGCGGAAACATGGCGGTACGACATCACATCAAAGTTCTCGTGGCGGACGCTGATTCTCAGCATGCCGGGCATCTCAAGCAGCTTCTGGAGGAAACCGGTTACGTGGCGCGCGTCGAGGGTGATCTCGCCGAGGCTCTGAAGCTTGCGCAGAAGGAATCCTGTCAGATCGCGCTGGTGGATCTTTCCACCCGACCGTCCGAGGCGCTGGAACTGGTCGAGAAAATCAAGGACATCGATCGCCGCAACAGCGTCCTGGTCATGCGCGGCGGCACGGACTTCGAATCCGCGGTCGAGGCGATGCGCCGCGGCGCCTGCGAATACCTGCGAAAACCCGTCGGGTCGTCTGAACTGGTCGCCGCGTTGGACCGCACCTGCCGCCGGATGGGCCTCATTCACACCAACGAGGAAGAGCTGAACCGCCTGATCGGCGAGCGCATCCGCCGTGAGCGCCTCGCCCAGAATCTCACCCTGCGCCAGCTCTCGGACCGCACCAACCTGACCACGTCGCAGCTTTCGCAGGTCGAGCTCGGGAAGAACGCGGCCTCCGTCTGGGCGCTGGCGCGAATCAGCAACGCCCTGGGTCGCCAGTTATCGGCGATGCTCGAGGGGCTTTGAACTCCGGGTCCGGAACGAGCAGCGTCTCATGCGGCGTCCGGACGGAAACGGAGCGGGGCTCCCCCGTCCCCCCGCGGACGGGGCGTCGGATCGGCCGATCGCGGGTCATTCTCGCCGATGCCTGTCCGATCGCAGGTCGCCGCTCCTCGCCCTTGAAAACCGCGGCGGACCGGAGTAAGAAAAGCATCAGGATTGGGCTGTAGTTCAATTGGTAGAACGCCTGACTCTGGATCAGGAAGTTCAAGGTTCGAGTCCTTGCAGCCCAGGTGGTTCTCCTGCGAAAATCACTTGTTCGCCCTCGGCGAGGAGGCGCTGTTCGCCGCACTCTTCCATCATCCGCCGGTCGGGGGAGGCTCCGCCGCAAGAAGGCGGGGGTGTGTCGCCGGACCGGGCCGACGTTCGGGAACGGCTGAGGCGGACGGGAAGCAAGACGATGGATTTCTTCGAGTATCGTGGCGGGGAGTTGCATTGCGAGGGGGTGACGGCGGCGGGGCTGGCGGAGCGGTTCGGCACGCCGCTTTACGTCTACTCGAAGCGAACGCTGGTCGATCATTACCGGCGGTTGACTGAGGCGTGGGCGGCGCTGGATCCGTGGATGTGCTTCTCCGTCAAGAGTTGCTCGAACCTTCACATCCTGCGCCTGATGCGGGAGTGCGGCGCGGCGTTCGACGTGGTCAGCGGGGGAGAGATGCGCCGGGCGCTCGAGGCCGGCGCGGACCCGGGGCGCATCGTGTTCGCCGGCGTCGGCAAGACCGACGGTGAAATCCGCGAGGCCCTGTCCGCCGGCATCGGGTATTTCAACGTCGAAAGCGAGGCTGAGATGGACAATCTCGGCACGATCGCGGCCTCGATGAACCGCCGCGCCCCGGTCGCCCTGCGCGTCAACCCCGACGTGGATCCGAAGACGCACGTGTACACCACGACGGGCAAGCGCGAGACGAAGTTCGGCGTGGACCTGGAGCGGGCGAAGCGCGTGTTTCATGAATTCGCCCGTCGCCCGGGGCTGGACCTGTCCGCGATCCACCTGCACATCGGCTCACCGGTGAACACCGTCGAGCCTTATGTGCAGTCGATCACGAAGGGGCTGAACCTCGTGGACGCCCTGCGCCGCGACGGGTTCGACGTCCGCGCGATCAACATCGGCGGCGGATACGGGGCGCACTACGAGGACGATCAGGCCCCGACGGCCGCGCAGTACGCCGCGCACGTCGCGCCGCTGCTGAAGGGCGCGGGACTGACCGTCATGCTCGAACCGGGGCGGACGATCACCGCCAACGCCGGCGTCCTGCTGACGCGCACACTTTACACGAAGCACTCCGGCGACCGGCAGTTTCTCATCGTGGACGCCTCGATGACCGAACTGATCCGCCCCGCGCTTTACGGCTCGTTTCATTTCGTCTGGCCGGTCCGCCCCGCCGCGGGACGGACGCCGCCGCGGCGCAGCGCGCAGCTTCAACCCGAGGGCGCCGTCCTCGTCGACGTCGTCGGCCCGGTCTGCGAGAGCAGCGACTTCCTCGCCAAGGAGCGCTGGCTGCCGCCCGTGACGCGCGGCGACCTGGTCTGCGTCTTCACCGCGGGCGCCTACGGGTTCGTCATGTCCAGCCAGTACAACAGCCGCCCCCGCCCGGCGGAAGTGCTGGTCGACGGCGACGACGCGCGGATCATCCGCCGCCGCGAGACCTACGACGACCTGGTCGCGGCGGAGCGCTGAAGACGGAGAGCGAGGGCGATCAGGTGGCCGGCGAACGTCAATGACGGAGAGCGAGGGCGACGTAGTTGCAGCCGAACGCCGATGACGCAGAGAAAGGATCGCCCGGACATTCCCGAGAGCTGACGGCGGAGGGACAATATGACAACGTCGTGGATGCGCACAGCGCCTTACGCGATCCCGTTTATCATCGTCCTGCTCGGGATCATCCTCCTGCCGTTGCCGACGCTGCTGATGACGGCTGGCGGGTTGGCGCTCGTCGGCGGGATCGTGCTGCTGATCTTCGCTCCGTCGTACGCCGTGCTCGTGTTCCTCGCGGGCGCGGCACTGCTGGTCATCGGCATTCTCATGCAGCGCCGAGTCGATCAGCGCGAGGCTGACCAGATCGAAGCGGACGCAAAAAGCTACACCCGGCGCAACCAAGTCTGGGTCGACCGGCGGGACCGGTGACCTCCTGACGCCTGGACGGGGCGAGGCCGCCTTGTAGAACCGCATCCGGTTTTACCCGAACCCCGCGGCTCGACGAAGGTCCATCATTCCGTGATTCCATCTGACGGATATCAGGATCCGAGAAGACGAAGAAGGGCCGATCCGCATGCGAGTTAACGACCGGACCCGGAAAGACCAAGGTTATGAAGAACACGAACAAGACGAAACCTTCACGTGTGAAAAGTGCGGTGCCCGAAACGCCGCCACGCCCGCGCGCATCCGGCGAAAACCGGGAGAAGCCCGCGAAAGACGCAAAACCGGGACGTCCGACGAAGCGCTCGGCTGCGCCGAAAAGCGCCGCACGTGGAGTATCCGCGCGTCCGACGCCGTCGAAAAACCGCGCGACTGCGTCGACGACGTCGGGGAGGCGCGCGGTTACGCCGGCAAAGTCGGTAAAACGTGCGGGCACGGATGCGCCGGAGTCGGCCCCTTTCAAGCCGCGCTCGCGCACGACGATCCACGCGGACATCCTCGCCTACAACGCGGCCCAGGCGGCCGGTGACCGGCGCATCTGCGACGCCCTCGCCCAGGCCATCCATCGAACGCTGACCCAGTGCGGGGGAGACGGCGTGGAACACAAGATCTGGCATCGCCACCCGGTGTGGTTCATCGACGGCAATCCGATCGTCGGCTACCACAAACTCAAGGACGGCGTCCGCCTGCTGTTCTGGAGCGGACGATCATTCGACGAACCGGGTCTGGCGCCCGAAGGCGGCTTCCAGACCGCCGGCGTCCGCTACACCGCCGTGAATCAAATCTCCGCGAAGGATCTCAAGCGGTGGCTGGCGAAGTCGGTCGATATCCAGTGGGACTACAAGAACCTCGTGAAGCGCCGGGGAAGGCTGGAACGGTTGAAGTAGAACGCGGCGGGGGCATTGCAGCGGATGCGTTTATCCGGTGCGACGGGTCGCGCGGTCTCGCCTGCGATAAAGCGAGGTAAACCGATCGCCGACGGCGAGCTATCCGTTCAAGTTTCGTCAAGCGAATCACAGAAATGCCGCATGAGGAAGAACAGCCACGCCAGTTGACTTCGCTGAAGCACACTGACGTTGAAGTCGCCGGGGACGCTTGCGGTCGAAACAATCCGGCTCAAATCCGCAATCGTGTACGGCTGCCCGGGCGGATCAGCGTCGTCCGGCGTCACGCACGCCCGAATCATCGCCGTGCATACTTCTGTGAGGCATCCGGTTCCGCCGAGGTGCGTCCACCAATCCGAACCGATCCGGACTGCAACGTTCACGGTGATTCCGTCGCGCTGAAAGGCGCAATCCCACCGTCCACTTGGGCTCACCGTGATGGTGTCGGCGGAAACCTTCTGGCAAACGTTTCGCAGGATGTGCCAGTCTTTCTTGTTAGAAAGGCGCGGCGTGCCGTAGAGCACTCCATAGCTGAAGTCGACGCGCCGGACGTCGGCCTCGGCAGCCCACGCCCCGGCATGCGTAACGATGGAATCCGCGAAGTTCTCGCTCATTTCGTCGTTCAGGCAGCGCGGTCCGCTCTTCAGCGTGGCGACGTGCAACGTGCCAGCTTCAATACGCTTGCCATCGAGTGCCGAGTTTGGCGAGTGCATCCCACTCGAAACGATTTCCCACCCGTACGCGGGCAATGTCACCGCTTCGACCATCCGGCCCGCGGAAGTTTCCATCGACGAGAACAGCTTTGCCGGCAGAATGTCGCTCTCCATCTGGCTGATCCGGCTGTAGCCCCGCTTCATGCAGTGGATCATCAGGACAAATGGACTGGTGTTGAACTTCTCAAACCCGGCGTTGCGCGCCGGCAGCGCATCGACGTGTGTCTGCACGCGCCGGCGAAACTCATTCTCAAGCGAGAGCACGCGCTGCGTGGAGGCTCGCTCGGCATCAACCGCTCGGAGCGATCCGAGAATCTCGGATTTCCGAAGGGTCCGTCGCTCCGCCCTTGGCAGACCCGGATGTGCCCGCGCCATTTCGACTCCCGCACGCTACTGCAACGCATTCACCTTGCGCAGCGTCCTGGGAGCCGCGTAGGTCGCTTTGTCATTTTCCGCGCCGTCTTCCCAGACGAACGCCGCCCCGTCCTTGTACCATTGCCGCGTTCGGACATGGGATTGCACATATACCACGCGGTAATCCAAAGGTGCTTTCGCGTATGGCGACCCGTTGCGCGCCGCAAGCGCGTCCAGCGCGCCGGCGACTGCGTCGCCCGCCACGCGGCCCAGCCTGACCGGCACGGCGTTCCCGACTTGAGCGTACTGCTCCGCGACCGTACCGGCGAACTGCCAATCGTCGGGAAACTCCTGCACGCGCGCATACTCGCGAATCGAAAGCGCGCGGGTCTCCACCGGATGACAAAGCGACGTGCTCGCGTGGTTGGGCATCGTTACCAGGGTCGGGCAGGGCAGGTCGAACGTGAGTCGCCGCCACCACCCGGAGCGCCCGCCCTTTGCGAACCAAGCCCGCCCCATCGATTCCCGCTGCACATCCTCGGGCAAGCTGCGCCAGTTCGAACCCGGGGGAACCTGGACCAGAAACGCCTTCTTGCGCGGACTGAAATCCAGCACGACGGGAGACGGTTCGTGCAGGTCGCCGATGGCGTCACGCAGCGTGGCCCATGGCTTGAGCGGCTGCGCCATCTCCTCAAACAGGTTCGCCGGTTGACGACGCTCGTCGTTTGCCCCCGCCGGGCCATGCGTCGGGTCCGGGAAGTCGACGACCGCGTTGTAGCGGTTGCCGATGAAAATCGCCCGCTCCCTGATTTGCGGCGCGCCGTAGTTGACGGCGTTGACCTCGAAGCAGTCCATGTGATACCGGGCTTCGGGAACGCGCTGAAGATCCGCGGCGAACAGACGGACCACTGATCCGGGTTGTTCGTCGGGATCGAGGATCCTTCCACCTTTGTCGGGCCGCTCCGCGATCGGCCGATGACGCAGCGCCGCGGAGAGAAGACCGCGCACGTTCTCCATCAGGAAAAATCGCGGCTGAATGTGCTCCACGAACCGCAGGAACTGCCAGAGCAGCGTACCGCGCGGATCCTGCACCGTGCGGCGTTTCCCAGCCGTGCTGAACGACTGGCACGGCGGACCGCCCACGACCAGATCGACCTCGCTGCGGCGCAGTCCCACTGCGTCGAGCAGCGTGGCGGGACTCATGCAGTTGATGTCTGCCTCGAACACGCGCATGCCCGGGCTGAGGCGTCCCGCCGCCTGATTCTTCCGGATTGTCTCGCAAAACGCGGCTTCCTTCTCGACACAAGCGATAATCTCGAAACGGCCCGTAGCTTCCAGACCGAGGTCGAGACCCATGCCGCCGGAAAAGAGCGATATGACGCGGTACTTGGTCGTGAGTTCGTTCGAGGCAGCCGACATCGGGGCCACGATACTACCACCGCGGCGCTCATTCAATTCCTTTCCGCCAACCCCGCGCCGCCGCCGGGCGACATTTTCCGGGTTAATGATCTTCGCCTGAAGCGCGGCGTCACGGCGTCACGGCGTTGCGGGTTGCGGCGTTGCGGGTTGCGGCGTCTTGTCGCTGTTGCCCGCGGCTTCGGATGGCGCCGGTCGGCTCAGGAGTCGCGCGATGCCGGGGAAGTCGAGGGGAATCCGCGTCGCCCGAAACACGGCTTCGGCGCTACCCGGACCGCGCCCAGGTCCGCCGCCGGGTCCGTCTTCCGGCCTGCCGCCCGGTCCGCGTTCCTGTCCGCTACCTGGTGCGGTTCCCGGTCCGCCGTGCGGAGGCGTCCCCGTGCCCGGCGGCGCGCTGCGCGCGGGATCTTCCGCGGGATTTGACGGGTGATCGAGGGGTTTTGCGGGGGCGGGGTCAGACGGACCGGCGCCCTTCCCCTCTGCGTCCTTGCCGCCTCCGTTCTTGTCGTTCGCCTCCTTGCCGCCTGCCTTCCTGCCGTCTGCGCCTTCGCCGCTTGCGTTTTTCCCGTCCGTAGCCGCGGAGCCTGACGGCTCAGGTTCCCGCGCGCCATCCGCATCGGGCGGTTCGTCTGCGCCGGGACGACGCGGCGGACCGCCCGGTCCGGCGGCGCCGAGAAACGGATTGCGGTACTCCCAGACCGCGTCGCCCTCGCGCGTGACTTCAAACATGCGCCCCTGCTCGCCGGAGCAGATCAATGTGTGACCGTTCGGCAGGCGCTGGGCGCTGGAGATGTGCCCGGAGAAAAAGGATCGACGGTCGCCGGCGACGTACGTCCACGCGAGTTCCTTCGGTCCGAACGCCTCGCCCTCCGGACACACGTACTTCCCGTGAGAATCCACCGGTGTGGCGAGTTCATCCACGGACGAGTATTCCCCGTCCGGACGCCCGCGGCCGTTGTTGAAAATCAGCAGATGTCCGGCGCCGGGCAAGCCCTCCTCGATCCACTGCACGTCGTGCTGCCCGAAGAGGCGCTGATCCGACGCTTTCCCACGGCGGTAGGTCTGCGGATTGCCCCAGCGGTAGAGCAGGTCGCCGCCGCGGCCCGCGCGTCCGCCGGCGTGTCCGGCGGCTTCCGCCGTCGTCGTGCTGTGATCGATGATCCAGAGTTCGTTGAACCCGAGGACGGAGAGCACGATCTGATCGAGCTTCGGGTGATAGTCGATCGCGTTGGTGTGATGCCAGTCCGCCCCGCCGCCGTCCGGTCCGCCGCGGCCGCCCGGAGGCCCCGGACGATCAGCGCCGCCGCGATCCGCTTCCGCCTCGTCCGGGTCGTCGCCGCCGATGTACCCCAGTCCGCGAAGGCGCTGCGTCTCGGGACGGGTCAGGCGCGTCGCGCCGCGGTCGTAATTGACGTCGATAAGTTCCGGGTGATCCTCGACCTTTCCGTAATTTGCCTTGTCTGCGTCGAAGTCCTGCACGAGATGGTCCCAACTGTGCCACGCCCAGACGACGCGTCCGCCGTCGGCGCCTTGCGGTTCGATCTCGACGACGTGATCCGGCCAGAGGACGCCGCCCTCGCCGATCGTCTCCGGGTTGCGCCCGGCGGCGATCGCCTCCTCGCGGGTCTTGCGCTCCCACGCGAGCACGAGCACGTTGCCGTTGGGCAGAGGCTCGATGTCATGATGATGACACTTGTTCTCGTCCGCGTAAGCGTAGTCCCACAGCAGCCTTCCCTCCCGGTCGAAGCGCTGGATGCGCCCGCCGATGCCTCCGCCGCGGAAGTTCGGATGCGGGTCGCGGGCGGCGCGAAGAAGGCTCCCGTCCGGCAGGAGGTACGCGGAGTTTCCGGGGTTGAACCGGCTTGCCCACCGATGCACGACTTCGCCGCGCATGTCGATCAGGTAGGTGGTCGTCTGCCGCAAAGGCGCAAAGAGCGTGTACCCCTGAAACGCCGAAGGCTCATTGCGCATCAGGCCGCGGGACGATCCGTCCGGTCCAGGACGATCCGGCGGCGGCTGGGCCTGCACCGCCCCCGTCGCCGACGCCCACGCCACGCATGTTCGCAAGAGCACGCCGAAATGCATACTTGTTGGTCCTTTCAAACGCGCATGACGAAAGTTTAACCGCGCCGGCTGCGCGGTCATTCCCCGCTCCCGAGTCCCGACCGGGAGTTCATGACCGGCGCCCAGGCCGCGTTCACTTCGGTCGCGCCGGGGGGATCGGCGGATTCGCGCGGTCCGCCGGATGCGGACGCGCCTCCTCCAGCAGCGCGTCCAGCGCGCTGCGGATGCCGCGCAGCGGCTCGGAGCGCACGACGGGCTTCAGCAGCGTCCCGGTGACTTGGATCTCGACCAGCTCCCGAGACGCCCCCTCGACCAGCTCCGACAGAACCGGAACCCGCGCCCACTGATGCGGACTGACGGCGATCAGCCGCAGGTCAAGACGCTGATCCGGCATGCGGCCCGTGCCGTATCCGGACAGCGCCACGCCCGGATCGCGCAGATACAGGTCGTGAAACTCGATCTCGTCCCCGCGCAGCGAGAACGTCGTGCGCGCCTGCTGCACAGGCTCCTCCTGGGTCGCCGCCAGATTGATCATCCGCAGCACGGCGCCGATCGGCGGCAGGCGGTACAATCGCGCGTCACGCGCCGTCAACCGCCCCTCGCCCGTCCGGGTCAGCGTGCTGCCCACGCGGCCCGACAGCGACATCTGCCCGTCGATCAGCCCCTCGGCGTCCTCGGCGTCGAACGCCTCGGTGCGCTGCCGCGCCGGATCCGCCAGGTATTGCCGAAGCTCCAGCCCCGCAACCTGAACACCGAGGTCATAATCCGTCACCCGACCGGACGACAACACTTCCACCTCCCCGGTGACCAGTCCGCCGTAACAGGCGCCCTTGACGTCCTCGAGCGTCAGACGCGTCCACGGTTGCGGTGAACTGACGAGGCTCCACGTGCTCGAGGCCTCGGTCACCTGCCTGCCGAGCACGAAGACCTCGTCCAGCAGGGCAAGACCCTCGAACGAGGCGTATCCGCGCGGTTCGTTCACTTGACCGCTGAAGGTCACCGTGCCCGTCGCGCCGCGGATCGAACCCGCGCCAGGCGCGCAGACGCCGTGAAGCCGCGCCGACCCGCGAACCCGCCACGCGGCGGCGCCGTCCTCCGGGATCATCCGCCACTCCTGCAGCGCCACATCCAGGAACCCCGTCGCCGCGACTTGCGACAGTGCGGACCGGACCCCTTCCGGCGCCCAGCGGAACACCGGCTCCTCAAGGCGAAGCCCGGTCACCTTCGCCGATCCCGAGTACGCCGCCGTCCCGGACGCGCTCTCGCGCGACGCCGTCACCTCGACCTGCGCGTCATGCAGCGCGCCCGTCAGTTCAAACGACGCCAGCGCGCCGTCCTCCACGTGGATCTCGCCCCGGACGTCCTCGATCGGCGCAGGCCAGTCCCGTCGTCGCACGCCGTTGCCGCACAACGTCAGCGTGTGCCGCATGACCGGTGGAACGTCGGCGCCGCCCGCACGGGGGCTGATGCGCGTCGCAATCGCGACCGGACCGGTCACGTCCCACGCCTCAAGCGCCCGACGCGCGGTCGAGGGCAGCGACTGCCGCAGGGCGTCGGTCAACTCGATCCGGTCGCACGTCAGGGACAGGTCGGTCGACGCGCCTTCCTCCTCGAGGCGATAAACGCCGTCCGCGCGGATCACCGCCGACCCGTGCGTCCCGGCGACGCGCGACAACTCGATCCGGTCGTTCCCGAAATACACGCGCCCGGAGAGATTCTCGACGCGTACCGGAAGCGCGCTCGGCGTCACCTGCAACGACCGGGGGTTGATGTCCACGTCGTAGCGAACTTCCCCTCGCGGTCCGAGCGTCAAGGCGCAGGAAGCGTCGATCGTTCCTTTCGGCGACATCCGGTCGACGACGCCGCGCATCCCCGCCGGAAGCGAGCGCAACAGATCCTCCTCCACCGCCACGCCCCGGGCTTCGATGTGCAGATCCAGCGCGGCGGGCGCTCGGTCGATGTACTCCACCCGCCCATCGATGCCCAGGGCGCCCGCGCCGTGGCGCCCGTTAAGACACGAGGCGTGGAAATGATCGTCCAGGATCGTAAGCGTTCCGGTCACGTCGTCCACGCGGTAGGGGAACCGGGCGTAGGTCGCCGAGACGTCCTTCAGCTCCGCGACAATGAGGTTGGACCAGGTGTTCGGCCGTTCACGACCTTCCCCAGGCCGCTCGATGAAAACGTGAACGTCCGCCGACCCCTCGGGTTCAAAAAGATCCCACGTCCGCCTGAACGACTCCGGCAGCGCGGCGTGCAGATCCGCGTCCAGCGCGACGTTGGTCCCCTCGATCGACACCCGCGTCAGCGCCGGTCCCGTCAATTCCTCGACGTAGGCGTTGACCGCCACGTCGGTCGAACCGTGACGCCCGCGCAACTCCCGGATGAAAAGCCCGAGCGGGTTGTACTCGATCGTTCCCGTCAGCCCCTCGCCCGGATAAGGAAAGCGGTAGTACGAGGCCCGACCGTCCAGCACCTCGACCCGCGCCATCGGGCATGACCAGGATCCGCCCGCGCCCGCCTCCTTCACGGCGACCACCCGCGCATTCACGCGCCCCGCCGGAGCATACCGCTCGTAGAACTTCACCATCGAAGGCAGCGACCGGATGAAGCGCGCCTGCGCCGGCGACGCCACGACGTCATCCGCCGGAAGCTCAAGTCCGCGCACCTCTGCAACGATCCGCAGCCCGGCGCTCGCCAGTCCTTCCAGGTTCAACTCCCTCAAAGCGGCCTCAATGTGAAACGAACATTCCGCGCCGTGAAAGACTGCGCGGCTCGTTCCGGTCAGGGCGTCCCGGGAGATCCGGGCCGATCCCTCGACCGACTCGAAGACGGTGTAACGTTCCGTCGGCGGCGTCCGGCGGTCGGCCTCGTTGATCGGAATCGACAGCCGCGGCATCCGCCACTCCAGCGAGGCGCGCGTCTCCGCGGATTCACCCGGACGTTCGCGCCACGTCACGTCTGAGAGACGGACCGCGCCGTCCGCGCCGAGACGCTCGACCCAGTCTTCGGCGCGGTCGGCGGTTTCCTCGGACACAGACCAGGCGTCCAGCACCGCCGCCACGTCCGCGATGGACAACCACGGCGTCGCGCCCTGCATTGACCAGCCCGCCCCCTCGTTCAATCCGATCCGCACGGCGCCGCCCGCCTCGGCGTCGTCAAGACACTTCCAGCGCACCTCATAATCCCCCCCGGCTGAATCCGCGGCGCCCGCATCAACCGTGAATTCGAGGGATCGCTCTCCGGTCGTTCCGTCGCCGCCCCGTTTCGGCAGGATGAGTCGTGCGCCGTCCACCCGGATTTCGGGAAGCCGGACGTCGCGGCGTTTTCTTGAGGGACGGGCAAGAATCTGCTCCACCCATCCCCGCAACGGTTCGAGCGACGCGCGGTCCAGCCGCAGGCCCGCGCCCTGCACGTGGACGCGATCGACTTCCACGCGCCGCTCCAGCAACGCCCCGACGTTCAGCTCAAGTTCGACGCGCGACAGCCGGACACAAAGCTCGCCCTCCTTCAATTCGCCTTCGGGAGCGACGCCTGACACCGGGATGTCCGCGGCGGGCGAGTCATGCGGACCCACCACGCCGATATCCTCCAGCACCAGCGTCGCAGGCCACCGGAACGTCGCTCCGCCGAGCCGGGCCTTCAGCCCCGCCTCCTCACGCAGCGCCGTCAACGCCTCGCGCATCAACCGCGCCGGGCTTGTCAGGAACAGGTACGCGCAGACCAGCGCAGCCAGCGCCGCGCACAGGCCCGCCGACCCCCACTTCAGAATCCGTCGGCGAAGTCCCGACCGCCGACGCGTCGATCGTCGCGGTTCAACGCTGAGTTGTCCCGACCGCGTCACGCGGCTTCGATCTCCTTCGCCGAGGGTTCCGCCCCGATCCGGCTCGCGATGCGGCAGAGCGCGTACGCCGCGAGCACTTCGAGCATCGGCATCGCGGGAAGCCGGTACCGGATGCTGCCGACGAGCACCGCGTGCATCAAAGTAACGACAACGGCCGGCGTCAAAAGCAGCACGACGATCGCCCGGCCGGGTCGCTCCGAACCCGCCGATGTCGAACTCGGGAGACGCCCGGCGCCGAATCTTCCGCGCATCAGGAGCCACGCTCCGACGGCCGCGAGCGCGTACACCCCCGAGGTCCACGCCGCGGAGACGACCAACGTTGCGCCTCCGCGCCCCTCCTCAAGATTCGGAACGATATTCCACGTTCGGCGCAGCTTCTCCCACGCCAGATGCGCCACCCGAAGCGGATCGTTGCGCATGCAACGGACCGCCGCCTCCTTGAAGTGGCGATCCCACCCGACTTCGTCGCCTCTGAGCGCGAACGCCTCGACTTCCGCCGACCGCTTCACGTCGCCCAGATCGCTGGAACCGTCCGCCTGCGGACCTACGCCGTCGTAAAGCGTGATCCCCCCGCGCGTCGTCAGCAGAACCCAACGATCAAGCCGTGAATGATTGTACATCGCCCACGGCGCAAGACCGAGGACGATCACCGCTGACGCCAGCGCGCCGCGAACCCACGATCTTCGATCCCGGCGACATACAACGGCTCGCGAAATCAGCAAGGCCAGCGCGAACGCCAGCCCCGCCTCCCGGACGTAGATCATCGCCGCCGCTGCTGCGCCGACCAGCGCCTCGCGCCATCCGACGGAGGCATCAGCCCGCACATTCAAGACCAGCCTCCACGTCAGCAGCATCATCGCAATAAAAAGCGTTTCCGTCAGGATCAGCGAGGAGAAGTGAACGAGATAGGGATCAGCGGCAACCAGACATCCCGCGCCGATTCCGACGCGCGATCCCAACAACGCGGCTCCCAGCGAGGCGGCCAGGACCGCCGTCAGACCTCCGACGATCCACTGCGCCGCCCGAACTCGGGCGGGATCGACGCCCTCCCCGCCGATCCACGCGACAAACGCGGGATAGAGGGGCATCCGCCCTGCGCGGAACCCCAGCTCATCGCGGAACTCCCCGCTTTCGCGCCAAGCTCGCGCCATCATCAGATACTGCTCCTCGTCCGGAAGCAGCGCGGAAACGGAATCTGCCGAGCCACGCAAACTCTGAAACCCCCACCACCCGCCACGCATGCCGACGGCCAGAAGGAAGATCACGGTTAAAGTGCGAATTGACACGGATGGGTTCACATTGCGAGCGTGCGTTGTTCTGGTGGCCGCATTCAGGTCAACGTATCCGCAGACCTCAGTGTTCGGAAAGCGTTGATTAATCCACATCGAGGTTACATCTGTGTGAAAACGTCACGGGGAACAAATGCGAAACTTGATGCGTATGATCTGACGTAGCTGAAGGTTGTGGAAAATCCGGCTGGGGACTTTTATCCCGCCGCCTCTCCCGGGGTCGTCGTTGAAGCTGGAATTCGTTTCGCTAACCCTTTCAGGGTGTGATGGTTGTGAAATCCGCTCGTGTTGACGAGAGCGGCATATTCGTTAGAATCAGAAACATGACCAGAGTTTCCTCCTCCCCCGCATCCAACGGACGCGCACGAGCTACTTCGGGGTCGAGCGGGTCGATCAAGACGTACCGGAATGCTTTGGCATACCTGGACACGCTGACCAACCACGAACTCTCAAGCCGCAGCTCGTATAATCAGCAGAGCTTTAATCTTGCGCGGATGCAGCGCCTGCTCGCCGCGCTCGGCAACCCGCACCGGGCGTTTCCGTCGGCTCACGTCGCCGGAACCAAGGGTAAGGGCAGCACGTGCGCGATGCTGGGCGCGATGTTGAAGGGCTGCGGGTTCACGGTCGGATCGTATTCCTCGCCGCATATTCTGGACGTCCGAGAGCGGATTCAGATCGGTGATGAATTGATCGGGCAGGCCGACTTTGCTCGCGTGGTCGCCGCGGTCGCCAAGGCGGCTGGCAAGCCGAAGGTTGGCGACCCCACCTACTTTGAAGTTCTCACGGCAGCCGCGTTCCTTCATTTCAAAGAGGCAGGCGTTGACATTGCGGTGATCGAGGTGGGGCTGGGCGGGCGTCTCGACTCGACGAACGTGATCAAGCCTGAAGTCATCGGCATCACCAGCATCAGTCACGATCATCAGCAGTTGCTGGGTACGACGCTGGCGCAAATTGCGGAGGAGAAGGCGGGAACGTTCAAGCCGAAGATTCCGGTCGTCAGCGCCCCGCAGCGTCCGGAGGTGAAGGAGACGCTGCGCCGGGTCGCGGCGGAAATCGGCGCGCCCCTGCGCTTCACGGGAGATGAGATCGAGTTCAGCTACCGGTTCGAGGCCACCCGCGGGATCGGGCGGCACACGCGCTTGTGCCTGACCACGCCGGTCAGCCGGTTCGAGCATCTTCACGTCCCGCTGCTGGGGGAGCATCAGGCGATCAACTGCGGGCTCGCCCTGGGCATGCTTGACACGCTGAAGCAGCGCGGATTCAAGATCGACGACCAGCAGGCGATGGACGGGCTTGCGTCCGTGCGGATCCCGGGCCGGATGGAGATCATCCGCGAGCACCCGCGCGTCCTGGTGGACGTGGCGCACAACGCGGCGAGCGTGGACGCGCTGATGCGGGCGATCGGTCAGAACGTCCTCTCGGATTCGATGGTGGTCATCTTCGGTTGCCGGCGGGACAAGGACATTTCCGGGATGATCCGTGCGATCCAGTTGGGCGCGGACAAAATCATCTTCACGCGGACGCAGTCGCCGCGCAGCGCGGATCCTGCGGACCTCGCCGCCGAGTACACGGAGCAGTCCGGGCGCAATGCGCAAGTGACGCAGAGTCTTGACGACGCGATGCACATCGCGCTCAGCGCCGCCGGGCGCGAGGATCTGATCTGCATCGCCGGATCCTTCGTGCTGGTCGCCGAGGCGAAGCGGAAGTACACTCAGAAACCGGAAGCGGTCGAATCCTCGACCTGATCGCCGCCGCGGCGCCGAGGGGAACGGAAGGGTGGAAGCGTCGTCAACATCCGGAGGCGTCCTTCAGGGCGCTCCGCGCACGGGAATCTGGAAGGACGGCGCCGTGCAACTGTCCTGTCCGGAGACGTTTCCCGAGGGCACCCGGTTCAGCGTGGTTCCGCTGCTTCCGATCCCCGAGCGCCCGGCGGGGCACTTCGTCATCATCGCCGGATACGGGCTGTCCGGACGGTACATCGGCGAACTGCTCAAACAGTCGGGGATCGACTTCTGCATCATCGACAAGAATCCGTCCACCGTCCGGACGCAGCAGCGCCTCGGGCATTCCGCGGTGGAAGGCGACGTCGCCGCCGAGGTCACGCTCCGCGCCGCAGGCATCGATCGCGCCACGATCCTCGCCCTGTCAATTCCTGACGAGGAGGCGGTCGCCCGCGCCGCCGAAACCGCCCGCCGCCTCAAACCGGACATCTACATCCTGGCCCGGTGTTCGTTCGCGTCGCGCGGCCTCAAGGCCGTCCAACGCGGCGCCGACGACATCATCACCGCCGAGGAGGAGGTCGCCCTCCGCTTTCACGAGCGTCTCACGCTGCTGCTGACCCAGGCGCCGTCCCCGGCCGGCGCCGCCTCCTGATCCGGCGGCGCCTCCCGACGCGTCGGTCGAGGGGGTTTGCATCGGGACTTCCGCCCGGCGGCGACTGCGGATAAGTTCTGCGCGGCGCGGATGTTCCGCGCCGGGAGTTCGGGATATGCCCTCATTGCGGTATCTTGACGCGGACGGGAAAGAGCGCACGCTCGATCTGCATGACGAGCCCGTCACGATCGGTCGTTCCCCCGCCTGCGCCGTCATTTTTGATCACGAACTCGTCTCGCGCGAGCACGCCCGCATTCAGCGCCAGGACGCCGGACGGTTCCTCATCCGCGATCTGGGGAGCCGCAACAAGACCTTCGTCA
This sequence comes from Phycisphaerae bacterium, assembly GCA_022072505.1. Classification (GTDB taxonomy): domain Bacteria; phylum Planctomycetota; class Phycisphaerae; order UBA1845; family UBA1845; genus JABWBH01. Next base: position 185,155 of record JAJVHU010000008.1, read on the forward strand.
ACGGGCAGGCCGTCGCCGAGGTCGTGCTCATGTCCGGCGACGTGGTTCGGATCGGCGAGTTCGTGATCGAGTTCCTCGACGACCGCATCCGCGCCGCCGGCGGCGAGCTGGACTTTCTCACGCCGGACCGGGTCGAGCCGGCGCACAGTGAGTGGGTCAAGGCGAAGGCGCCGGTCGCGCTCATGTGCGCCCAGATCGAGCAGATCGCGCGTCTCGGCGCGGCGACCCGGATCGCCGCCCGACCGGAAGACGTCGCCGACGCCGCCTTGGCGCAGCTCCTGCTGGACGTAGCGGCGGAGCGGGGGTTCGTCGCGCTGCGCGGCGAAGGCAAGCGCGAGTTGAAGCTCGTTTGCCAGCGGGGCCTTCGGCGCGCGCCGGGCGGTTCGATGATCCCGGTCAGTCAGGCGTTCGTCTACGCGATCGTCCTTCAGCAGGTCGCCGGGCGGTATCCGGCGAGCAACTCGAATCTGACGACGGACGCCGGGTACGCCTCGACGGCGATGGCCGCCCCGCTGACGCACAACGGCGACATCGTCGGCGTCGTGTACGTGGATCGCCCGTCGGACCGGAAGCGGGCGTTTCCGGTGACGGCGCTGGCTTATCTGGAAGCGGCGGGCGCGCACATCGGCTCGCTGATGGCGTACGCGACGCAGCGCCTCGCCGGCAGCGCGGCGCGAGAGGAGTCCGCCCACGTGGCGGTGCTCCGTCAGCTTCAGGCGCATCTGTCCTGCGATCCTCCGACGAACGAGCTGCACGAGACCGCGATCGCCCGTCAGCAGGGCCGCTGCCGGTGCGGCGACCTGTTTGATCTGTTTTTCGTCGAGGATCACCGCGGTTACCTGCTGATGCTCGACGGAGGCGGCGCGGGCGTGTCCGGGTTCACGCAGGCCGCCGCGATCCGCGCCGGCGTGCGCGCCGCGATCTCCACGCAGGATGCGCACCTGCTGGATCCCGCGCCCGTTTTCGACGCCGTCAACCGGATGATCGCCGGCGCTTCGGTCTGCCAGCCCGTCGCCTGCACCTATCTCGGGTGGGATGCGGCTGCCGGACGTCTTGCCTACATCAATGCCGGAGGCCCGCCGCCGCTCGTGCTGGCCGCCCCGGGGCGCCTGATTACGCTCGAGCAGTCCGGTCTCCTGCTCGGCGTCGATCCGGCGTACGCTTTCGAGGCGACGATCGTGGACCTTCCGGAGCGCTTCCGCCTGATCGGCGTCAGCGACGGCGTGATCGATGCGGCGATGACCGGGGAACCCTTCAGCGCGCAGCGCCTGCACGAACTGCTGGTCGCCCACGAGTCTTACGGTTCCGCGGCGGACATCGCGGGAATCATCCTCGCGGCGTTGAAGAAGCACCTCGGCGACGGTCCCTGCGACGATGACGCGACCGTGCTGGTCGTCGCGCGGCGGTAGCCGCGTCCGGCCTGATGCGTCACGGCGCGAACCCGCGCTGCACGTAGACGCCCTCGAGTCGCCCGCCGTCGGCGGTTCTGAACCGCGCCGAGGCCGTCCAGCCGCCGCCGTCGTTCATGACTTTCAGCAAGAGGTCGTTCCAGCCCTCGCGCAGCGTCACCGACACGACATCCTGCGACGGCGCGCAACCTCGCAGGACGTTGTTGGCGTGGACGCCCGCGCCGTTCAACCACGCCTTGATCCCGTCATCGCTGCCGAGTTCCAGCCGGACCTCCTGCGTCGTCGGCGAGTACACGCGTGTGTGCAGGTACGCGGCGCGCATGTCCCCCGCCAGCCACGGCGACGCCCCGAGATCCACCGCCCACGCGGATTGCGGCGGCGCGCCGGGCGCCGGCTCCCGCCAGATGACGCCCCGGCTCGCCGGGTCTTCCGGAGGAAACACGACATCGCCGAGTTCCTGCCCGCGCCGCCCCGGCTGCATGTAAGGCCCGGACACGTGCCAGTCCGTGATGTGATCCTCGAAGCGGTTCAGCTTCGCGATCGTCGCTTGAAGCGCCTCGCGGACCGCGTCCGGCAACTCGATCCCCGTCAATCCGTCCAGCGACCGGCGCGCCTCAGCGCAGTGCGCGGGAATCAACCGGTCGCAAAGTTGCGCGATCGCCATCGCGGCCTCGGATCCCGCCTGCGGGTCCATCCGGTGGGGTTCCAGCAGCGTCAAGGCGCGCGGCGTCGTGATCCGTGAGACGCCCGTGAACGCCTGACGTTTCTCATCCGGGCGCCGCGCGGACTGAAGCACCTGCTCATACCCGTCCAGCCGGGCATCCGCCGGCATCGCCTCACGTTCCGCGAGGATGCGCAGCGCGCCCCGCATCGCCCGGACATGATCCGCCGCGTCGGTCGAAAGCCGCGCCAGCCGCAGCAGATCGCCGAGCGCGCCCTCGTCCGGCCAGTCACACAGCGCCTCGAACGCCGCACGCCGCACCTCCGGCGCCGCGTCGTCGAGGCGATCGCGCACCGCCGGCAATCCTTCCGCGTTTCCGATGACCGCCAGCGCCCGCAGCATCGCCGCGGCCCCGGACGGAGGCTGCTCCTGCACGGCGCTGATCAACCGTCGGACCTCGCTCGTCGCGTCCTCGCAGCGCCGCACGCACGCCGCCAGCGCCGCCGCCGCCCCGTCTCGATCTTCCGCGCTCTCGCTGTGAACCAGCCTCGCCAGCACCCGGTCCGCGGACGCGCACGTCCCGACCCGCTCCAGCGCCCGAAACGCGGCGGACCGCACCTGGGCGTCCGCGTCCTCCGCAGCCGACAGCGCCGCATCGACGGCGCCGCCCGCCTCGCGCCGCCCGAGCACCTCGAGCAGCGACGCCCGGACCGCCGACGACGTTGAGGCCTTCAGCGCCGTCACGAGCGCCGCCTCCGCCCCGTCTGCACGCAGCGCAAAAAGCTGCGCCTCAAGCCGCGACCGCCCCTCGGGAGTCGCCGACTCCAGCACGGGAATCACCGAAGCGACCGCATCCTCGCCTCCGAGCGCCAGGCACGCCCGTGCCGCCGCGATCCGCACGCTTTCGTCGGAAGCCGTGAGAAACTCGACGCACGTCGGAAGCACCGCGCTCTCGTTGCGCCGAGCAAGAAGGTCCAGCAACCGCGCCTGCCTCGACGGCGACGCGCCCGACAGAGCCTCGCAAAGCCGCGCCCCGACGCCCTCCGCCCGCAATTCAATTAACGTCGCTTCCGCCGCCGCCGCCAGTTCGATCTCGTCCGAAGCGAGCGCTGCCAGCGCGTCCCCCGTCGCCTCGCCTTGCATCACCCGCACCAGCGTTTTCAGTGCCGCGCACCGCAGGTGAACATCGTCGGCCGGGCTCGATCCGCTGAGGATGCCTCGCAGGCGCGCCGCGCGATCCGCGGCGTCCGCTCCACCGCTCGTTCGCTCGACGAAGCTCAGCGCCAGATCCCGCTCATACGACTGCTGATGCCACGACGCTCCGCCCGCGCTTGACGGCGCCGCCAGCATCATCTCGAGCAACCCCTCCATCACCGGCGAACCCGAGGCGCTCAGCGACCACAGCAACGTCCGCCACAACGCCACGTCCGCCGGGTCGGCCGTCGCCACGGCGTCCGCCGCGCTTTGCCCGTCCTCAAGCGCCGCCAGCGCATGAAGGAGGCACACCCGCGCCTTGCCCGTCGCCGTCGTCATCGCACCGCGCAAGGCCCTCACCGACGCCTCGCCTCCGACCGTCGTCAGCACCATCGCGGCGCGTTCGATCAGCGCTTCCTCGTCCAGCAGCGTCGACACCGTCTCGACGGACTGCGCCGTCGCAATGAACCGGAGCTGCTCGAGAAAAAAGTCCTTCACCTCGGCGGGCGCATCCTCGGTCAGACGCCGCAGCAGCGCGCGCTCCACCCGCGCCCGCAGCGGCCCGCCGTCCGTCTGTCCGGCCAGGCGGATCAACGCATGAACCGCGAGCCGGGCCTGCGCGTCCGCCCCGCCCCCGCCGCGGTTCACCCGTCCGCAAAGGTCGGCAAGCTGCGCGTCGTTCAGCGCGGCCAGGTCGGCCTCCAGCGCGGAGCGCGCTTCAGCGGTTTCAGCCGGCAGGCGCCCCAGGACGGGCGTCACCGCATCTTCCTGGGCCGCGACTCCGCAAGGAACGACAACGCCAAGAAAACATAAAAAACAGGTCAATCTCATCGAACGCACCTCCGTGGAGCCGGACCGCGCCGCCCACCGACGGGTTGAAGGATCGGAGCGGGAGGGATTCGAACCCTCGGTGCAGTTGCCCGCACACCGCATTTCCAATGCGGTCCCTTCAGCCACTCGGACACCGCTCCTGCGGGAACATGATCCGCACGCGGATCGAAGGTGATCGTACTCCGCCGTGGAAACCCGTCAAAACGCCGGTTCCGGCGCCGTCGCGCTTCAGGTCGTTCACCAGAACACGCACCCTGCCGAACTGCGGACGCCCGAATGCGGCATCCGGAATCCTGCGATGCGCGCAGGCCTACGTCCGGGCGACGAGGCCTTTGACCGCGCGCTGAAGGTCGCCGACGCGGTTCGTCTCTTCCCACGTCAGCCCCGCTCCGGTCCGACCGAAATGCCCGTAACGGGCCGTGGACAGGTAGATCGGCCGCTTCAGCTTCAGGTACTCGATGATCCCGCGCGGCGTCAGCGGTCTGAACACGGTGCGGATCACTTCCGTCAGCGTCTCGTCGGGAATGTCGCTGGTCCCGAAGGTGTCGACGCGGATGCTGACCGGTTCGGCCACGCCGATCGCGTAGGCGAGTTGAATCTCGCAGCGTCGGGCGAGCTTCGCCGCGACGACGTTCTTCGCAATGTGACGCGCCATGTAGGCGGCCGACCGGTCCACCTTGCTGGCGTCCTTTCCGGAGAACGCGCCGCCGCCGTGGCGTCCCCAGCCGCCGTAAGTGTCGACGATGATCTTGCGCCCGGTCAGCCCCGCGTCGCCGTGCGGTCCGCCGATGATGAAGCGCCCGGTCGGATTGATGTGAAACTCGATGTCGTCCGACCACAGCGACGGACATTCGCGCTGCACGACCGGACGGATGACCTCCTGAATGAGGGTGCGACGGGCGCCCTCGCTCATGTGCGCTTCCGGATTGTTCGGAGCATCCAGCGCCTCCTCGGTGTGCTGCGTCGAGAGCACGATCGCGCGCAGACCGACGGGCTGATCATCCTGATACTCGACGGAGACCTGGCTCTTCGCGTCCGGGCGCAGCCACTTGATGACGCCTTTTTCGCGCAGCTCGGTGATGCGGGCGAGGATCTGTCGGGCGAGGTGGATCGGCATCGGCATCAGACCGCTGGTCTCGTCGCAGGCGTAACCGAACATCAACCCCTGGTCGCCCGCGCCCTGCTCTTTCTGCATCGCGCTGTCGCCGGTGACGCCGCGGCTGATGTCCGCCGACTGACTGTGAAGCGCGCGGAGCACGGCGCAGCTTCGGTAGTCGAAACCCGTCGTGGGGTCGTCGTAGCCGATCTCGCGCACCGTCCGTCGGGCGGTGTCCTCAACATTCGAGAGCGCCTTCTCCGCCGCCTGATTATGAACCGTCACCTCGCCCGCGAGCACGATCAGACCGGTCGTCACGAGCGTTTCGACGGCGACCCGGGCTTCCGGATCGTGCTCGAGGAGGCTGTCGAGGATCGCGTCGGATATCTGGTCCGCGACCTTGTCCGGGTGTCCCATCGAGACGGATTCGGAAGAAAAACAGAATGATCCGCCGCCGCATGATCCCTTCATGCCAGGTTCTCCTGCCGCGCCTCGGACCTCGGTCCGCACGCGCGGATAACGCTTAAGGCCGCCGCCGATGCACCGCGCGATTACGGCAGCCTCTCCCGAATATCGACGCCTCGCCGGGCGCTGCGCCAGTCGGGCATCCTAACCGCACCGCCGAGTCCGCAAAAGCGGTCGGTCCGAGGCAATTTGTTGCAGGGCACGCCGCCGGAACGTCCAAGTGAGCGAGCCTGTCCGTAGCGGCGGCGGAGCGACCCTTGCCGGCAAACGCGGCTTTCGGCGGACCCGGAGCGCGCCGTGAGAACCGGGGCGAACGACCGGCGCGGCAGGTCTTGCGCGGGTCGCCTCGCCGCATTACGATGTCGCGCGCGGAGCCTCGGAGGCGGCGCGAGACGGCGCGGCGGCTCCGCGCGTCCCGGAACGCGGGTCACGGATCCTCACGCGCCCGGAAGTCCGCGAGAGGTTTCCCGGCTGAAAACGTCGCCATCGAACGTCCGCAAGGCCGGCGGCGAAACTTATCGGGTGGTCGTGCTTCTCAATGTCTAACCCGTCGCATGAATCCGTGTCTTATTCCGTGAAGTCGGAGGCGCCGGGGGACAGCGACGCGGTGGCGGAAGCACAGGAGGCGATCTGGGTTCAAGCCGCTCAGGGAGGCGATCCGGCGGCGTTCAGCCGGCTGGTGCGGACGTACGAGCGTCAGGCCGTGGCGGTGGCGTACCGGTTTCTCGGTAACGCGGCGGATGCCGCGGACGTGGCGCAGGAAGCGTTCCTGCGGGCGTTCCGGAAACTGGATCAACTGGATGACGGGGCGAGGTTCCGGTCGTGGTTGATGCGGATCGTCACGAATCTCTCGCTGAACTTCCGGCGAGGCAGAAAGCGGAGCGAGGCGGCCCAGCTCGAGGACGCCTTCGAACCGGAGGCGCCGGGAGACTGGAAAGCGTCGGGAGGAGGCGGTTGGGCGGACCGGTCGGCGTCTTCGGATGAGCTGAAGGCGCGGATCGACGGGGCGATCCGAACCCTGCCGGAGAATCAGCGTGCGGCGCTGATCCTTTTCAGCATCGAAGGGCTGCCGCAGAAGGACGTGGCGGAAATCCTCGGGTGCAGCGTCGAGCTGGTGAAGTGGAACGTGTTTCAGGCGCGGAAGAAGCTGAAGGAATTGCTGGCGGACATGATCGGATGACGCCCGAGGCGGCGGAGTAGGAGCGTGCGGTGAAAAAGCCTGAAAGACAACCCGAGCCGGATTTCACGGATCCGGAATTCCTGATCAGCCGTGTGCTCGACGATGATGCGACGCCGCATGAACGGCGCGAGCTGGAAGCGCGGATGCAGTCCGACTCCGATCTTCATCGCGAGCACGAAAGCTACCGGAAGCTGGACGACTTGCTGGATCGGTGGGCGGCGGACGAGCCTCGCGTCGACTGGACGAAGTTTCACGCGACGGTGATGGCGGAAGCGCGCGGACGCGCCGGTGCGGCGAGGCGTCAGCGCCTGATGTTCCGCATCGCTGGTCCGGTCGCGGCGGCGGCGGCGGTCCTGTTGCTGGTCTGGCCGGGGACGAGGGTTCCGAGCGGGCCGGGAGGGTCGGGTCGGGCCTACCTCCACGTTCAGATCCGGGCGCCGGTCGCCCCCGTCGCGCTGATGACTGCGGACGCGGCGCCGGCGATTCACGTGGCGTTCGCGCGGGATCGGAAGGTGGAGCTGCCGCCGCCGGCGCCGCCGAAGATGATGATCGGTCTGGTGGAGCGCGCGGACTCGGGCGGAGGGGTGGAGATCGAGGAGGCGCTGGGAACGTTCTAAGCAGAACCGCAGAAGCATCGACCCGAGCCGCGCGGCTTTAGCCCGCGCGAAGCATCGCGCGGGGTAAACCCCGCGGCTCGGCGCGGGTCATTCATGCTGCGTTCCTAGCTTCGGGATGTCGGCAGGGGTCGCCCAGGCGGGAGCGGGTGCGTTCGAGGTGGGACGATCGAGGCGAGATCGGGCGCCGTCTGACGGAAGTCGTGACGGCAGGAGGGTTCGGATGATGTGGACGATGTTGATAGCCTGGATGATCACCCTTCCTGGGGCGGCGCAGGAGCGGGCCGACATGCAGGGGCTGCTGCAGGCCGTGCTTGATCAGCCGGCGAAGCTCTCGCTGACGGACATCAAGCTGGCGGACCTGATCGCGGTGCTCGAGCAGGAGACGGGCGTGGCGGTGCGGATGTCGCCGGACGTGATGTCGATGCTGCCGCACGGACCGGAGACGTTGTTCACGCAGGCGGAGTTCGGCAACGTGCCGCTGCGCGAGGGCCTCGCCGGGTTGTTCGCGGAGCTGGGCATGACGCTTGAGGTGCGCCGCGATCATGTCGAAGTCGTGCCGACCGCGGGACTGTTGCGGATCGGGCGGCGGGCGACGTGGGAGGAACTGGACGCGCTTCGTCAGGTCGCCGCTCTTCAGCCGGGCCTGAACGACGCGGACGTCGAGCCGCTTCGGGGGAGGATTCAGTTCCGCGTTCCGCAGCGCGAGCCCTGGGAGGCGCTGGCGGCCCGGATGCGCGAGGTCGGGGCGGGCGCCGGCGACGAAGTGCTCGAGATCGCATGCGGCAAGCTGGGGTGGAGTTGGTATCCGGAGGGGTCGAAGATCGTCGTGGTGCCGCGCTCCGATCAGTTCGCCCGGCAGTTGCAGCGCGTCGTGACGGTGCGGTCGCAGCGCAGGCCCTTTGCTGAGACCCTCGATCAGGTCTCCGCGCAGTGCGGCGTGCCGATCATCGTCGATCCGGGGGCGCTGTCGGCGCTGTCGCCGGATGCCCGTCAGCGGTTTGTTTTCAGCTCGGAAGGCTACGCAGCCGGCGACGTTCTGAATGCGATCGCGGCGCAGGCGCGGCTGAGCTACCTCATCGGCGACGAGGGCATCGTTTTCTACGACCCTGCCTCAGGCACGCAGCGTGTTCCGCCTGCGGGCAACGGCGCCCGCAGCGCGTCGAGCAGCGACCCGGTTGTCGGACTGGTTCCGGTGACGATCGGACCGGGCGCGGTCATTCATCTGCTCGTGCGCGAGTCGGATCTGCCGCCGGACGTGATCGAAGAACTGAAGAACCGCAAGGCCCAGGTCGTCGAGACGATCCGGTCGTCGCTGAAGCAGCCGTAACGCCGCCGTGGCCGCGACCGTCCCGAGCGATCCGTCGCCACGTGCCGTCAGATCCGGGTGATGTGGCAGGGGTGGCGGCGCATGTGCGCTTCCAGGTTGGCGACGTACTGCGCCATCGCCCGACGAACACAGTCGCCCTCGTCTCCTCCCTGCTGCGGATCGTGCAGGGGTCCGTGAAACTCGATCGTGTAGCGAAAGTCCCGCCCGGGCACGACGAACGCCTGAAGGATCGGCACGCCGCAGCGGACGGCGACGTGCAGCGGACCGGTCAGGAACTCCCGCCGACGCCCGAAGACCGTGACGTCCTGCGTGCGCAGGTGCGCGCGGCGGACGCGGGCGACGTCGAGGGCGCTGCCCAACACGTACCCTTCCTCCAGGCAGCGGAAAATCACCCGCGGGTAAGCCCCGGAGAAAAACACTCTCATCCGGGAAAAGCCGCTGTCGCCGCGATCCAGCCGGCGCTGAACGTAGCGCGTCAGCCCGCTCTCGTTCGGATCCCGCACCGCCGCCATCCGGTACCCGATCCGCGACAGGAACATCCCGCCGATCTGATACGGCCCCACGTGGGACATTGCGATGTACACCCCCTTGCCGCGGGCGAGCGCCGCATCGAGCAACTCCTTCCGGACAAACCGGAACAGATCTTCAAGGCGCTCGCGCGGAAGGACGTCGAAGAGGAGGAAAAAGAGCTTGTTGCACCGGTTGTACCCAACCCACTCCCGCGAGGCGCGCTTCAGATCGGCCGGGGCGATCCCCTCCGGGAACATCTCGCGGACCGCCTGACGGAAACGGCGGCGGCGCTTGTAATTGATCGCCCACTCCAGCGCGGCGAACGCCTGCCCGAAACGGAATACGCCCGCCGGACCGACGACCCGCACCAGCCCCGAAAGCACCGCGTGAACGCAGTCGAAACTGATGCGCTCCCACGCGGTGAGGTCGTTGGTCGTGTGATCCCGGACATCCGGCGCATCCGAAGATCGTGACACGAGGCCGTCGCCTCCGACCGGCGCCGCGTCCGCTGCTGCGTCCGCCGGCAACACCGGGGACGACGCCCGTCGTCGACCCGTGGCCGTCTCCTCTTTGTGCCCGGAAATCATCGTGCGTGCGTCGCGCCACCTTGTGCGTCGCCGGGTTCCGAGGAGGGCGCGGCGTGGCCGTCGGCGCGGTCCCGGCTACACTGGCGACATGCTACGCGTCGGCGACTTTGAAATCCACTCCGTCCTCAACGGGACGATGCGCCTCGACGGCGGCGCGATGTTCGGCGTCGTGCCGAAGGTGCTCTGGCAGCGCAAGCAGGAGGTCGACGACCTGAACCGGATTCTCCTGGCGACGCGAACGCTCATCGCGCTGAACCGCCGGGCGGGGTCGGTGATCGTCGTGGATACCGGAACCGGGTCGAAGTGGCCCGCCGACGAAGCTGAGCGCTACGGCATTGCCCCGAGCCCGGCGGCGGTGGACGACCGGCTGCGCGACCTCGGTCTTCAAGCCGCCGAGGTGACCGACGTGATCGTCACGCACCTGCACTTCGATCACAACGGCGGCGTCACGGACTGGGCGGACGCCGGGAAGTCGCACACGCGCCTGCACTACCCGAAGGCAAGACACTGGATGCACCGGCGGCACTGGGAGCACGCTCACCGTCCGACGCTGAAAGATCGCGCGTCGTTCCTCGCCCGGGATTACGCCGCGCTGGAGGCGCCCGGCGCACTGACGTTCGTCGAACGAGAGGAGGATCGAGCGCCGTGCGCGGGCGTCACCTGGTTCGTGTCCGACGGTCACACCCGGGCGCAGCTCCTGCCGGTGTTTCACGGGGAGGGCGGCCCGCTGATCTTCACCGGCGACGTCGTTCCGACCGCGGCGCATCTGCCCGTCCCCTGGGTGATGGCGTACGATCTCGAACCGCTCGTGACGATGCGGGAGAAAGAGGCGGTCTACGCGCGATGCCGCCGCGAGGGGCTCAAGCTCGCCTTCCCGCACGATCCTCACATCGCCGGGGTTGAACTCGAACCCGCGGCGGACAAACCCATCATCGCCCGGACCCTCGAACTCTGAGGCGTTGCGGCGCGGCCGTCGGCATCCGCCTTCGGGAGCGCTCAGCGGGCGCGGCTTCCGTAAAACTCGTGGATCGCGCCTGCGACCCTGCGGATTTCCTCCTCGGTAAGCATCGGATGCACCGGCAGCGAAAGCACGCGACGGCTCGCCGCTTCGGCGACCGGAAAGTCCTCCGTCCGGCACTTCAGGGGCGCAAAGCAAGGCTGTCGATGCAGCGGGACAGGGTAGTACACGGCCGTGCCGATGTCCCGCTCCTTCAGGAACGTCATCAACTCGTCACGGCGGTCGCAGTCGATCGTGTACTGGTGGTAGACGTGGGTGTTTCCCGGCGCAACCGCGGGCGTGCGGACCGGCGCACCCTTGAGCAGGGCGTCGTAAAGCGCCGCGGATTCCTGCCGCTGGCGCGTGAACTTCTCCCAGTGCGGGAGCTTCACGAGGAGGATCGCGGCCTTGAGCGTGTCGAGGCGGAAGTTCCCGCCGACGAACTCGTGCAGGTATTGCTGCGACTGCCCGTGATTGCGGAGCTGGCGGCAGCGCGCCGCCAGCGCCGCGTCCCGCGTGAGGATCATGCCGCCCTCGCCGAATCCGCCGAGGTTCTTCGTCGGGTAGAACGACAGGCACCCGAGTTCGCCCATCCCTCCGGCGACGTCGCCGTTGAAGCGGGCGCCGATCGCCTGCGCCGCGTCCTCGAGCACGAAAAGACGGCGCTCGCGGGCGACCGCAAGCAGGTCGGACATCGCGGCGCACTGTCCGTAAAGATGAACCGGGATGATCCCCCTCGTGCGCGGCGTCAGCGCCGCCCGGACCCGCGCCGGGTCGAGGCAGAACGTCGCCGGATCGATGTCCACGAAGACGGGCTTTGCGCCGAGGCGATGCACGCAGCCCGCGGTGGCGAAGAAGGTGAAGGTCGGAACGATCACCTCGTCGCCCGCGCCGACGCCCAGCGCCATCAAGGCGCAGAGCAGGGCGTCCGTGCCGTTGCTGACGGCGACGGCTTCGGCGACGCCCAGCTTCGCGGCGACCTGGCGCTCCAGCTCGGCGATGTCCGGACCGCCGATGAACTGCTGGCTTTCGAGGACGCGGTGGACGGCGGACTTCACCTGCTCGCCGAAGAGGGCGAACTCTGCACGTAAGTCGAGCATGTTGATCGGTTTCTTCATGTGTTCGGACGCCGTCCGCGGACCGCGCGGATCGGTTACGTGACGCTTCTTGCAGCGAAAGCAAGCGCGACGAAGCAGGTCTGTCCCGCGAACCGTCAGGATTTCCCGCGACCAAGCTGGGGCGGCTGGTAGTCGTAGTACGTCCGAAGCTGCTCGCGGAAATATCCGCCGCGCGTCACCTGCGCCGCGTTGAGCACGGCGCCGAAGATATGCGCATTGACGCTGGCGAGCAAGGCGCAGGCGCGGCGCGCCGCGCCGCGGGAGTTGGTCTTCGCCCGCACCGTCATGATGACGCCGTCCACCTGGCTGCTGAGCACCGTCGGGTCGCTCGCCAGCAGCACCGGCGGCGCGTCAATAATGACCTGGTCGTATTTCTGGACCGCGTCGGCGAGGAACGCCTGAAAGGCGTCGCCCGCCAGAAGTTCCGCCGGGTTGGGGGTCATCGGACCGCTGCCCATCACGTGCAGGTTCGGGATCGGCGTCTTGACCGCCAGGTCCGCGAGGACGCCTTCTCCGATCAGGAGCGTCGTCAGACCGCGATCCTCGACGCCGGCCCAGTGTTCGCCGAGACGGGGGCGCCGGAGGTTCGCGTCCACCAGCAGCACGCGCCGTCCGGCCTGCGCCGCGGCGATCGCCAGGTTGCAGGCGACGGTCGTCTTGCCGTCGCCGGGTCCGGGGCTCGTAACAACAATCGACCGCTGGCGGGCGGCCGGAGCGCTGTACTGAAGGTTCGCCCGAATCTGGCGGAACGCTTCCGCCGTCATCGACTGCGGAGCGGCAAGCAGCGCCAACTCGACGTGATCGAGACGGGCCTCCTCGTCGTCCGCGTCGGGCACGACGCCCAGCAGCGGAACCTGCACATACCGGGCGATGTCCTGCGTCGTGCGCACCGAGGTGTCCAGCAGGTCCAGCCCGACGCCGACGCCGATCGACAGCATCAGCGCCAGCGCCAGGAGCACCGGAAGCATCAGCAGGCTCGGTTCAGCTCGCCCGAGAGGTTCGGTCGCGGGCTGCTGGACACGGATCGTCATCGCGGCGTTGGCGGCGGTGAGGCGCTTCAGTTCGTCGATGTAGTCTTGAAGCTCCTGCCGATCCTGCTCGAGGCGGGCCAGCTCGATCTGCTCGAGCTGAAACGTGAACAACTGGCGATTGTTCTCTTTCTGATCGAACTCGGCCTTGAGGAGGTTCTCCGTCGCGGAGGACAGCGCGGCGGCGGTGTTGGCGTACGCGGTCTCCACGACGTCGATCATGAGGTCGCGGCGCTGACGGAGGGCGTCGCTGCGAGCCTCGTCCAGGCGCTGCTGGGCGATGCGGATCGCGTCATCGAATTGGCGGATGTTGGCGTGCTTCGGACCGAGGCGCTCCAGCAGAACGTCGCGTTGCTGGGTGAGCGAAAAAACGCCGGCGCTGAGCTGCGCCACGTAAGGATCGGCTTCAGCCGCCGCCACGTCCTCCGCGGTCAGCGCCGACCCGCCGGCGTAGAAGTTGCGCAGCGGAATGATCTGGGCGAGTTGCATCTGAAGGTCAGCCGCCTGCTGCGCGTACGTCACCCCCTGCTGGCCGATCGTGCTCCAGCCCGCGGGGACGCCGCCGCCCTGGATCGTCTCAGACAGCGCCAGCAGATCCGCCCGCTTCTGCGTGAGCGTGTCATCGAGCGCCGTCAGCGTCGTATTCGCATCACTTAGATCCTTCACGTAAGGCTCGGCCGCCTGATCCAGCACCGTGTTGATGTACTTCGTCACGATCGTGTTGACGATGACGTCCGGGTCTTTCGGGCTGCGCGTGGCGATCGAGACGCTCAGAAAGTTCGTCCCGCGCATCGGGGCGCTGACCAGCTCATCCGTCAGCGCCAGCCGCGGGTTGCGGTACACGGGAAGCTCCTTGAACCACGTCGTGCCCTGGATGTCCTCGTCCTGAAGGGCGGCGCTGAGCACCGCCGGGCTCTTGACCACGAACGACTGCGTGAGCATGAAGCGCTCCTGCTCACGCTCCGGCAGGTTCCGCATTTCGACGCTCAACTCGGTGTGCGGGCGGTTCGACACCATCTCGACGAGGGCGGTCGCCCGGTACTTCGGAAAATATCGCCACCACGCGTAAAACCCGCCGCCCGCCGCCCCCGCGAGGAAGATGAAAAGAATCGTGATGAGCACGATCCGGCGGCGGATGATGCCCAGCAACTCTCCCGGCGTCGGCGCGGACGTCGGCGCCGGACCCGGAAGGGCGAGGCGTTCCTGCACGGTGTTGGGTAACGTCGTCATCGAGTCACGATCCGGCGGCGGCCCCGTCCTCCACCCACAGGTGCGTCAAGATCCAGTTGACGACGGCGAACATCCCGAGGGCGAGGAAAAGCGTCGCAATTCCCAGCAGCATGTGCGGCGTGCCCCGCGCCAGATCGGGGCGCTCGTAAATGACGAACAACCCCGTCGTCACGACCCGCGCCGCGTTGCACAGCACCGCGATCGGCAGGCACGCCAGCACGATCGCCGCCCGTCCCCACGCCGACGCCTTCGCCAGGTGCGCGTACGCCAGCGACAACGCCGCGAACGACATCATCAGCCGCATCCCGCTGCACGCCTCCTCGACGTTGAGGAACCCCGCCGAACCCGTGTCGAAGCGCACGTAGTCGATGATGACGTTGTGAACCTCGACCTGCACGTTCGGCAGCAGCGACAGAACCGCTCCCGCAAGCGCCGACGCCAACTGGCGCAGCGGAAAGGTCAATTCGACGTACACGCCCTGCGGCAGCGGCACGGCCAGCAGCAGGTACGCGACCGCAAACCCGGTCTTGCGCAGATACGAGCACCCGCCGAGCAGCAACACCGTCCCCGCCAGCGCCGCAACCGGACAAAGCCCCTGCACATACCGGATCGGCTGGATCCACGAGAAGTACAGATACGCCGCGACCGCTGCGGTCAGCACCACGGCCCCGGTCCACGCCGGACGCGCCTCGGTCCGCCGCAGGTCGTCCCGGCGAATCCAGAGAAAATACGCGGAAAGCAGCGGGATCAGCCAGCCGTGGGTCCAGTTTCCGTCGTGCGTCCACTTGTACGCGAAGTGATTCGTGAACGTCCGCCAGAAAAACGCGGTGAACACCGCCGCAACCAGCGCGGTCCTGATCCACGCAGACGGGGCGGCGTGAAAACGCTCCAGCGGCGAGCGTCCTGTCATCGGTGTGGCGGTCATCACTGGGATATCGTCGGGTCACGGGAAAAGCTGCTCAAATTTGCTGGGGCGCGTCGCCGGGTTCGGTTGCACCGCGAACGAGTCGATGTCCGCGAAGTTCCGCGAGTACGTGAAGGCGTAACCCACCGTCGCCGTCGGGTTCGGAAGGGTCAGCGCCCTCAGGCGCGCCAGCCACGGTGCAAAGGGACTCGTTCCGACGTTGATGATGTCGCCGCGGAGGACCGTCACGTCGTCCTCCTTGCCCGCGAAGATCGCGTCGAGGTCCACCTGGATCATCTGCTCACGCAATCCGTGACGGCGGTAGATCGTGCAGTTCGTGGGCCACGCAAGCGGCCCCAGCCCGCCCGCCGCCGCGATCGCGGACTTGAGCGTCACCTGCTCCGAGTTAAACGTGAAAGGCCCGGTGCGCCCGACCTGCCCCATCACGTAGTAGACGCCGATCTCGCCGCTGACGATCCGGATCACGTCTCCGGGACGGACAATGACTTTGTACTCCGGATCGCCCGCCCGCAACGCCTCCGCCGGAATGCGGATGATCCGGTAAGAGGTCTCTCCGGCGATCCGCGACCAGTCCACCGTCGACTGGATCGCCTCATAAAGCGGAAGTCGCTCGACCGGGACGGACCGAGGACGGTCATCGCCTTCAGCCGCACGCTCCGGATTCGGAATGAAAGCGCCGTCCTGGTAAATGTAAAGCGTATCAGGCGCGACATCCGCATCCGAGTCCCCGGAGCGCGTCACGTCGGCGGCATCCTGAGGAGGACCGCCCGGAGGCGCGGCCTTGTCACCCTGCCCCGCGGCCGTGTTCTGAGCGATCACCGCTTCAAGAAGTTCCTCCTCCGCGGACTTCTCAGGTTCGGCCGAAGGCGCCGTCGTGTCGAGCGGCGCTTCTTCTTCTTCTTCGCGCGTCGCTTCCGAACCCGAAGGCGTTTCGGACGCTTCCCTGCGATCGACGGGCGGTTCCTGACGGAAGATGTACACTTCCGTGACGAACTCATTCAGCCCGCCGACGTCGTTGATCGCCTCAAGGACATCGAGATCCGGGCGAACGATCGAAATCCGCCCCGCGCGGAGCGGCGAGTTGTCCGACGCGCTGACCCCGACGCCGAAAAGCATGTACTTCGCCTCGTACACGTCGAGCGGAAGCACCAGCACTTTCGGATCGGTGAGAACCTGGTCTTCGATCAAGCGCTCACGGATCCGGTCCTCGATCTGCAGCGGCGTCATCCCGGCGACCTTGAGCCGCCCGACGACCGGCAGCGGCAACTCTCCGACTTCGCTGACCTGAAACCGTCCCTGCCACGGAACCCCGACCTGCCTTAGCTCCTCAATCTCGACGGCGACGATGTCCCCCGGACCGAGGCGGTACGACACCGGTTTCGGAACCAGGTCGTCATGCGTCGGTTCGGTGGCGCCCGGGATGGTTCCCGGAACATCCTCGACGGTGAGGGCGGTGCGGATCGACATCGTCCGGTTTTCCCGGAAGTTGCCCGGAATCGAGGGGTTCAACCACTCATTGAGGATTGAGTTGCAGCCCACCGTCGGGCCGACGAGGGCGGCGACCAGAATCAACCGAACTGTCGTCACACGGGACCGCATCCAACCAACTCCTGCCCCGGGGGGCGCCGGCGGTCTTCTCACTACTTAAACCCACACTGACCAGCGGTTTATCGGCACTCGGTCCCGATCGGCTCAGGCTGGGTCGTCGAATCCGTCACAATCCTCAAAGGCGGCAGGAAAGTCAACCTGCCGGGAGGCTCAACCGCGCGTCGCCGGTCTTGATGGTGCGGCGGGGGGGGCCGCAGATCTTGACGGGAAACGAAACCCGGACGTACAAATCCGGCAGGCATTTACGCGGAATCTCCCAGCCTGAGGTTGAGACGGTCCCGTCCTCAATCCCTTCAAGCAACAGGAGCTTGCGCGGAACTGGTGAGAAAGCGGAATAAAACGCGATCTGAGGACATCCCTCGGTCAGAGGTATCATGAAAGAACGAGTATCTTTTATTTTTGAAGTTTTGCTTCTCAGTGCTGCCGTCGTGGCGGGCGTAGGCATCGGCTGCGGCGGGATCCTGAACCCGGACAACTTCCCGCCCGGCGGTGGGGGCGGAGGCGGGGGTGGCGGTGGCAATTCCAACGTCAACCTGAACTCGAACCAGAACGAAAACGCCAACTCCAACGATAACGGGGGTGGGGGCGAGGAGCCGAGTCTGGCGGTGCAGTTGACGGTCAGCAACCCGACCCCGGGATTGTTCGAGCAGGTGCTGCTGACGTGTTCGCTGACCGGTGACCCGCCCGAAGGCGAGCAGGTGCTCTTCAATTTCTTCCCGGACGAGGAAGGACGGCTTCAGTCCAACGCCTTCAGCGGAACCGCCGTGTTCACGGTGCAGGAAGACGACCTGGGCCGCACGTTCTCGTACACCTGCGCGGCGACGACGGACTTCGACGTCGGACCGGACTCGAACACGATCGTGATCACGCCGACGTTATCTCCTTGACGGAGTTGACACGCGAGCGGAACGCCCGAGCCGACGCGGCGCGTCCACATCGATCGGCGACCGGACGGAACCGTGACGACGAGAGTCGATCAGCTTCGCGTTCTTCAGGACGAACCGCTCTCCGGGGTCGCCAACATGGCGCGCGACGAGGCGCTGCTGGCGCGCGTCGGTGAGGGGTTGTCGCCGCCGACGCTGCGCTTGTACGAGTGGCGCGAGCCGACGATTTCGCTCGGGTATTTTCAATCCGCGGACGCGACGTCCGCGCTTTCGGCTGATCTGCGGTCGCTGGCGGTGGTCCGGCGGCTCACCGGCGGCGGGGCGATCCTGCACGACCTTGAGCTGACGTATTCGTTCGCCCTTCCGCACGGACACGCGTTGCTGTCGGGCGGTCCGAACGCGCTTTACGAGCGGGCGCATGACGCGGTGATCGCGTGCCTGTCGGCGCTGGGGGTTCAGGCGTGGCGCGGGTGCGCGAACGACGACTCCGGCGCGGCGCGGGGGCCTTTCTTCTGCTTCGCTCGGCGGCATTGCTTCGACGTTCTCGTCGGCGACGACAAGATCGCCGGCAGCGCCCAGCGCCGCACGACTCGGGCGGTCCTCCAGCACGGGAGCGTCATTGTCGGGAGCCGCTTCGCGGAGCAACCGGTCGCCCTGCTCGGCGTGTCACCGCCGGAGGCGGTGCGGTTTCTGCGCGAGGATTTCCCGCGCCGGCTCCTCGACGCGGCGGGCGCGCCGCTCGACGCGCGGGCCGGGACGTGGGCGACTGACGAGCTGACCGAGGCGGACGCCCTGGTGCTGAAATATGCCGGTGCGGACTGGACCGCGCGTCAGTGACCTCGCGGATCAGATTTCGTAATCCGGCATGATCTGCCCCGGACGATCGCTCGTCGGCGCCGGGGCGCCGGCGGATTTCGTCTTGAAGTGCAGCTCCGGCGGTTTGAATGTGACGGTGCTCATCGGCGGCACGCTGGTGGTGACGAAGACGGACCCGCCGACGATCGCCCCCTCGCCGACGACGGTGTCCCCGCCGAGCACGATCGCGTTGGCGTAGATCGTGACGTTGTCCTGCACCGTCGGGTGGCGCTTTCGCCCGCGGATGGCGCGGCCGCGCTCATCCTTCGGGATCGACAGCGCGCCGAGCGTCACGCCCTGGTAGATCTTGACGTTGTTGCCGATGTCGGTGGTCTCGCCGATGACGACGCCCGTGCCGTGGTCGATGAAGAACCCGCGCCCGATCCGCGCCCCGGGGTGAATGTCCACGCCGGTCATCATGTGCGCCCACTCCGACATGATCCTGGGCATCATCGGCACGTGCAGGCGGTACAACTCATGCGCAAGACGGTAAACCGCCGTGGCGAAAAGCCCCGGATACGCGAGAACCACCTCGTCGAGGTTGAGCGCCGCCGGGTCGCCGTCGAACGCCGCCTGCACGTCGCCCCCGAGCATCTCCCGCACCGCGGGCATGCGCTCAACGAACTGAAGCGTCAGCGCTCGCGCCCGGCCCTCGCAGGCAGGTTCGTCGACGCGGCCTTCAAGCCTCGCCTCGGCCTCGTAGCAGAGGCAATTCAGGATCTGGGTGTACGTCAGCTCCCCGACCCGCGGGAGCAGGTCGCCGACGTGAAACGCCACGTTGTGCGTCGTCAGGTTCTGCCTTCCGAAGAACCCCGGGAAGACCAGCTCCAGCAGCAGCTCCGTCAGCTCGATGATCCTCGCCCGCGACGGCAGATACTGCCGGTCGATGTGCCGCGTCCGTCCGTCCACCCAGTAACTCTGGACCACCTTCTCGACCAGCGGACCGAGACGTTCCCCGAAATTGAAATGCTCGCTCATGCGCCTCCGCTTCACCCCTCCGCGCGGTCGGCCGTCTGAACCGGCGAGGTCATGCTCATCTTATCGGAAAACACGCCGCAACGATCGTCTCACGGACGCCGGTGGCGGGCGACGACCGCGTCCGCCGTGCGCCAGCCGTCGATCGCGGCGCTGATGATGCCCCCGGCATATCCCGCGCCCTCGCCGATCGGATAAAGTCCGTCCACCCCGCAGGCGACGCGAGAGGTCGGGTCTCGAACGATCCGGACCGGAGCGCTGGCGCGGGTCTCGGGCGCCGTCAGGATCGCGTCTTCCCCGGCATAACCGGGCATGCGCCCGTCCAACATCGGCAGCCCGCGGGCAAGCGCCTCCGCGACTTCCGCCGGGAGGATCGACCTCAGGCGCGTCCACGCGGCTCCCAGCGGAAAACTCGTCTCCAGCACGCCGTCGGAGGTCCGATCCGCCAGGAAATCCGTCGCTCGCTGTGCGGGAACGCAGTAGGTTCCCCCCGTCGCCTCGTACGCGAGACGCTCCCAGCGCTCCTGATACGCCAGTCCCTCCAGCGCCGACGGTCCCGCGACGCGGGGATCGACCGTGATGACCAGCCCGCTGTTGGCGAAGCGTCCGCCGCGCCGCGACCGGCTTGCCCCGTTGGTGGCGATCAATCCTTCGGACTCGTTCGTCGGGAGGATTTCTCCGCCCGGGCACATGCAGAAGCTGAAGAGGTCTCCCGCGTCGCCGCAGGCGCCCTTCGCGACGAGATGATATTCCGCCGGTCCAAGCCGGGAATGTCCCGCCGCCGCGCCGTACTGCCAGCGATCCACCAGCGCCTGCGGATGCTCGATGCGTACGCCGATCTGAAACGGGCGCGCTTCGAGGCGGACCCCGCGGCGATCGAGCATCCGGTAGGTGTCTCGCGCGGAATGACCGATCCCCAGCAGCACCGGGCCGGTCTCCCACCACGCGTCGCCCACCCGAAGCCCCGCAAGCCGGTCTGTCTCAATCCGCACATCCTCGACCCGCGCCCCGAAACGCACCTCACCCCCGAGGCGCTCGATCGCCTCCCGGAGGCGCCAGCAGATGCGCGGAAGGCGGTCGCTGCCGATGTGAGGCCGGGCATTGACGAGGATGTCGGGGTCCGCGCCGTGTTGATACAGCCGGACGAGGATCTCCTTCGTAAGCGGGTCGTGGACGCGCGTGTAAAGCTTGCCGTCGCTGTAAGTGCCCGCGCCACCCTCGCCGAAGAGGAGGTTCGACTCCGGGTCGAAATCGCGGAAGCGGTAGTAACGCTGAAGAATGTCGCGATGCCGCCGGCGCACCGGTTGCCCCCGCTCCAGCACCAGCGGCCGGTAGCCCAGTTCCGCCAGGCGCAACGCGGCGAACATGCCCGCCGGTCCGAACCCGACGATAATCGGCCGGTTGACCAGCGGTTCCCCGCCTTCCTCCGGCGCTGGATACGGCGCGGCGCGAAGCCACGCGACTTCGGCGGGCCGCAGACGCCGGACGCAACTCCGCTCGCGCGGTTCGCCTCCGTCCAACGCCACCTCCACCTGATATCGGAAGTGAAGATCATCCTTGCGGCGGGCGTCCAGCGCCCGGTGAACGATCGCGTACGCGCGCACCGCCGTCGGGGGAACGCGGAGACGCGCGGCGACGCGCGCCGGCAGCGCGTCCTCCGGTTCTTCCAGTTCAAGGCGGATATTGCGAAGCAGAAAAGGCATGCGCGGCGGAGTGTACTCGCCGACTTCGCGCGCGTCACCGTCCCGCGGACTTCCCGGTTCAGGAACAAGCGCCCCAGGTCCGCGCCGCGGCGGCGGGCGTCACCGGTTCCGCGGCTTTTTCGGCTCGTCCGTCGGAGCGTCCTTCGACTCGCCTTTCCTCGCCTCGGCGCGACTGGCGCGGGCCTTCTGCTCGGACGTGGGGATCGGGTCCAGCCGGCGCTGAAGCTCCTCGAACATCGCGTCGATCGGGCCGTAAACCTTGACGAGCTGAGCCTCGATCTCCTTGAGTTCTTCCTCCGTCCCGTCGTGCTCGGCGATCTTCTTTTCAAGGCGATCAATCTCAGCCTTGTTGGCGTCGCGGTGAACGAGGGCCCGGTCTTTCATTTCCTTGAGGATCGAGTTGGCGGATTTCGTTTGCGCCTCATCAAGCTGGAACCGGCTGATGAACTCCTCGACGTACTTCGTCCACGCGTCCACCTCCGCCCCGATCTGATCCGTCGGCGACTCGCCCGCCTTGGCGGCCTCCTCGGTCTTGGCGCGCTCCGCTTCCACCCGCTCCCGTGCTTCCTCGGCGGCGCGGCGCTCGCGCCGCACGGCCAGGGGCGGATCCCAGAACTCGCGCTCGTTGAACTCGCCCTGCTGCCAGCGCCCGAGCTGCGTGCGGGCGAACTGCATGCCGGCCTTGAACCCCAGCAGGTCGCCTTCGAACTTGCCGAGCTGATCCTCGCGGAGGATGCCGCGCATTTCCTCGGCGCCGTCGGCGATCTGCTTCTCAAAAAGGTCGAACGCCTTCCCCGCGCGCCCGCTCCACTCCACGACCTGCTCCTTTGTCGGCGCCTCCATCTGAAGACGCATCTCGATGAAGTCGTTCATCAGCGGTTTGAAGTCCTTCTCGTTCTCCCGCGCGAATCCGCCCCACCGCTTCTGCATCTTCGCGGTCAGGTCGCCTTTCTGCGCCTCGTCCAGCTCATACCGGTCCGCCACCATCTCCGCCCACCGGGCGATCATCAGGTCCATCATCCGCCCGGTCGGCCACAACCCGCCGGAGTCTTCGCGCGACTCCCGCGCCACCGGCGGCGCGGAACGATCCTGCGCCGGATAGGAACCCGCAAAACCGCAGACCACGATCAGATTGAGGATCATCATCTTGTCCCGCTCCCCAGGCGACCGGCCAGGTCCGCCCACGCTGCACACCGCAAGCCGCTTCCGCCGATATGCGGAAGGATGAATCCGGCAGCTCGCCACAACACCCCGAACCTTATTGTTTCCATCGTCGTCCCGACTTGCAATCGACTCGACCGGCTCAAGGCTTGTCTGGACAAGATCACACACGCGGTCACCCTCCCGCACGAGGTCATCATCGTGGACGGCGCCTCGACCGACGGCACCACCGCGTACCTTCGATCCCGCCGCGACGCCCGGGTGATCTTTGAAGAACGCCGCGAGGGGGCCGTCAAGGCGTTCAACCGCGGGTTCAGGGCGGCGCGCGGACGCTACGTGACCTGGCTCAACGATGACGCCCGCCCCCGACCGGGCGCCTTCGACGCCGCGATCCGGATGATCGAGCGCCCGGACCTTTCCGACGTCGGGATGGTCGCCCTTTATCATACCTGGTCCAGCGACCGGAACGTCCTGCATCACGTTGTTCGAGACGGGGTGAGGTACTGCATCTGTCACGTGCGCGGGCGGCCTTATGCCAACTTCGGTCTGTTGAGGCGCTCGTTGCTGGCGGAAATCGGTTATGCCGACGAGGGCTACCGGTTCTTCGGTTTCGATCCGGACCTGGCCCTGCGGATTCAGGAGGAACACCGACTCCTCGTCCTCGGGTGTCCCGAGGCGCTGATCGATCATGACGAGCACCACGACGACCGCAAACTCGCGGACCTGGACGTCGGTCGGACCGATAACGAGCGCTTGTTCTCCCGCTGGAACCTCCCCGATCCGGGTGCTTACCCGGATCCGTGTCCGGCGTACCTCCAACGGATCCGCGAGCGCGGCGTCTTCACCCCTGACGACCATCACGCCCCGGCGTTAGCGCCCGCCGGCTGAGACGCCCGTCGTCACCCGATCGACACGTAGCCGAACGCGGGTGGACCGCGCCCTCGTCCGTCACGTAACATGTGCCGGCGGTCGGCGACCCGACCGCCGGATGAGCCACGATGGATGACCGCCTGTCCCGGTATTCCCGCCAGATCCTCTTTGAACCCTTCGGGGAGAAAGCGCAACGCCGCCTGATGTCTGCCCGCGCGCTGCTGGTCGGCTGCGGCGCACTGGGGACCGTGATCGCGGACACGCTCGTGCGGGCCGGCATCGGCGCGCTGCGCATCTGCGACCGGGATTACATCGAACGCGACAACCTCCAGCGCCAGGTGCTCTTTGATGAAGACGACCTGACGCGCGGCGAACCCAAGGCCGTCGCCGCCGCCCGCAGGCTCCGCCGGATCAACCCTCAGGTCGAAGTCGATCCGCACGTCGTCGACTTCAACCCCGACAACGCCGCCGCCCTGGCGCAGTCCTGCGAGATCCTCCTCGACGGCACGGACAACTTCGAGACGCGCTTCCTCATCAACGATCTCGCCGTGAGCACCAGCCGGCCCTGGGTTTACGGCGCGGTCATCGGCGCTTCCGGGCTGGTTATGACCGTGCTTCCCGGACAAACGCCCTGTCTGCGCTGCGTCTTCGAGTCCGCCCCGCCGCCGGAGATGAACCCCACCTGCGACACCGCCGGCGTGCTCGGCAGCGCCGTCAGGATTGTCGCGGCGCTTCAGGCGCTGGAAGGCATGAAACTGCTGTCCGGACTTCGCGCCGAGTGCGTCCGCGGGCTGATGACCGTGGACGCCTGGACGGGGCGCGTCACGACGCTCAACGTCGCCGCCGCCCGCGCCGCCCGAGACTGCCCCTGCTGCGGAATGCGTCGCTTCGACTATCTTGACGGGCGCATGTCCTCCAGCCACGTCACCCTCTGCGGGCGCGACGCCGTCCAGCTTCAACCGCCGGCCGGGCTTCGCGTGGATCTGGACCTCATCGCCGGGAAAATCCGCCGTGCAACCGCCGAACCCCCCCAGGTCAACGCCTTCATGCTTCAGACGCGGATCGGCGATCTGACGCTGACGCTCTTCCGCGATGGAAGGGCGATCATCAAGGGTACGAAGGAACCCGAGGTGGCGCGCTCCTTGTACGCCCGGTTTGTCGGAGGATGACAGAGCGGCGCGGCGCAGGCCGGCGCCCCGAAATACCGCAGCCTCGCCGACCGAATACAGACAAGGGGTGCAACAGCCGATGAATGCTCTTCCGAACGATCCGAACACCGAACCGGAACCGCTGTGGACGCGCCTGCTGGCGACCGACCGTCCGGACTGGTTCACGCGCCTCCTGATGAGCCTGGTGGCCGCCGCGGTTCTCGGCGGCGCCGCGATGCTGGGGCTCGCCGTTTTCGACAGCGTCATGCCGCCGCGGACGGTCAGCTACACCGACCCGAGCGGGCGGCTCGTCTCGTATGCGATGCGCCGCGTGGATGAGGAGCACGTCGCGCTCGCCTTGGCGATCGCAGGGACGGTCTGGTGCCTGACCCTGCCGTGGATCTGGCGGGGATACCGGCGTTTCCGCGCCGGTCTGACCGCGGTCTTTCAGGTCACGGCGATCTGGGTCTGCGCGATCCCCCTGTGCATCTTCGTCGATCGGGCCGCGGCCAACGAGGAAATCTGGATCGCGGCGATCATTCTTTTTGCCGGGGGCGGGACGTTCCTCGTCGTCGCCCGAGGGTACGCGCGGTATCGCGCCGGACGCCCGGTCCTGACTTCCGAGGGCGTCGTCAACGTCACCTGTCCACGATGCGGTTACTCGCTCGTCGGACTCAGCGAGTCCCGGTGTCCTGAGTGCGGTGCGAAGTTCACGCTGGATGAACTGATTCGCGAGCAACGCTTCGCCGGCGCTCGACCGCAGGCCCCGCCCCGCCCCGTCGCGGAGGACGAACCGGACGGCGATTTTCTCCGCGCCGCCCGATGAGGCGTCCGGAAAACGACGCAGGCCGCGGGAACCCCCTCGGTCCCGCGGCCGGCCTCGCTTCGATCCGTTCGCCGCCGCCGTCACGGAGACAGGAACTGCACGATCAGGTTCAACAGCCAGCCGACAAAACCGTCCGCCGACTCGATCATCATCCCCTGCCACTGACTTGGCACTTCTCCCGCGGCCAGCGCCGCACCCGAACTGCCCGCCACCACCAACCCCGCCACGACCCCCATCCACAGTGCTCTTCGCGCCTTCACCACGTCTGAGTCCTTTCAAGAAAAAGGGACTAACTCGAATCCACCACTTTCGCCGTCCGGATGATCTGCCAGCCCAACCGCCGGAAGAGCGGGAACTGCCCCACCGCCCCGGTGATCAGCCGCAGGTCTTCCTCATCAATGACAAAATCCGCCTCTTCCCCCACCTGCTCCTTGAACGCCTGGTACACGCGATACTCCATGTTCAGCACGCGCTCGCGGATGACCCAGTTATTGAGCCGGTTGGCGATCTCCAGCCCCTTGTTCGTGAACACCGCGATCGCCCGCTGCTGCTCGTTCCCCGTCAGGTGGCGAAAGGCGATGTTCGCCCCGAAGATGCACCACCACCCGAAGCTCTCCAGCAGGTCGCCGACCGGCAGGTCATCCGTCTCGTCCAGCTTCGCCAGAATCCGCGCGACCGCCTCGCCCGGCGCGATGTCGCCGCGCGCCGCTTCAGCCTCGAGCAATCCCCCGGCGCAGGTGTTCGCGATGCTGAACGTCTGCTCGTCGCCGAACTCGCCGTGAAGTCCGTTGAAAATGTCCCGCGCCCGCGCGAGATCCGTGTACGCGGCGTCCGCGTGCGAACGCGGATCCTCCAGCGGAAATTGAAGCATGCGCAGCGATATCCGCCCGCGCACGTAGTACGCGAAGCCCCGCGTGCCGGTGTCGCGGCGACCTTGCGGCGGGTGATCGTTGAACCAGTCCAGAACGAGCTGCGCAATCCCTCGCGCCTCGGTGATCTCCCCCTGCACGAGAAGCTCGTACGCCAGGTTCGACTCGAGCATCAACCGCAGACCGTCCGAGATCGGCACCTGCTGAAGTCCGCGGCGCAGCATCTCCAGCGACTTGTGCGATTGTCCGAGCAAATCCCACGCCCCGGCCTGCCGCTGGCACGCCAGCGCCCGTTGCTGCGGCGTCTGCGCCGCGGAGAACGCCCGCTGCGCGATGCCCAACATGCCGCGGTAATCGGCGTTGCGGAACGCCGTCATCGCCGCTTCGTCAAGCTGATCGAACGTCGCCCCCTCCGCCGCCGAACTCAGCGACGAATCATCAAACCAGATGAAGTCGATGACCGTCTCGATCGGCCAGTCCAGCACCTGCGCCAGTCCGACGACGAAGTCCAGCTTCGGATTGCCGCCGGGATACAGCTTCGTCACGTGACGGTTCAGCGCGTCAGCAAGCTGGTGCTTCGTCCACCCGCGGTAGTGCAGCGCGAGGTCGATCAGCTTGTGAAGGCGGAGTTCCCGCTGCTCTTCGGTACAGGCGATCGCGCCCAGTTCCATCCCCGACACTCCCGACCGCGCCGCGCCCCGACACGGAATTCCGCGATCATACCAAGGCCGCATGCCCCACCCGGCAGCGATAACCCTTTTTGCGCCGCGATTTCCCTTCAAATGAGCAACCCACCCGATATCCCTCTCCTCTCCTCACGACCGTGTTTCTCCAGCTTCACGCGCACGCGCCCCCGATACGAGAACCCGGGTCGTGCCTCGGATATCCCGAACGAGGTGGAGGAAAAGCGCAACCGGATCGGACAACCGGAGAACTCTTCACGCGGCGCTTGCATCACACCTGGAAAGTCGCCGCGCAACGGAAGTGCGTTGACTCGAATCCCCGCCGCCGAAGGATCTCACGCCGAGCCGATCAAACCGCGACGCGTCACGGATAAAAGCGCCCCATCATGCGCGGGTAGGGGATCGCCTCGCGGATGTGCTTGAGGTTGCAGATCCACGCGACGGTGCGTTCGACGCCGAGGCCGAAGCCGCCGTGAGGGACCGAGCCGTAGCGGCGCAGGTCGAGGTACCACTCGTAGTCCTCCTGCGGCAGGCCTTCCTCGTGAATGCGGTGCAAAAGGCGGTCGTAGTCCTCCTCGCGCGCCGACCCGCCGATCACCTCGCCGAATCCCTCCGGCGCGAGCAGATCGAAGTTCTCGACCACCTTCGGGTTGTCGCGCGCCTCGCGCATGTAAAAGGCCTTGACGTGCTTCGGATAATGCGTGACGAACACCGGGCGGTCGTGCAGGCGCGAGATGATCGTCTCATCCGACCCGCCCAGGTCGCCGCCCCAGGCGAACTCGGAGGCGAGCTTGAGATGATGCGGGATGTTGGCGATCTGCTCGGCGAGTTCGCCGCGCTCCTCGCGCAGGTCGATGACTTCGGCGGCGGCCTTGTCCTTCTCCCACTGCTTGACGCCGCCTTGCTTCTGACGGTCCTCCAGCTCGGCGACGCGCTGGTCCAGTTCGGCGAGGCGCGCGGTCTTTCCGGCGAGATCGCGATCCAGCAGTTCCTTCGGTCGCGGTCCGCGAAGGAGCTCGGCGGCGTCGTCATAACGGATGCGATGGAAGGGTTTGCGGATGCGTTCGAGCTGCGTCACGTCGCGCCCCAGCTCGATCAGATCGCGCTGATGATCGCGCAGCACACGATCAACCAGCGAGCAGACGAAGTCCTCCGCCACGTCGAGGACATCGGAAAGCGAGGCGTAGGCGATTTCCGGTTCCACCATCCAGAACTCGGTCAGGTGACGGCGGGTCTTGCTTTTCTCCGCGCGGAAGGTGGGCCCGAAGCAGTACACTTTGCGATGCGCCATGCAGGCGGCTTCGAGATAGAGCTGACCCGTCTGCGCGAGGTAGACCGGTTCGCCGAAGTAATCCACCTTGAAGAGCGTCTGCGAGCCTTCGCCCGCGGCGGGGGCGAAGATCGGCGTGTCGATCAGGACGAAGCCGTTGTCGTTGAAGAACCGGCGGATCTGGTCGACGATCGTCGCGCGGATGCGCAGGATGATCCACTGCCGTTGCGAGCGGAACCAGAGGTGGCGCCGCTTGAACAGGAAGTCGATCCCGTGCGGTTTCGGGGTGATCGGGTAGTCCGCGGAAAGACCCGCCACCGCGAGGTCCGTCACGTGCATCTCGAATCCGCCGGCCGCCCGATCCTCGGGGCGCGCCGTTCCCGTGACCACGACGGCCGCCTCCTGCGACAGATGCTTGGCGGCATCGAAGAAACCCTCGGTTTTCTCCGTGCGTTCGACGACGCACTGGCAGACGCCGGTCCCGTCGCGGAACTCGAAGAAGACCAGCTTTCCGCTGGGGCGGTTCTTCACCACCCACCCGGACAGCGTCACGACGGCGCCGACGCGGCGCGGCAGATCGCGAACCTCGGCATGTTGAATCATGCGGCGGAGGATAGGCGAGGGGGCGCGGGGCTTCAAGAATGTCCCGGATCGCCGGCGCTTTCCGCGCTTTTCGGCGCGGCGTCCGTCCGGTACAACAACGATCATGTCCTTGCTGGTTACGGGAAGCATCGGGATCGACACGGTCATTACGCCCTTCGGGCATGCGGAGAGCGTGCTCGGCGGATCGGCGGTTTACTTCTCCCTGATTGCCTCGCAGTTCTCGCCCGTGCGCCTCGTCGGCGTCGTCGGCGAGGATTTTCCGCCGGAGTTCCGCCGCGTGCTGGAGGCCCGCCCGATCGACCTCGCCGGACTCGAGGTGCGCAAAGGCAGCCGCACCTTCCGCTGGTCGGGGAAATTCGAAGGCGCGATGAACGAGGCCGAGACGCTCAACGTTCATCTGAACGTCCTTGCTGAAGCGCCGCCGCCCGTGCCCGCGTCGTTTCTGGACAGCCGAGTCGTCTTCCTGGCGAACACGCATCCGGGGCTTCAGAAGGCGCTGATTCAGCAGCTTCACGCCCCCAGGCTGATCGTCTGTGACACGATGAACCTCTGGATCCGGACCCAGCGAAGCGCCCTGCTGGAAGTGTTCTCGCTGGTGGACGGCGTCATCATCAACGACGCGGAGGCGCGGGAGCTGACCGACCGGGTGAATCTCGTCGAGGCCGCGCAGAAACTCCTGACCTACGGACCGAAGTTCGCCGTGGTCAAGAAGGGCGAGAACGGCGCGTTGCTCGTGACGGAGCGGGGCACGACCTCGCTGCCCGCCTTCCCGACGACGCGCGTCTGCGACCCGACGGGCGCCGGCGACACGTTCGCCGGCGGCATCCTCGGATTCCTCGCGCAGTGCGGCGACGCGGGCCCGGCGTCGCTGCGCCGGGCGGTGGCGCGCGGGATGGTCGCGGCGTCGTTCACGATCGAGGACTTCTCCGTCGGGCGCCTGCGCACGCTGACCCGCCGCGAATTCGACGCCCGGCTCGAGGAATACCTGCATATGTTGCGTCTTGATTAGAGATTCCAAGCCTCCGTTAGCGGCTGGCTCACTGGTGATCGGAATCACTCAAGTCATCGAGCATATGCGGCTGATTGTCGCTGTTCCATCGCCGTTGGGCGGTGAGTGTATATCCGCGGCCTCGAGCTTCAGGATTGGGCAGGGACTTCGCCGTCACCCAGTTGTCGCGCCGATCCCACTCGACATGCCCGTCGCAAAAAACGATATTGGCGCCCTGGCGATGACGTTCGCCGGGCCAACGATTTTGAGGCCACTCTCCGCCTGGTATAAACTTCGGACGACCATAAATGACGTGGTCATCATCGCCGTCTCCCCTCGAATCGCCGATCGCAATCATGTCGGCAGGATTCACCACGGCTTCAACGGGCACCTCGGCCAGATACCCCCACCTCTCGTAGTCCTCAGGATCCGGATGCATCCCTAATCCTCGTTGACCAGAAAACATCTCCCGATTCCCGCTTTCGTTATACCCGTAGGAAAAGTAGAGCCTGGTGTTGTAAGGATCGCCCATGTGCGGAACCTCATCCTCGTAATAGCCGTATCGAGGCCAGCTCTCGTTCGGCGGCCAGGGGCGCCAGTCCTTCTCATATTTCGGAATCCATGCAAAATCTTGAGGGGCATCAGGACAGTGGAACGTGTCAAGATTACCGTCCAGAACTTGACGCAGACGCGCGTTCCACACGTAAATCCACCGAGGTGATTCCCCTTGCCAATGCCCTCCCGGGTAATAATCATTCTCCTGCGTGTACACGGACAGCGCCCAGCCCAGGGTACGCAGGTTATTTTGACATGTGACAATCTTGGATGAGTCGCGCATGACCTGCGACATGCGCCCAACCATACTAAAAAGCAGCATCGTTGCCGTGCCGACCACCACAAACTCCGTCAAGGTGAAACCCCGTCTTGTACTCGCATTTTGAATCACGACAGCCCCTTTCTCCTAAGACGCCCTAAACCCAACCGCATCCAGCCAAGCAAACTTGCCTCCGAGTTTTTTTACGGCAGGTTCGAAAGATAGGATCGCCAACACTCGGGATCCGTGAGAACTCACGTCTCGTTGACAAGTCTGTTGAACTTCGATGATCTTACACTTGAAAAAAATAAAGCGAGAGTATATTTTCGGAACTTATTTCTTAATTCCAGCCGTCCGTTGCGGCTGCTATGTTTTCCTTGCATCCACCTGAATTGCGAGCTTCTCTTCGAGATCGAGATCGAGATAGAGATAGAGAGTGATCCCGTATCAGCAGACCTTGCGGCTTTTTGTGGCGGTGGAGCTTTCGCCGGGGGTTCGGCGCAAACTGGCGGACGCGCAGCGGCGACTCGCGCCGGAATGTCCCGAGGTTCGCTGGACGCACGAGGACGCGCTGCACCTGACCGTCCGGTTCATCGGGGACGCGCCGGTCGGACAGGTCGAGGCGCTGGCGAAGGCGCTGACGGCGCAGGCGAGGGAGGTGGAGCCGGTGGACCTTCGCGTCGAGGGGCTGGGCTGCTTTCCGGCGGCGGGCCGGGTGCGCGTCATCTGGGCGGGCGCCGAGGAGGAGACCGGCGACCTCGCGCGCCTGGCGGAGAACGTGGACCGGGCGCTGGCGGAACTCGGATATCCGTCGGACGGCAAGCCGTTTCGACCGCATATCACGCTAGGCCGGCTGAAGGAGGACCGCTCCGGCGGCGCGGCGCGGCGCGCCGTCGAAGGCGCGACGTTCCGCGGCGGGGTCGAGGGCGTCGATGAACTCGTCCTGATGGCGTCGGACCTCTCGTCGCGCGGTCCGAAATACAGCGTGATCAGTCATCACGGTCTCGGCGAAACCGGGTAGCCCGGCGGGGTTATTGAAGGCTGCGGATCGTCACGTCGAAAGCGTTTGCCTGTCCTCGACTTTGACGGTTCACCACGGGTGGACCGAAGATGACCGGGATGAGGACTTCTTCAGCACCTTCGCGCGACCCGGCGTCGTCCAGACCGGCGCTGCATCGCGCTCTGCTGGCGATCGGATCGTTCGGTCCGATCGGACACCTTCCGGCATCGGGGACCGTCGCGGCGGCGGCGGTGGGAATCCCCGCGTACTGGGTGCTTGCGGAGGGGATCCACGCGACGCCGATCCTCTGGGCAGCCGTCATCGTCGTGTTCTGCGGGCTGTCGGTCGCGGTTCATGATGTGGGCGATCGGATGCTGGGGGAGAAAGACAGCCGCGTGCTGGTCTGGGATGAGGTGGCCGGATACCTGATCGCGGTGGCGTTCCTGCCGTGGTCGTGGCAACTGGCGGTGGGGGCGTGGGTTCTGGAGCGCGTGTTCGACATTCTGAAGGTTCCGCCCGCGAACTGGGTGGAAAAGCGGTGCCCGGGAGGGTGGGGCGTCGTCGGCGATGACGTTATCGCAGGGATTTATGCACGGGTCATTATCGCGATGGTGCTGGCGATCCGGCCTGGTGCGGCGGGACTTGCCTGATCGGAAACCGCGTTTGCGCTGCGGTTTTCAAGCATCGTGAGATTGTGCGGGGTTCGATTGACGGGACATCTACGTCGCCCCTAGGATGGGGTCGGACCTGCCGCGCTTTGCCGCAGCGTCGGCGACCCGGCGACGGGATTCGCGGACGTGGGCGAGGTGTTCCGGGGTCGGCCGGCGGTCGAACCCGGGAGAAGGCGGGCTTGATTTGAGACGGGGTTGTGATTTCAGCAGGATCGTGCGTCGTCGAAGGAACCGCTCCTTGAGGTCGGCGCCCTCTGCAAGACAACACCGTCTTGGGAGTCATCTTTCTCTACGTCGGCTGGACGGGGGTTTGCCGCACGCGAGATCGTGCGGATACGTTCTGAATTAAGATTTTGGAGTCAGACCCGATGAGGCATGTGAGTCCTTCGGAATGCGCTGCGGGACGGATAAGCGCGGGGTTGATCCTGGCGGTGGGGATCGTGGTCACGATCGGCGGGTGCGGGGTGGCTCCTCAGCCGAACGTCGTGGTCGGCGGCGACACCGGGGCCGGAAACTCGCGTCCCACCCTGGAGATCACCAGCCCGATCGCGGACCTGTCGGTGGGGCAGGGTCAGCCGCTGCCGATCAGTTGGGTGGACAGCGACCAGGACAGCGCGGCGCGGATCAGCTTCGCGCTGATCAACACGCAGACCAGCTCCGTGATCACGCTGGTGTCGAACATTCCTGAGAACGACGACGAGGGTCCGGACTCGTTCTCGGCGCCGACGGCGCTGGTGCCGCGGGGCACGTACAACATTCAGGGGACGATCACCGACGGAACGAACGTGGTGACGGTGTTCGCGCAGACGCCCGCGCCGAACTCGCGGCGCGTGGTGGTGACGATCACCGGCGAGGGGGAGCAGCCGCCGACGAGTCCGCCGCGCGTGTTCGTGCTGACGCCGCAGTACGATCAGAGTCTTGCGGAGGAGGACGTTCTGACCATCGTGGTCGCGCCGACGGCGCTCGGCGGCGACGGCGTCACGCCCTACGACCCGGACAGCAATCCGACGTTGTACATTCTGCTGGATCTGGATGAGAACCCGACGAACGATGATCCGGCGAACCCGGGCGAAGGCATCATCCTTCTCGAGGAGCGGGCGCTGACCAGCGCGGACACCGGGGCGATCACGTTCGCGGTGCCGATCCAGCTTTCGGAGATTCCGCAGCGCGCCGCGGGCGAGCCGTATTTCATCCGGGCGACGATCGTGGACCTGAACAACCCGCCGGTGCATGACTACGCCGACGGAACGATCAGCATCGTGAAGCTCGCGTTCGGCGAGGTGGATCTGTTTGACGCGGGGCGCACCGTTTCGGGGTCCGTGTTCTACGGGTTCACCCCCGGGGCGCGTCTCGGGCATCACCTGACCACGCTCACGGACTTTGACGCCGACGGGGCGGACGACTTCTTCATGATCGCCCAGTTCGGCAATCCGCGCAACGTCGGGCGCGTGGGCGAGGCGTACCTGATTTACGGCAACGCGGGCATCCGTTACGGCGGGCGGTACCCGGCCAACGGCACGGCCGAAGCGATCCAGGGCTGCATCTTCGAGGGGACGCCGGTTCGGCCTTACCGGGGGCGGCAGGGGTTGTTCACGCTGGGCATCAATGATGCGAGCTTCCTTCCGGACGTAACCGGCGACGGGCGCCCGGAGCTGCTGGTGGGCCAGCCGCGCGTGGAGGGGGCGTTCTCGGGGTTTGACATGGACCCGTCGGACTCGGATCCGGAAGCGGACGAAGAAGAGCAGGTGACGGTGCGCATCCGTCACGGGCAGGTGACGGAGAACATCGGCGGCGAGGACATCATCGTCGACACGACCTACAGCGGCGTGGACGATCTGGTCATCAGCAGTTGCCAGGGGAACAACTGCCCGCTGGGCGATCAGAACAGCGGAACCGGCCAGAACACCGAACTCATCTGGAACGTGGATCCCACGACGGGCACGCAGTGGACGTTGCTCAAGTTCCGGGACGTGCTGTCGGTGCTGTCGGATCTCGGCGATCAGCCGGGCGACATCGACATTCCGGAGGTTCAGGCGACGCTGATCCTGAACGTGTTCCGGACCGGGGACAACGGGCTGATCTATCAGGCATTCACGAACTTCGACGAGAACACGACGTATTCGACATTCTCGAAGAACGGCGCCGACCCGCAGGCGGACGTGGATTACTCGTTCACGGGCCAGGGCAACAACCAGGGGCTGATCGGCACGATCAACGCCGACGACACGGACGAGGTGACGATCGACGTGTCGGAGCTGGTTCAGCAGCTTCTTCAGGGCACGCTTCAGGGGTCGAACACCGGCGACGACGCCAACGATCCGCTGGTGGACATCGACGAACTGCGGTTCCTCATTCAGGCGACGGGGGCGTTTTCGGCTGCGCCGTCGCCGGCGGCGATCCGATCAAGCGAGTACAACGCGAACGCCCGCCTCCGGCCGACGTTGTCGATTACGTATTCGCGGAACCGTCCTTTCGCGGTGGATTGTTACCCGGACCTCGTTACCGACAACTGGACGGATGCGATCCCCGCCAACGACGACTATCGCTACTACGGCGGGATGATGACGTTCATCAACAGTGAGAACCGCGACAACGACGCCGCCCGGGCGCCGTTCACGCGGTTGTGGGACACGGCGCTCACGCTCGAACTGGTCGGTCAGGAGCCGATCGTTCTGGGCGAAGGCTTTACGCAGCGGGCGCAGGCTTCGACCGCGGGGCGCATCGACGGCATCCGGGTGGTCGCCGGGTTGTTCGAGTTCCGCGATCCGTATCTGCTCAATCAGCCGACGCGCGACGATTACTTCGGTTACAACGTGGCTTGGATTCCGGATCTGAATCTGGACACGTTGCCGGAGATCGTCATCTCGTCGCCGCGGAATGAGCTTCACATTCAGACGCTGGAAGAGGAGTACGGCTTCCTCGGATCGACGCACCTGACGTCAACCCTGTTCTTCGGAAGCATCACGATTCTTCAGGGCTTTGACTACGGCTCGGGAGCCTTCTCGGACGAGGAGGGGAACGCGATGCTGCCGTTCCGGACCGACGGCGCCTGCGTTCCCGGCGGCGACGACCGGACGCTCGTTATCCCGAACGACACGTTCGAGATCTTCGCGGAGGACGTCGAGGACTTCCTGCACGACGGTCAGTACGCCGGCGACGTGAATCTTGACAACGTTCCGGACATTCTCTGCGGCGCGCCCGAGAACGACCGTCCGGGCATCGAGAGTTCCGGAGCGATGTACATCATCCAGGGCAAGAACTTCCTGGGCGACGTGGATCTTGCCGACGCGGACGACCCGCTGGATCGTTATCCGATGGTGCGCGTCCGCGGCGCCCGCCGGGGGGACCGGATCGGGTCGTCGCAGTCGTCCGGGCTGGACGTCAACGGCGATCGTCTGGATGACATCTTCTTCGGGTCTCCGCACACCGATTACGGCGTCGCCCGGACGCAGGCGTGCGGGCGCGATTTCAATGACGACGGCGTGGTGAATGATGACGACTTCGTCCTGAGCGACTTCAACAACTGCCGCGACACGGTGGGCGAGGAGGTCTTCACCGACGACGAGTGCAAGGCCTTCGACTACAACAACGACGGGTTGATCGACGATCTGGACCGGGAAGTGTTCGACTGTCTTGATCAGGGCGGGTCGGACTGCTGCGGCCACGTGGTTGACAACGGGTACGTCGGGGTGATCTTCGGCGGCATCACGATTGACGGGGATTTCGAGTTGAACCAGGTGGCGACGCCGGACCTTCCGGGCACGATCTTCTACGGCGCGGCTTCGCTGGACCGCGCGGGCACGAGCGTGGAGACGGCCGGCGACTTCAACCGGGACGGGTACGGCGACCTGCTGATCACCGCGCCGGGCAAGCTGGTGACGGACGCCAACGGGCGGACGCGCCGGGGCGTGGTGTACCTGGTCTTCGGCGGACCGCACCTGACGAACCGCATCTTCTCGCTGGCGGACGTCGGGACCGACCGGCTGCCGGGCATCGTGTTCACGAGTCCGTTTGTCGCCGGTCGTCCGAACGAGGCGGCGCCCGATGTCGCCGCGCTCATCGGCGACATCAACTCGGACGGTTATGACGACATCGGGATCGGAAATCCGCAGGCGGACTTCATCAACCTGAACTTCCCGCAGGGACCGGACGCGCCGGACGGCGACGCGTCCGTCGGTCGCCGCCGGAACACGGGCGAAGTGTACATCATTTACGGCAACAACTTCGGGTCGAACCGCCTTCCGTAAAGGCGTCGGCCAGGAGGCGTTGAAGAAATCCGCGGTCATGCAACCCGACTCCCGCGCGTCGAACGGCGCGCGGGAGTTTGTTTTCCCCGGGGCGTCTGCGAGGGGTCGCGGCGCCGGTCGTCAGCCCTGCCCGGGCGGGAATCCGGCGCGAAACCTCAGCTCCCCCGTCCCGCGTTGGATGAACCGGCGCGAGTCGGTATAACCTTGACATGACCACCGAGCGGAGCGACGGGCATCGGCATCTGTCGGCGTGGCGCGACCCTCGCGCCAACCTGCGCTTCTGGATCGTCGCGGGGCTCGGGCTGGCGGTGGATTTGTGGTCGAAGGGCTGGGCCTTCCGGACGCTGAATCCCGGAGAGAACCGCTCGATCCTCAGCGGCGTGCTGGAGTTCCGGCGGTCGCTGAATCCCGGGGCGGTGTTCGGACTGGGGGCGGGGCTGGTGACGGTATTCATCGCGGCGTCGGCGCTGGCGCTGATGTTCGTGCTGTTTCTTTTCATCGGCAGCTCAAAGCGTCACCGCGCCCTGCACGTGGCGCTGGGGATGATTCTGGCCGGGGCGCTGGGCAATCTTTATGACCGGACATTCGTCAAGGCGGAAGTCGTGCGCTGGCGGACCGCGGCGGGGGATCTGCGCACGGACGTCGGAGTGGTGCGCAGCGACGTGCGCGAGGGGTTGATCGGGCTGGGAACCTGGCCGGACGGATCTGACCCCAGGCTGATTCCGGCGACCTCGGTGCTGGACATCCGCACGCAAGGCGTCGTGCGCGACTTCATTCACATCATTCCGGAGTTTCCGTCGTGGGTTCCGATCGCCGGGGGGCGCGGGGTCTGGCCGTGGATTTTCAACGTGGCGGACAGCCTTCTGGTGTGCGGCGTCCTGTTGTTGATGGGCCACTTGTGGCGCACCGGCGAGCCGGCGCGGGCGGGACGGACCGGACGGGCCGGAGGGCAGGCGGCGGCGAACCCGCCTTCTCACGAAACGGCTGGGCGCGGGGAGGCGTCCGCGGCGGAGGCGCGCGGCGATGCGGTCGGCGACATCCGATCCTGAGAGGTTGATGCGCCGGGCGCTGCGCCTGGCGCGGCGGGGCCTGGGGCGCGTCGAGCCGAACCCGATGGTCGGCTGCGTGCTGGTGAAGGACGGGCGGATCGTCGGCGAGGGTTGGCACCGACGGTTCGGCGGTCCTCATGCCGAAGTGTACGCGCTGCGTCAGGCGGGATCCGCAGCCGAAGGCGCGACGGCCTACGTCACGCTGGAGCCTTGCAGCTACCACGGCAAGACACCGCCGTGCGCGGACGCTTTGATCCGGGCCGGCGTCCGGGAAGTCCTTGCGTCGGTGACGGATCCGAATCCTCGGGTGAACGGCGCGGGTCTGCGGCGCCTGCGGCGCGCGGGCGTGAAGGCGACGACGGGGCTGCTGGAGCGCGAAGGTCGGGAGTTGATCGCGCCGTTCCGGAAGCGGATCACCACCGGACGCCCGTATGTGATCGGGAAGTGGGCGCAAAGCCTCGACGGGCGCCTGGCGGCGGCGGACGGCACATCGAAGTGGATTTCAGGCGAAGCGGCGCGGCGCGAGGCGCATGCGCTTCGGGCGCGCGTGGACGCGGTCCTTGTCGGGGTCGGCACCGTTCTTAAGGATGATCCGATGTTGACGGCGCGCGGAGGGCGCGTGCGGCGGCAAGCGGCGCGCGTGGTTCTGGACTCGCGTTTGCGGACGCCGCCGACGAGCCGGCTGATCCGGTCCGTCGCCGAAGGTCCGGTGATTCTGATGACGACGAAGGATGCGGCTTGCTCCGGGCGGGCGACGACGCTGCGCCGTCGGGGGGTCGAGGTGGTGGGGGTGGCGCGATCGAAGGGGCGTCCCGAAGTGCGGTCCGTCCTGCGGGAGCTGGGTCGGCGGGGGATGACAAACGTGTTGGTCGAGGGCGGGGCGTGCGTGCTCGCGGCGATGCTGGCGGCGCACGAGCTGGATGAGGCGTGGGTGTACGTTCATCCGATGCTGATCGGAGGCCGCGGCGCGCCGCAGGTCGGCGCGGAACTGAATCTGCCGACGCTGCGTTCCGCGATGCGGGCGGCGGACGTGAGGGTGCGCCGGGTCGGGTCGGACGTATGCTTTCAGTTGCGGTTCGGGGAGTCGTGAGGGTTTTCGGATTCGGAAGTCGCGGGAAGAGGACGGATCAGGGGAGTGAAGCGGCGGTGTCCGGGGATTCCGCGATGAAGCGCCGGAAGTCGTCGGGTCGTCGCGTCCGACCGACCGAACCCTGCGCCTCTTGACCTTCACCGACGGTGGAATATGCTCCCCCCCGGAAGCGCCGTAAAAGGGCCGGAAACAGGCCCCCTTCGTCTAGTGGACTAGGATATCAGGTTCTCATCCTGGAGACAGGGGTTCGAATCCCCTAGGGGGTGTGCCTCACGGGGCGGCGGGACGAAATCTTCGTCCCGGCCGCCCGTTCTGTTTTCCGGAGGCAGCCCCCCGAGCTTGGCGTGTCGCCCGCGGCCGTTGTAGGGATGGGATCGACGCATTTCAACGCGGACCGACCTCCCAAGTGTCGTCGAGCACGGGACCGTTGAAGCCCCCGAACAAGACGCCGGTTGCGCGGAAACGGTCGTATGCGAAGCCGTGATTGTAGCGACCGGACGGTCCGGTGAACGTGAACGCCAGCCAGGATTGCCCGTTCCACAACCAGGTGCGATCACTAGGAATGTTGAGCGTCCGCCCGCCGAAGACGAACAGGACGCCGCGCACGGAGTCGTAGACCATCGTATGCCCAACGAGAGCGGGGGGACCGGTTGCACTGATCTCGGTCCAAGACTGCCCGTCCCAGATCCAGGTATCGGCCAGATCGCGCCCGTTGAATCCGCCGTAAAGAACGATGCGCATCCGTTGGGCGTCGTAGGCCATCGCATGACTGATGCGCGGCGAAGGACCGGTGGTTGAGACGAGCGTCCACTGATCGCCTCGAAGCACCCAGGTCTCGCCGTCATACTGCCCGTCAAAGCCTCCGAAAAGCAATATCTCATTGCGGTCTTCGTCGTACGCAAGGGCATGCCCCTGTCGCCCGGAGGGTCCGGTTGCGGAAAGTTGCATCCAGCTCGCGCCGTTCCAGGTCCACGCGTCGCCCTCCAGGATGTTGTTCTGCCCACCGACCAGCACGCACGCCTGACGGGACGTATCAAACGTCATTGCAGAGGAGACGCGCGGCGACGGACCGCCGACGCTGCGCAGCGTCCAGAGCCGCCCGTCGTACTCCCAGGTTTCTCCGTCCGACTCCCCGTCCGACCCGCCGAAGAGGACAGTGCGCCCGCGAACCGCATCGAAGGTCATCACGTGCAGGTGCCTGGGCGTCGGTCGGACGCTGTCGGTCCGGAGCGACCAGCGTCCGGACGCCAGCTCCCAGACTTCGCCGTCGTCGCTGCCGTCGAACCCCCCGAAAAGGACGGCGACGCGCCGTGAAACATCGTAGACCATCGCGGTGGACGTCCGTGCTCCCGGCGTCGGTCCGATCAGCGGCTGCCACGAGGTTCCGTCCCACTGCCAGGTTCGCGTGTCCGACTCCCCGTTTCCGCCGCCGTGAAGGAGCACGCGCCCGAGATCGTCATCGTAACAGAGCGAGTGTCCCTTGCGAGGCGAGGGGGCGTCCTGAGACTGCCCGTCGTCGAGGAGCGTCCACGTTTGCCCGTCCCAGCCCCACGTGTCGTTGAGGACGCCTTCGTCGCCGCCCTGCACGGACTGAGGCTCGGCGTCGCCGCCGAAAAGGATGACCAGCCCCGCCGCGGCGTCGTAGGCCATCGCCGACTGTATCCGCGGCGCGGGGCCCTCGCCCTTGTCGTCGCGCTGCGACCACGTAACGCCGTCCCACTCCCACGTCTGTCCTCGCAGGTTGTCGTCGGAATCCGAACCGCCGAACAAGACGGTGACGCCGCGCCCGGCGTCGTACGCCATCGCGTGTGAACTGACCTCGCCCGGACCGTCGACAATTCGCTGGGTCCAGGCGGCGCCGCTCCACTCCCAGGTCTCGCCGTTGCGCCTCGTCCCGTTGGTGCCGCCGAAAAGCACGACCACCTCACGGGCTGAGTCGTAGGCCATCGCATGCGAGTACCTCGGCGACGGCGCGTCGAGTCGGCCTTCGTCCTGGGCAAGACGCCAGTCCCCCGACTCATCCCACGTCCACGTGCCGCCGAGGATGCGCGTTCCGTAACCCCCGAACAAGACGGTTTGCCGTCGGGCCGCGTCGTACGCCATCGCGTGGCTGTTGCGCGGATCGGGAAGCGGTCGTTGCGTCCACCCAAGGATGATCTCTTCGCTGCCGCCACCCCCGCCGCCCCCGCCGCCGCCCCCACCCCCGCCGTTGTTCGGAGGGATGCTGACCGTAACACGCGCGGTCACTTGAACTCCGTCGTTTTCAACCGTGATGACGGCCTGTCCTTCTCCCGTCGTCAAGGCGGCTGCAACCAACCCTCGAACATCGACCGTTGCGACACCCGGCGCGGAGGAGCGGTAGACCGTGCCGTCTGCCGGGGACGTG
Organism: Phycisphaerae bacterium; assembly: GCA_022072505.1. Classification (GTDB taxonomy): domain Bacteria; phylum Planctomycetota; class Phycisphaerae; order UBA1845; family UBA1845; genus JABWBH01. The sequence goes on from JAJVHU010000008.1 coordinate 226,030, forward strand.
ACGTCGACTGTCACGCGCTGCGTCTGACCGCCCGCGTCCTCGAACTCGAAAGTCCCGAGGACTTCAAGCTGCTGCGTCTGACCGGCCGCCGTGAGCGTAAACTGCGCAGGGGTGACGCTCAGCGCGATGAGGCGGGAACCGGGCGGCGGCGCGTCGCCGAAGCGCACCGTCACGTCCACCGTGAACGCGAAATGCGTGTTGCGGACGACAACCTCCGCGACGCCGTCCGCAACGGGTCGAAGCAGACCGCCGTTGGACACGGTCACGACGGATGTCGAGGAACTCTGATAGGTCGTGCCCGCCGCGGCTGACGTCAGGTCAACGCGACCGCCGTCATTACGAATGCCGGTCACCGCAAGCTGCACGGAGTCGTCCGGATCGGTGAAGGTGACGTTCGGGGGCGCTACCTCAAGCCGGATCACCGCGTCATCCGCGAAATCAACCGTAACGCGGCGACGGGCGGACAGACCGGCGTTGACGACCAGAAGCGTCGTTTGCCCCTCGCCCACCGCCGTCACCAACCCGTCCTCAGATACGGTGACAACACCCTCCGACGTGGTGTGATACGTCGTCCCTGAAGCCGCGTCGGTGACGTCGTTGCGGTTTCCGTCGGAGGATATGCTCTCGACGGTCAACTGAACCGCTTGTCCCGGTTCGGTCAGCGTGAAGGTCTCGGCCGTGACCGAGAGGCGGATCGGAATCGGCCGGCCGGTTCCGCCTTCGTTGTCATTCGCAGGGGTCACGCTTCGGGGAGGACATCCCGGCAAGCACAGGATGGCGGCGACGCCCGCGAGAGCAATCAGTCCCGGTTTCAACCAGCGGTTCGAACGCATGAAGCACACTCCCGGCCTTTGCGGCGACAATATCGGGGCGACGATTCCCACGACGCCCTGATGACCACCTGAAGCTCCGACGCCTTTATCATAACTCACAATGCGGAAAGTTGAAGGCATACGAGGGGTCAAGCGCGCCGAAATCCGAGTTGAACTGTAAAACCGCCTGACAAGGTCGTTCAGATGGCGTCGAAGCGGTCCGATAGGTGCGGCAGTGCCCACCGCTCCTGCTTCTTGCGTCCGCCTCGCCGATGAAATTCGGTTCATCCCGGGTTGGTTCCGGGGTGTTTAAGACGCGGATCGTCCCGGTTCGCGGCGGAATTCTGCAGGTCGGGAAAGCCCTCTATCCGACCTACTCCTCCCAAGCTGACGGGCCGTTTCTGCCGACACAATGATCGGAGCCGCATGAGCACAGCGTCATACCCTTCTGTTCTTGCGCATCTGGGCGACCTGCCGAACCTTGCGGTCGAGGACGCCCTGCTTCATGCGCTGCCCACCTTATCAGATGCCGTGGCGGCGATCGCAATTGAGGTGTTGCTCAAGCGGGCGCGCCCGCACGCTCTGAAGCACCTTGCGGGACACTACCTGAGTTATCCCGATGCTGTCCGGGCGACTCTGGCCGCGGCGACGGCGACGCTCTCGGGATCAATACGAGACCTGATGCACGCGCCGACGGCGGCGCCGAAACTCGCGGCGCTGGAACTGATCCGGGAATCCAACGATGCGTCGCTGGCGTATCTGACGGCGGAAGGACTCGGGACGGATGACGGGAGCGTTCGAACACGGGCCGGCGAAGTGCTGGTTGAACTGGTTCGCCGCCACCTTGAAAGCCCTCCCGCTCCTGACGGGGAAGCGGTCCAGCGGGCCTACTTGGCGCAGCGGACGCAGTTGACGGAAGCTTTGAACCAGGCGGTGCGGACCTGGGAACTTCACTTCCGCGCGGAGGTGCTTGCGGCGGCGCTGTGGATGTACGCCGAGACGGAACCCGTCATGCGTCCGCGGCTTGAGGGCCCCCGGTCGCACCTGGTTCACGCGACGCGGCAGATTCTCGCCGGACCGCCGGATCCACGGTTGTCCGTGTTCACGTGGTGCGCGCTCGAGTTGGACTCGGTGCGGGATGCCGCAGGGAGAAGGTTGGAGCAGGCGGACGACGCGAGCGTTCTCGCGGGATTGATCGAAGCTTCGTGGCTTCTGGCGGACCCGGACGTGGAGCGGGGTTGCGGCAAGGTGCGCATGACAAGCTGGGTTCGGTCGGACGTGCGTCGTCTCGCGGACTGTAATCCGAACCAGGTCGAGCGGATCGCCGGCATCATCGCGCGCTCAGGGATTCCTGCGGCGCAGAAGCTTGAGGTGTTCAGCCGGTGGGTTGAGGCCGGATCGCCGGCGGTGCGACGGGCGGCGCTGTGGGCGCTGGTTCGACAGGACGGAGAGGGGTCGAATGCGGTCTTGCTGTCGGTGGTTCGCGGGCCGGATCCCGCGCTCGCGGCGATTGCGGAGCGGGAGTTGCGGCGGCGGAACCCGGATCGGGTGATTCCGGCGGCTGCGGCTCGACCGGCCGCGCGCAGCGAACCCGCGAAATCCTCCACCCCCGGCGGCGAACGTGCCGGAAATGCGGAAGCTTCGCGTTCTGAAGCGGCGTCGGGTTCCGAAAGCGACCACGCGGGCGGATCGTCGTCGGCGGATGTCGTCACGAGGTGCCGCGCGATGCTGAACTCGCCGCGGGCGCTGGACCGGGTGCGCGGGCTTCACGCCGTGCGGGCGCGCGGTGTTGAGGCGGGGTTCAGCGATGCGATTCTGCGCCTGATTCACGATCCGGACGCGATCGTTCGAGCGACGGCGGCGGCTTCGCTGGCGGGGGCGGACTGGGGGATGGCGGCGGGGGCGTTGCGGTCGGCGCTTTCGGATGCCGAGCCGCGCGTGCAGGCGAACGCGATCGAGGCGCTGGAGCGGTTTGCGGATGAGCGGATCACGGCGTGGATCGCGCCGATGTTGAAGGCGGCGGAGCCGCGCGTGCGGGCGAACGCGATCAAGGCGCTGCTGGCCCGGCAGCATGCGCCCGCGGGCGACGCGCTGCTGCACATGCTGGAGGATTCCTCCCGCGCCGCCCGGATCAGCGCGTTGTGGGTCGTGCAGGGCCTCGGGTTGCGGTCCTGCGCCCTGGTTGTGGGGAGGATGGGCCGGGAGGATCCGGACGCGCGCGTTCGCCGCCGGGCGAACCGGTGTCTGTCGGCGCTGGGCGCGGCTGACGCGCGGCAGGCGCCGACGACTTCGCGGCCTGCGCAGGAGGCGCTGCGATGATGACGCGGTGGGTCGCGCAGTCCGAACTGCCGCCGATCCTCGAAAGCATCCGGCAACGGATGGGCGAAGGCGGTTCCGTCGTCGGCGTGCTGCTGGCGTTGCTGGGGGTCGGGATGATCTTCGTGATCGCGTACGCGTTGACGCGCGGTCAGGCGCGTCTGCGCCGACGAGAGTGGAAGGATGATCCGCGAGCCTTGTTTCAGGATCTGATGAGCGTGCTGCGGCTGGACCGGGACCAGCAGGCGCGCCTGCGGTCGCTGGCGGCGTCGGAACGCCTGATTCATCCGAGCGTGATCCTGATCAGTGAGAAGGTGTTCGACGACGCCGTCGGTCACGCAAAGGCGAACGATTCTGACGCCGCCGTACTGCAACGGATCCGGTCCGCGCTTTTCCCAGGCTCGCCGTCGGCGCGTGCCGGCGCCCCCTGACGCGCCGTCCGAACCAACGCCCGGCGCCTTCTTACGCGCAGCGCTCGCGCTCGGGTCGGATAATTTCGCCTCCGCGGCGCTGGACAGGCGCGGGAAGCTTCATCACAATCCCGTCCTCCTGTCGGGCGGCCGGGGTATTCGGACGCCGCCCGGAGCAACGAGTCGAAAGCGGCGGTCCCGGGTTGGTCGATACCTACCTGACTTCAAAGGGAGAACGCCGCGTATGTCAATGAGCGTAAACATGGCGGAGCATCCGCATCAACTGGGGAATTCGGGATCCTTGCTGAACCGGCTGGCCGCGGTCGCCGGGGCGGCCGTGCTCGTGCTGCTGTTGTACCATCATTACACGTCGGACCACGGTCACGGCGGGGGGCATGAGGCGCACGCGCCGGCGACGTGGGCGGTGCTGCCCTTCGTGGGGATGCTGCTGTCGATCGCGCTGCTCCCGCTGATCCCGCGCACGCATCACTGGTGGGAGGAGAACAAGAACAAGTTGATGGTGGCGCTGGTCTTCGCGGGAATCACGCTTGTTTATTACGCCATCGCGGACGGTCAGGCGAAGATCATGAGCGTGCTGGAGCACGCGATCATCCTGGATTACATCCCTTTCATTGTCCTGTTGTTTTCGCTTTACGTGATCAGCGGGGGCATCTGCCTGAAGGGGGATCTCGCGGCGCACCCGGCGACGAACACGGCGTTCCTGGCGGTCGGGGCGGCGCTGGCGAGCTTCATCGGAACGACGGGCGCGAGCATGTTGCTGATCCGCCCGCTTCTTCAGACGAACTCGGAGCGCAAGCACGTCAAGCACACGGTCATCTTCTTCATTTTCCTGGTCAGCAACATCGGCGGCTGCCTGCTGCCGATCGGCGACCCGCCGCTGTTTCTGGGATATCTGAAGGGCGTGCCGTTCCTCTGGACGTTCCACCTGTGGAAGGAGTGGGCGTTCCTGTCGGTGATCCTTCTGATCGTGTACTACGCCTGGGACAGCGTCGTGTACAGGAAGGAGACGCCGCGCGACATCGTGCGGGACGAGACGCAGGTCCGCCGCCTGACGCTGCGGGGGTCGCACAACCTCATGTTCCTGCTGGGCGTCGTGCTCTGCGTGGCGTTGATCAAGCCCGGGGAGCCTTTCCTTGGGACGAGCTTCACCGCGCCGATGTTCATGCGCGAGTTGTGCATGTTGGCGCTGGTGGTCATGTCGCTGAAGTCGACGGCGAAATCCGTCCGCGAGGACAACCAGTTCAATTACACGGCGATCCTTGAAGTGGCGGCGTTGTTCATCGGGATCTTCATCGCGATGCAGCCGCCGCTGGAACTGCTCAAGTCGAGCGGCGACCAGATCGGGCAGGTGCTGGACAAACCGTGGAAATTCTTCTGGGTCACCGGGGCGCTGTCCAGCTTCCTCGACAATGCGCCGACGTACCTGGTCTTCTTCCAGATCGCCAACGCGATGACGCACGAGGCCGGTCCGGGCATCTTCCAGCTCCTCGACGGGAACTACATCCGCCAGGATCTGCTGGTGGCGATCTCGCTGGGCGCGGTTTTCATGGGCGCGAACACGTACATCGGCAACGGGCCGAATTTCATGGTCAAGAGCATTGCGGAGCAGTCGGGCGTGAAGATGCCGAGCTTCTTCGGATACATGATATACAGCGTGGGGATCCTGGTTCCGCTGTTCATCCTCGTGACGCTGCTGTTCCTGTGATCCGCCGGGGATCGGCGGTCTGACGAGAACATCAAGCCGCGGGGCAGGCGCGAAGGCCTTTCCCGCGGTTTTCTTGTCGGCGGCGCGCGTCGATCGGATAATCGACGGGCATGTCGCCGATGCCGCATATTCAAGGGGGCGCCGCCGCGGCGTCCGAGCTTGCGCCCGGCGGCGTCATACGCCACGTGATCGTCGGAACGGCGGGCCACATCGACCACGGCAAGACCTCGCTGGTCCGCGCGCTGACCGGGATCGACCCGGACCGCCTGCCGGAGGAGCAGGCCCGCGGAATGACGATCGAACTGGGCTTCGCGCACCTGCGGGTGGGCGACGTGCAGTTCGGGATCGTCGACGTTCCGGGGCACGAGCGCTTCGTGCGCACGATGGTTGCGGGGGCGCAGGGCATCGACCTCGCGCTGCTGATCGTGGCGGCGGACGACTCGGTCATGCCGCAGACGGTCGAGCACGTCGAGATCCTCAACCTGCTCGGGGTGACGACGGGGGTGGCGGCGCTGACGAAGACGGACCGGGTGGACGCGGAGACGATCGAGCTGGTGCGAGAGGACGTGCGGGAGCTTCTTGCGGGAAGCTCGCTGAAACACGCGCCGATCGTGCCGGTCTCCTCGGTCACCGGGTCGGGGCTGGACGCGTTGCGTGAGGCGCTGGCGTCCGCGGCGGTCCGGATCGAGCGCGTTCGCGCCGGGCGCCCTTTCCGCATGTGCATCGACCGGGTGTTCAACGTCGCGGGACGAGGGCTGGTCGTGACGGGGTCGGTCCTGCGCGGGTCGGTGACGCGCGGGGACGAACTGGAGGCGATGCCCGGCGGAGCGCATTGCCGCGTGCGTCAGTTGCAGAGTCACGGGGACGAGGCCGAGGCGGTGTCGGGAGGGACACGCGCCGCGCTGAACCTCACCGGCGTCGGGCGCGAGGACGTGGATCGAGGCTGCGAGCTGGCGACGCCGGGGTATCTGCGGCCGTCGCGCGTGCTGGACGTCCGTGTTCGCTGTCTTCCGGGCCGCACTGAGGGATTGCGCTCCGCGACCCGGGTGCGGCTTTGCATCGGCACGCGCGAAGCGGCGGTGCGGCTGGTGCTGCTGGGAGGCGGAACGCTGGCGCCGGGCGGGAGCGCGTACGCGCAGTTGCGTTGCGGCGAGCCGCTGTCCGCGGCGCACGGACAGCGGTTCATCCTTCGAGATGAAAACGCGGCGCGGACGCTCGGCGGCGGAGTCGTTCTCCGGCCCGTCGGACGCCGGCGGCGCGGCGAGGTCGAGCAGGAGCGCGCCGCGCTGGCGCAACTGGAAAGCGCGGACCCCTCGGACCGCCTCGAAGCGCATCTTCGCGACGCGGGTTTTGTCGAACCGACGGACCTCTCCGTGTGCGCGGCGACGGGGATCGAGCTTGAGGCTCTGCCGTCGGTCTACGCGGATCTCAAGGCGCGCGGGCGTCGGGTGGCGCTGGAAGGGACGGGTCTGCACGTCGTGCCGTCGCTGCTGACGGACGTCGAGGAGCGGCTGGTCGCGTGGATGTCCCGGTTTCACAAAGATCAGCCGGAGGCTCCAGGGCGCGCGGCGGACGCGGCGGCGGGGTGGCTGGACCGGCGGTTCGCGCCGGGACTGGGGAAGGTATTGCTCGCACGCCTGACGCGATCGGGGCGGGTCCGGACGCTGGGGCGCTTCGTGTGCCTTGCGGAGTTCGCTCCCGCCCTGAGCCGGGCGGATGAGCGTGTTCTGACGGCGATGGTGGCGGCGGTGGAGAAAGGCGGGTTCTCCCCGCCGATGCTGGATGAGATTCAGTTCGGCGAGCCGGTTGACGCGAAGCGGCGGGGGCGGCTGGCGACGTTCGCCGTGGCGACCGGCCAGCTTGTTCAGGTCCAGGACCAGTTGTACCTTCCGCCGGAGCGGGTGTCGGAGTTGAAGGAAACCGTCGGACGGATGATCCGCAGCGGCGGCGGAATCACGGTGTCTCAATTGCGGGAAGCGCTGGGCACAAGCCGCAAGTACGGCGTTCCGTATGCGGAGCATCTGGACCGGATCGGGTTCACGCGACGGGACGGAGATGTGAGGCGCCTGACGTCCGAGGGATAGGAAGTCGTTGCAATGCCCGCGATCAACAACCGGAACGCCCGCGCCCTCGACCTCGCGGGGCGATGACGAGGGCCGGCGGGTGCGGCTCGGTTTTGCGGCGGCGTGGAAGCCCGTGCGTTTCAATTGCGTCGGAATGACAACGAGCATGCGATCACCCGCATGAAGGACCGCGCGGATCATCTGCTGACGACGTTGCCGTCGATGACGGCGCTGCTGGCGCACCCGGAAGTGCGGCAGTGGAGCGAAGTCGTCACGGGGGCGCTGGTGAAGATTTCCCTGGGCGCCGCCCTTCAGCAGTTCCGGGATGCGATCCTGCAAGGACGGTTGACGACGCCCGTGGACGTCGAGGACGTCGTCGGACTGGCGGAGGAGGAGTTGACGCGCCGGTCGATGCCGTCGCTGCGGCGGGTGATCAACGCCACCGGGATCGTGCTGCACACGGGGCTGGGGCGCGCGCCGCTGTCGGCCGAGGCGATCGAAGCGATCGCGGAGACGGCCTCGGGGTACTGCAATCTCGAGTTCGATCTTTCGACCGGTCAGCGGGGTCGGAGGCTTTCGCACGTGGCGGAGCGCCTCGCCGAGTTGACCGGCGCGGAGGCGGCGCTGGTCGTGAACAACAACGCCGCGGCGACGTATCTGATTCTGCACGTGCTGGCGGAAGGGCGCGAGGTGCTTGTTTCGCGCGGGCAACTCGTCGAGATCGGCGGGAGCTTCCGTCTGCCGCAGATCATGAGCGCGGGCGGGGCGATCCTGCGGGAAGTCGGCACGACGAACCGGACGCGCGCGGCGGATTACGAGGCGGCGGCGACGGAGCGGACCGCGCTGGTGCTGCGCGTGCATCCGAGCAACTACCGGGTGGTCGGGTTCAGCGAGGAGGCGACGCCGGCGGAACTGGCGGCGCTGGCCCGGGCGCGCGGACTGCGCTACGTGGATGATCTGGGCAGCGGGGCGATCGTCGATCTGGCCGCGCACGGGTTGCCGCCGGAGCCGTGCGTGCGCGACTCGATCCGCGCGGGGGCGGACCTCGTGTGCTTCTCGGGGGACAAGCTCTTCGGCGGGCCGCAGTGCGGAATGATCGTCGGGAAGCGGGCGCTCGTGGATCGCCTCGCGGCGCATCCCCTGATGCGGGCGCTGCGCGTGGACAAGCTGACGCTCGCGGCGCTGGAGGCGACGCTGCGTCACTACGTGGACGACGCAGAGGCGCTGCGGTCCGTCCCGGCCCTGGCGATGCTGAACGCGCCGCTTGCGGAACTGGCCGACCGGGCGAACGATCTGGCGCGCCGGCTTCAGGAGGCGGCGCCGTCGGAGCGGTTCCTCGTCGGCAGCGACACGACGTACGCGGGCGGCGGGGCGATGCCCGTGGTTGAGTTTGAAACCGTTGTCGTGCGGTGGGTTCCGTCGTTCGCAACGGCGTCGGGCGCGGCGGCGCGACTGCGCGACGCGGAAGTTTCCATCGTTGCCCGCATCCGTGACGACGCGGTGTGCTTCGACATGCGGACCGTGCGTGACGCCGATCTGGAGGATCTGGTCGCCGGCGTCGAAGGCGTCGTCTACGACGCCGCCGGAGACGAGGGAGACGTCGATGCGGACGAAGACGACGATCCTCCCGACGCCCGCGTGCGCCTGCCGGTCCTGTGAAGGCGTGAGAGACGGGCGTCGTGTTTTCTGTTGCCGGGCGCGCCAGGCCGGTTCGGCAATCGCGGAGAGGAGAGCGTCTCCTCACTCTTGACCGCGCTGCGCGATCTCGGGGGTGGGCGTCGGTCGGCTGCCGAACAACGAGTACAACGCCGGCAGCACCAGGAGCGTCAGCACGTTGTCGGAGAGAATTCCCCCGATCACGACGGTGGCCAGGGGGCGCTGCACTTCCGCGCCGACGCCCGTGTTGAGCGCCATCGGGACGAACCCCAGCGCCGCGACCAGCGCCGTCATCAGGACCGCCCGCAACCGGATCAACCGCGTCTCGAGGATGGCCTCGATCACCGGAACGCCGGCGGCGATCCGTTGCTTGATCGTCGACACCAGCACCAGCCCGCTGAGCATCGCCACGCCGGATACCGCCACGAACCCCACGCCCGCCGCCACGGTGAAGTCCATCCCGCGCAGGTGCAGCGCGACGACGCCTCCGAACGCAGCGAAGGGCGCCCCCGTCAGCACGATCAGCGAATCCCGCACGGTTCCGGTGCTCGCATAAAGCAGAAGGAAGATGGCGACCAGCGCGAGGGGAACGATGATCAGCAGGCGCCGGTTGGCGCGCTGAAGGTGTTCGAACTGGCCCCCGAAAGCGACGAAGTATCCGGGCGGCAGCGTCATGTCCCGCGCCAACCGCGCGCGGAGGTCCGCGACGAAGCCGCCCAAGTCGCGGTCGCGGACGTTGCACTGCACGACGATCCTGCGCTTCTGCCGCTCGCGCGTGATCGTCGAGGGGCCTTCGGTCTCGACGAGCGTCGCAAGCCGCGACAGGGGGATGCGTTCTCCGGACGCCGTGGGCACGACGAGGCTCCACAACGCGTCCGGGTCATCACGATATCGGTCGTCGAGCCTGATCACCAGATCGAACCGCCGCTGTCCCTCGCGGATTTCGCCGATCGCGATCCCCCCGACGGCTTCGACGAGTTCGAGAACATGCGCCGCGGGCACGCCGTAGCGCGCGACGGCCTCCGGATCCACGCGCACTTCGAGCATCGGCTGACCTGTGATCTGCTCCGTCGAGACGTCCGCGCTTCCGGGCGTGGCCTCGACGACGGACTGCACCTCCCGCGCCAGGGCGCGCAGTTGCTCGAGATCGTCCCCGAAGATCTTGACCCCGACGTCGGCGCGGACGCCGGCGATCATCTCATTCATGCGCATCTCGATCGGCTGGGTGAACACGGTGCGCATTCCGGGCATGCCGGCCAGGGCGTCCGCCATCGACGCCGCCAGCTCCGCCTGGGTCTTCGCGCGGGTCCACCGGTCACGCGGCTGGAGGGTGAGAAAGACGTCCGTCAGCTCCAGGCCCATCGGATCGGTGGCGACTTCCGCCGTGCCGGTGCGGCTCCAGATGTGCCGGATCTCGTCCGGGTATTCGCGCAGCAGCAGCTTTTCCAGCTCGGTTCCGTAGCGCAGCGACTCCTCCAGCGACACTCCCGCCAGGCGGATCGTGTTGATCACGACGGCTTCCTCATACAGGCGCGGAATGAACGACGTCCCCAACTGCGTCGCCAGGTAAACGCCGAGCGCGACGCACCCCGCGCCCACGCCCACCGTCATCCATCGGAACGCAAGCGCGAGGCGCACAAAAGGCCGGTGAATCCCGTGCGCGAACCGCACGACGACGTTTTCCCGCTCGGCGACCCTGCGCGGGAGGAGGAGGCTGCACAGCACCGGCGTCAGCGTGATCGAGAAAACCAGTGAACCGGCCAGCGCGAACACCACCGTGAGCGCCATCGGCCTGAAGAGCTTCCCCTCGATCCCCTCGAGCAGCAGGATCGGCAGGTACACGACCATGATGATGAGTTCGCCGAACATCGTCGGGCGACGCACCTCGACGGCGGCGTCGCGGATGATGTCGAGGCGCGGGCGGTTGCTCCCGAGGTCGTGCTCGCGCCCGAGGCGGCGCACGCTGTTTTCGACGAGGATGACGGAGCTGTCGACCACGAGTCCGAAGTCGATCGCGCCCAGACTCAGGAGGCTCGCCGCGATTCCGAACTGGAGCATTGAACTGAACGAAACAAGCATCGCCAGCGGAATCGCCAGCGCCACGATCAGCCCCGCGCGGACGTTGCCCAGGAACGCAAAAAGCACGGCGACGACCAAGACCGCGCCTTCGTAGAGGTTCCTTTTCACCGTCGAAATGACGTGATCGACCAGGTCGGTCCTGCGGTAGACCCCCCGCACGTCCACGTTGTCCGGAAGCGATCGCCGGACCTCGGCGAGGCGCTCGTCCAGGCGCCGGGTCACGTCGTGGGAGTTTTCTCCCGTCAACATGAACCCCAGGCCGAGCACGACCTCGCCCGCGCCGTGCGCGGTGACGCCGCCTCGTCGGATCTCGAAGCCCTCCCGCACGTCCGCGACGTCGCGGACCTTCACGGGGACGCCGTCGTGCGCGAAAACGACGATATTGCCGATCTCATCCGCCGTCGTCGTCAGTGCGACGCCGAGCACCAGGTGCGCCTCGCCGGATCGAACGACGTAGCCGCCTCCGACGCTGCGGTTGTTGCGCTGGAGCGCTGCCGCCAGTTCGTCCAGCGTGAGGGCGTACTTGATGAGGCGGGCGGGGTCGATCAGGACTTCATACTGCTTGCGCTTCCCCCCCCAGGTGTTGATTTCCGCCACGCCGGGCACGCTGAGCATCTGCGGACGGATCACCCAGTCGTGGAGGGTCGTCAACTCCGTCAGCGATGGCGGGTGATCCCCCTTGCCGGCCAGGAGATAATGAAACACCTCCCCCAGTCCCGTCGCCACCGGTCCAAGCTCGGGACGACCGATCCCCTCCGGCAACTCGACCGCGCCCAGCCGCTCACTGACCCGTTGTCGAGCGAAGTAGACGTCCGTCCCGTCCTCGAAGGTCGCGGTGACCTGCGACAGCCCGAATTTGGAGATCGACCGCACCTCGGCAAGGCGCGTGATCCCCGCGACGGCCGCCTCGACCGGCGCCGTCACCTGTCGCTCGATTTCCAGCGGCGGCAGCGCCGGCGCCACCGTGTTGATCTGCACCTGCACCGGCGTGGTGTCGGGGAAGGCGTCAATGTCCAGCCGCGACATCGACATCAGCCCCCACGCGATCAGGACCGTCGACAGCAGGATGACCGCCAGGCGGTGGCGCAGAGACCAGTTTATGATCCAGTTCAGCATGATCGCGCTCTACCGTTTCAACCGCGCTCGAGCGCGGGCGTCGCAGGTCGCCGTCATTTCGGGAGGTCTTCGACCGCGTCGCAGCAGCCCGCGCCGATGCTGTCCTTGAGAATCTCCGTTTTCAGGAGAAAGCTGCCTTTCGTGACCACCTGCTCCTCCGGTTCAAGCCCCGCGAGCACCTCGTACTGACCCTCGACCTGATGTCCCAGGCGCACCTTCCGGGGCTTGAACACGCCTTCCTCGCCTTCCATCCTGATGAACACAAGATTGCAGCACCCGTCCCACTGAACCGCTTCTCGCGGCACCATCGTGCAGGCTTCCTCGACGCGCGTGGCGATCCGCGCTTCGCCGAACATCGAGGCGAGGAGCAGGCCTTCGCGGTTGTCGAGTTCCACGCGGGCCTGGACGGTCCGCGTCTTCGCATCCAGGCGCGTGTCCATCCAGGTCAACCGGCCGGGGAACGACTCGCCCCGGAGGGCGTCGACGGTCACGACCGCGCTTTGTCCCACTTTGACGGACCTCAGATCGTCCGGCGGAAGGCTGACCCTCGCCCACATCCGTCGCGTGTCCGTCAGGGTCAGGAGGGATTGCCCCGCCTCGACCCGTTCTCCGATGACGGCGGAGCGCTCGACAAGGACGCCTTCAAAAGGCGCAACCAGCTCCAGAAGCGACGACATCTCCGACTTCCGCAGCACGTCATCGACCTGGGAATCCGTCATGCCGAGGTTGCGCAGCGCCTGTCGGGCTTGTGTGACTTCAATACGGGCTTCGGCGAGCTTCGATTCCGCCTCGTACATCTCGCGCGCGGCGTTGATCTTCTGCACCGCCAGCTCCTGCTCGCGCTCGAAGTCCCCCTCGGCCAGGCGATGGCGCTCGACGGCCTGAAGCAGCCGCGCCTTGGACGCGCCAAGCTCCGCGGAATCGACGATGACCAGAACCTCCCCTGGCGCGGTCTGAGCCCCGAGGTCTTTGCGCACCTCGACGATGACGCCCGCGGTACGGGACGACAGTCGGGCGTAACGGTTGGCGTCGTATTCGATCTCCGCGTTGCGGGTCAGTGTCCGGGTCAGGCGCATCGTGCGTGCCGCGGCATATTCAAAACCGGCGTCGCGTGCGATCTGGGGGTTGTTGAACCGAATGACGGCATCCGCCTTGGCGCAAGTGACGCTGAAGTCGCGCTGCGACCGGGGCAGGGCGGAGGTGGCGACGGCGCCGCCGGATCGATCCGCGGGGAGGGCTGCGCTTTCCTCGGCGACCGAAGTCGCGGCGGCCCGGGCGTCTGCGGACCCCGTTCTGAACGCCTCCCACCTCGCAGCCGTCTCGGGATGGCACTTGACGCATTGCGACTCCGGCAGGCCGTGCTCCGCGCACCAGTCTCCGGCGGATTTGAACGCTTCGATCAACGAGTCGTCACAGCGGGTGCAGACGGACTCGGGCACGCCGTGTCCGCCGCACCAGCCCTTGTCCAGCGTCGGCGCCACGGGACTGGATTCCGGTCCGATCAACCTGGCATCGACCTGTTCAGACGCGGGATCGCCTCCCGGCGTCGCGGAGCGGTCGCAGCCGATTCCGACGGCCCCGGCTGCAATAATAAGCAGAACAGGGGCGACGCGATGTAGGCGCGCGTGCGATTTCATGATGCATGACTCCCGGGTTTGCGTTGATCCTGGCGGCGCCGCGCAGTCGCGGCGCGCAAGAAAAGCGGTCAGGTTTTTTGTCGTTGAGCGAGGGTACCGGGCGCGCGGCCATCAAATGCGCAAAGGCCGGTCCGACGCGGGGTAAGGCAGGCGGGGCGAAGCGGGGCGGAACTCGCCGCAGGCGAAGCGGCGGCCAGTCCGCACGACAGGCGAGGCGCCGTCCGTGGTGCTGAGTTCGGAGGCGATCGTGGGGGTGAGGGCGCCGTCCGCGGCGTCCGCAGGCTTGATCACGGCGCTGCACAGGTCGGCGCACGGTCCGCACCGCTCCCTGGAGGGCGCGTCGGGCGCGAGGGGCGCGTCCTGGGGGTTCTCGCCCTCCTGGTCACAGCAACCCTGCCGACAGGTCGGATGAACCGACCGGGGTTCTTTGTGCGAGCAGCAGAGCGTCAACAACCCTCCCCGGCACAAGGCAGGCAGCAGGGCGACGCATGTCCCCAACAGGGTCAGTGTCATACTCCGCATGACGGGAATGTTATCGACGGGTCCGGGCGTTTTCAATCATACCGGGGGCGGAACCTGTCCGATGTTGCAGGTTTTGCGCTGCCTGGACCACGGGAATGCCTGTCGCTGCCCGCCGGGCGAAACATGCTGGAAAGCCTGGGGACAGCCGATATACTGAACGAGCGGATGCGGTTCGGGCCTATCACCAACCTGTTGACGACGGCGATGACGCTGCTGTGCCCCGTCTGGTGCGTCGTCGAATGTGCCGCGCATTGTGATGAGGCGTGCGAGCCGGTCGTGGAATGCGGCGGGCACGACGACGTCGACGAACATCACGGGCCGCACACTCCGCATCATCAGCACGATTCCGGCGGAAAACCGGAACATGACGCTGAGCACGCCTGCATCTGCACGACGGCCGTCCGCACCGCCGGTTCGACCGGCGGCGCGGCGGAGACTCAGGATCGAGGTTCCTGTGCGATCGTTGAACCGGCGGCTCAGGCCGATGCAATTCCCTCTTCTGTCATGCGCGTCCGAGCGAACTTCGATCGCTCCGCGACGTTGCGCGCCCGATATCGGCCGTTGCTGATCTAGCCGGCCGGGTCCGTCTTCGTTCCTGCAACAGGAGTTCTTGTGAGGACCGTTTCGCGCGCGGGGAACTGCGCGCGTGCGGAGTTCGACCCGGCATCGGCGACGCAGCGGCTTTCCGTGCGGAGGCAAGGCGCGTCGCGCCCATCATCGGAGTTGGTCATGCGCGTCGGAACCTGTCGGATTTCAAGAACCGCCCCGCGAGCGGTCGTGCTTGCGGTGTGCGCCGGGGGCGTCGTATGCGGAGCCGGCGGGGGATGCGCGAAGGTCAATCCCCGACCGGATTTCGAGCAGGTTTCGGAGCTGGTCCGGGCGTCCACGGGCGGCGAGATTCCGCCGAACGCCGTGTACACAGGCGAGGACGCGCTTCAGGACGAAACCGACGCCCCTCTGGCGGAAGGACTGACGTCGGAGGCGTGCGCGCGGTTATGTGTTCGCCGGAATCCGCGGGTGCGTGCGGCGCTGTCGCGCGTGGGGGCGGCGCGGGCGGACGTGGTGCAGGCGTCGCTGCTGAGCAACCCGGGGTTGTCGCTGTCGTCGCGGTTTCCGGACGGGGGCGGGCTGACCAACCTGGAGGTCGCGATCGCCCAGAACCTCTCGGATTGGTGGTTGATTCCGGTACGACGGCGCGCGGCGGAGGGCGAACTGGAGCGTGAGATTCTCGCGGCGGCGCGGGAGGTCTCGGAAACCGTTGCGAGCGCCCGGGCGGCGTACTTCGAGGCGGTCGCGGCGGACGAGGCCGTGGCGCTGGCGCGAGAGCATCGCGACCTGTCCGGGCGTCTCGTGGAGGTGGCGGAGGCGCGGCGGGACGCGGGCGTCGGCAGCGAGATCGATGTCAACCTGGCGCGGGCGGAAGGCCTGCGGGCGGAAATCACCGCCCGGGAGGTGGATCGCGAGGCGTTCGAGGCGCGGCGGCGGCTTTGCGTGCTGATCGGCGTTTCATCCGAACCGCGCGCGATCGTGCTGACGGAGGCGCTGCCTGAGGCGCCGGACGCGAGCCTCGATCCGGAGACGGTGGCGGATCTGTCGGGGTCGGGGCGGCTTGACGTGCGGGCGGCGGAGGCGGTGGTGCGGCGGGCGGCGGCGCGCGTTGTTGAAGCGCGGCGAAGCGTGTTCGGCGAGGTCGAGGTCGGCGTGGCGATGGAGCGCGCGGATCGTCCGCCAGGCGGCGACAAGAACCTTTTGTTCAATACGCTGCACGAGTCAGCGCACGCCGGTGAACTGGTCGGTCCCGAGCTTTACAACCCCGATGACGGCGGTCAGGACGTCATCATCGGTCCGACGCTGAGTTTCGCGCTCCCGATCTTCGACCAGAATCAGGCGGGCATCGCCCGCGCCGAGTTCGAGTTGATCGAGGCGAGGCTCCTGCTGGAGGCGCTGAGGCTCGACGTCGTTCAGCAGGCGCGGTCGGCGTGCGTGGCGGCGACGACGGCGTGGGGCACGTCCGCGTACTACCGCGACGAGCTGCTGCCGCTGGTGCAGACCAACCTCGATCTTTCCCGCGAGGCGTACCGCAGCGGGAAGGTCTCGGTGCTGTCGGTGATCGAGGCGCAGCGGGCGCTGGCGGCGGCTCGGCGCGAGCGCCTTGATGTGATGAGCGCGTCCGCGCGCGCGGTCAGCGAACTGGAGAAAGCGGTCGGTCTTCCGATCACGCGGATTCTCGCTCCGCAAGGAAACGGTTTCGACGAGGTGGAGGATCCGTGAAGGTCGAGAGGTACAAGGAGTTGAAGCGGATGAAACGCATCCTTCCGGCGGTCGCGGTTGCAGCGCTGGGCGTGTTCGGCGCCTGCCGTCGCCCGGCATCGACGGAGTCGGATTCGTCGGAGCGTCCCGCGGCGGCGGCGGCGGCGACGAACCGGATCGACATTCCCGACACGGTGCGGCGGAACCTCGGGATCACGTTCGCCAGGGTGGAGGCGCGTCCCGTGTCGCAGACGATCCGCGTTCCGGGGCAGTTCGAGCTTCTGCCGGAGGCGCGACGGGAATACCGCACGATGTTGTCCGGGCGCGTCGAACTGGGCGTCCGGCAATACGACGCGGTGGAGGCGGGCACGGTCCTTTACCGGCTGGCGTCGCCGGACTGGCGCGACCTTCAGCAGAAGCTCAGCGAGGCGGAATCGACGATCCGGCAGACGGAGGCGCGGGTCGGGTCGATCCCGACGCTGATCGCCGCGCACCGGCGTCACGAGGAAATTCTGGAGGAGAACATCGCGTTGTGGGAGGCGCGCGTCGCGCAGCTTCAGCCGTCGCACGACGCGGGGGTGGTGACGATCGAGGAGCTTACCTCCGCGCGCAACACGCTCTCCCAGCAGCGGGCCGAACTGGCGGAGATTCTCGAGAAGGAGGCGGACCTCGAGGGGCAGATCGCGGCGGCGCAGGCGGAGCATGACGCGGCGCATGCCCGGTTTCTACTGCTGATCGCCACGGCGTCGACGCTGCTGGGAATGCCCGCGGAGGATCTGGCGGCGCCTTACGCCCTGGACGAGCACCTGCACACGGGGATTCATCGACATGACGAGGGCGTGCCGGAGCGGGGCGCCGCGAAGTGGCGGCGGATCGACGTGGTGGACGTGCGCGCCGCGATGTCCGGCGTGGTGGCGTCGCTCGACATGACCGGCGGCGCGTGGGCGGAACCGGGGACGCTCGTGCTTGCGATCGTGCAACCGGATCGGCTTCGCTTCCGCGCGATGGCGATGCAGAGCGACCTGGGACGGCTTGCGGACGGTCTTCCGGCGTCGATCGTTCCGCCGAGGGGAGGCACGATCGATCTGAAGGACGCCATCGAGGCGACGTTGTCGGTCGGTCTGGTCGCCAACCCGCGCGAGCGGACGGTGGAGGTGATCGCGGTTCCGAAGCGCGCGGCGGCGTGGGCGAGACCCGGCGTGTCCGCGCACCTTGAGATCACGACGGCGGGAGGCCGCCCCGAACTGGCGATCCCGGTGTCCAGCGTGATTCAGGACGGGCTGACGAAAGTGTTCTTCCGCCGGGATCCGAAGGCGCCGGACAAGGTCGTGCGCGTTGAAGCCGATCTGGGGGTCGATGACGGTCGGTGGGTGGTGGTCAGGAGCGGGGTGAAGGCGGGGGACGAGGTCGTTCTCGACGGGGTGTATCAACTCATGATCGCCACGTCGGGCGGCGTGCAGAAAGGCGGGCACTTTCACGCGGACGGGACGTTCCACGCCGGGGAGGACGAGTGATGCTCCAGCGCCTCATCGGCTTCTCGATCCGGTACGCCGGGTTCATCGTGATGGCGGGAGGGCTGCTCCTGGCGTTCACGGGGGTGCAACTGCGCCACATGCCGGTGGACGTGTTTCCGGAGTTGAATGCGCCGACGGTGGTGATTCTCACGGAGGCGGGCGGTTTCGGCGCTGACGAGGTCGAGCAGTACGTCACGTTTCCGATCGAGACGGCGGTCAACGGATTGCAGGGCGTGCGGCGGGTGCGCAGCTCGAGCGCGATGAGCCTGTCGATCGTCTGGGTGGAGTTTGACTGGGGCGTGGACATCCTGCGCGCGCGACAGCTCGTGTCGGAGCGTCTGTCCGCGGTTCGTGAAACGCTGCCTCCGAACACTCATGCCGAGATCACGCCGGTGACGTCGATCACGGGGGAGATCATGCTGCTGGCGTTGTCGTCGCCGGACGGGCGGGCGACGCCGCTGGAAGTGCGGTCGTACGCGGAGTTCGATCTGCGGAACCGGCTGCTGGCGGTTCCGGGGATCGCGCAGGTCGTGGCGATCGGGGGTGAGCTTCCGGAGTACCAGGTCAGCGTTCATCAGGATCGGCTTGCGCTTTACGGACTGGCGCTGGAGGAGGTGGTCGAGGCGGCGCGCGAGGCGCACAGCGTGGCGAGCGCGGGATATCTTCCGAACGTGGACCGGCTGGAGTTGCCGCTGCGGCAGACGGCGCGGGTGCAGAGCGTTGACGACATCCGCAACACGTTGATCGGTCATCAGGACGGATCGCCCGTGCTCATCGGACACGTGGCGGACGTCGAGCTGGGAGCGGCGCCGGCGAGAGGAACGGCGGCGGACCGGGGCGTTTCGGCGGTGGTGATGAGCGTTCAGAAGTCGCCCGGGACGAACACGCTGGCGCTGACGGCGGAAATCGACCGGGTGCTGGACGAGGTGGAGAAGAGTCTGCCCGCGGGAATCACGCTCAACCGGAAGGTGTTCCGTCAGGCGCAGTTCATCGGACGGTCGGTGAACAACGTCGTGGTGGTGATGCGCGACGCGGCGATCATCGTGGCGATCGTGCTGGTTCTTTTCCTGCTGAACGCGAGGACGACGATCATCACGCTGACGGCGCTGCCGCTGTCGCTGGCGTGCGCCGTGCTGATCCTCCGGGCGTTCGACCTGTCGATCAACGTCATGACGCTGGGGGGGCTGGCGGTGGCGATCGGCGAACTGGTGGACGACGCGATCATCGACGTGGAGAACGTGTTTCGTCGCCTGCGGGAGAACGCGGCGAAGCCGGAGCCCGAGCGGTCGCCGGTTGCGCAGGTGATCTTCGACGCGAGCAACGAGATCCGCAGTTCGGTGGTGTTCGCGACGATCATTATTTGCATGGTGTTCGTCCCCCTGTTGTTTCTTCAGGGGCTGGAGGGGCGGTTCTTTCGTCCGCTGGGCATCACGTACATCGTGTCGATCCTGGCGTCGCTGGGGGTGGCGCTGACGGTGACGCCGGCGATGTGCCGCCTGCTGCTGCGCGGGAAACCGAGCGGCGGAGCGCATGCGGACGGATTTCTGGTGCGGTGGCTGAAGCGGCGGTATGAGCCGTCGCTGCGGTGGTCGATCCGTCATCGCGGAGCGGTGCTGACGCTGGCGGCGGCGGGGACGGCGCTTTCGATCTGGCTGGGGAGCACCTTCGGAACGAGCTTTCTTCCGGCGTTCAACGAGGGGACGTTCACCGTGTTCCTCTTCACGCCGCCCGGGACGTCGCTGGAGGAGTCGGACCGGGTGGCTCGGGGCATTGAGGCGCGGCTGGCGGGGATCCCGGACGTGGAGAGCGTGACGCGGCGCACGGGACGGGCGGAGCGTGACGAGCACGCCGAACCGCCGAGCAGTTCCGAGATCGAGGTCACGGTCGGTCCGGAAGGATCGAAGGAGGCCGTGCGCGAAGCGATCGACGGGATTCTCGCGGACGTCCCCGGGATCACGACGATGATCGGGCAACCGATCGAGCACCGGTTGTCGCACATTCTTTCGGGAACGCCCGCGGCGATCGCGATCAACGTTTACGGAGACGATCTCGCCCGCCTGCGGGAGCTGGCGAAGGCGATTGAGCAGGCGCTGAAGGCGATTCCGGGGACGCGTGACGTGGCGGCGAACCGGGAGGTGACGGTGACGTCGCTTCCGATCCGGTATCGGCATCAGGAGCTGGCGGCGGCGGGGTTGACGCCGGGGGCGGCGGCGGAGCAAGTGCAGCGCGCGATCCACGGGGAGCGCGTCGCGGAGATTCATCACGGGGTTCGACGGTATGACCTGGTGGTGCGGCTGGCGGCGGAGGAGCGGCGGTCGGTGGACCAGGTGAAGTCGCTGCGTCTGACCGGCGCGGGCGGAGCGACGGTGCGCCTGTCGGAGGTGGCGGACATCGGTCCGGAGCGGACGCCGAACCTCATCGCGCGGGAAGGCGCCCGGCGGAAAGCGGTCGTGTCGTGCAACGTGGCGGAAGGGCATAACCTCGGCGACCTGGTGGCGCAAGTGCGGTCGCGGGTGGATCCGATCGTTCACGCCGCGGGTTACCACGTGCATTACGGCGGACAGTTCGAGGCGCAGCAGTCCGCGTCGCGGACGATCCTGATCGCGGGGGCGGGGGTTGCGGTCGTCATGTTCATGCTGCTGCAGCTTTCGACGGGGTCGGCGCGGGCGGCGCTGCTGGTGATGACGAATCTTCCGCTGGCGACGATCGGCGGGCTGGCGGCGGTCTACCTGACGGAGACGTCGCGTCCGGTCGGCAACACGCTTTCGCTGCTGGGGTTTTCGGCGGAGGCGTACGAGGCGCCGATCATGTCGATCGCGAGTCTCGTGGGCTTCATCACGCTTTTCGGGATCGCGGTGCGCAACGGCATTTTGCTGGTGAATCATTACGAACATCTGATGACGCGGGAAGGCCGGCCGCTCGGCGAGGCGATCGTGCGGGGTTCGATGGAAAGGCTGTCGCCGATCCTGATGACGGCGTTGTGCGCGGCGCTGGGGCTGATGCCGATTGCGCTGGCGCGCGGCGAACCCGGCAGCGAGCTGCTGGCGCCGCTGGCGATCGTCGTGCTGGGCGGGCTGGTCAGTTCGACGTTTCTGAATCTCGTGGTGGTGCCGGCGGGGTACTCGCTGGTGTTCGATCGAAAGCGCTGAGAGCGTTGGCGTTGACGTTGCGTCAAGCGGCTGAGAGCGACGCTTCGCGCCGCGTGGGTCGTTGAAGAAAGGAACGTTCATGTGGAAGGGCGTGATCGCCGGAAGTCTGATCTTTGCGGTTCTTGTGTGCGGTTGCGAGCGGAAGCCGAAGTCCGGGACTTCGCCCGAGGGAACCAACGCCAACACGGCGCCGGAACCCGTCGGAAACTCGAACGTGTCCGACAAGCCGCCCGCGCCGCCGCAGGAGAAGAATCCTGAGGAGGTTCCGGAAGTGCCCGGTCACGGCGGACCGGTGGTCGAACTGGGCGAGCAGGACATTAACGGTCTGATGATCCGCGCGAGCCGCGACGCAGGCGAACTCAAACCCGGCGGCGAGGCGGCGGTGGATGTCTGGATCGACGGGGGAATCGGAAGCGCGGTCGCGGTTCGTTTCTGGATCGGCGTGGCGGACGGCGCCGGATCGGTGAAGGCCAAGGCCGGGGTTGAGGGGGAGCACTGGCATCATCACCTCGAGATACCGGACCCGATGCCCGAGGACGCGCAGCTCTGGGTCGAGATCGAGCTTGAGGAGGTCGAACCGATTCTGGTGGCGTTTGATTTGACAGACCAGGGTTGAGTCAATTGGCGCAGTCGGGTTGTCCTGCGGCGTCTTGCGGATCGTTCAAGCTGGGTTGGCGGGGCCGATATTTCTCTCTTACGCGCCTGGTTCCCCGGTCTTGCGCACTTGCGGAGAGGGTCGCGTAGGTTCGCGCGGTGGCACGGCAAGTGCTGACGAATCCCTTCTGAGAAGTCCGTCACAGGAACCGCGGGCCGGGGCTGCGGTTGCAGGGAACTCGGGATTGCACCCGAGGTCCGTCCGCGCATTCGTAGCGTGCGGACTTCGGGGAGCACTCAACCGTGAAACCGATCCGCGCCACGCTGGACGGCAACGAGGCCGTCGCCTCCGTCGCCTACCGGATGAACGAAGTCATCGCGATCTACCCGATCACGCCCTCGACCCCGATGGGGGAGAAGTGCGACGAGCTGGCGTCGCGGCGGCGGGTGAATCTCTGGGGCGCCGTTCCGATCGTTCAGCAGATGCAGTCGGAGGGCGGAGCGGCCGGGGCGCTGCACGGCGCGCTTCAGACCGGGGCGCTGGCGACAACGTTCACGTCATCACAGGGTCTGCTGCTGATGATCCCGACGATGTACAAAGTCGCCGGGGAGCTGACGCCGGTGGTGCTGCACGTGGCGGCGCGGAGCCTGGCGACGCATGCGCTGTCGATCTTCGGCGATCACTCGGATGTGATGGCGTGCCGGGCGACGGGGTTCGGGATGCTGTCGTCGTGCGGGGTTCAGGAGGCGCAGGACTTCGCCTGCATCGCGCAGGCGGCGACGCTGCGCTGTCGCGTGCCCTTCCTTCACTTCTTCGACGGGTTCCGCACGTCGCACGAGATCGCGAAGATCGAGGTGCTGTCGGACGACGACCTTCGCTTCATGCTGGATGAGGCGGACCTGGCGCGGCATCGACGGGCGGGGCTGTCGCCCGATCACCCGGTGCTGCGCGGGACGGCGCAGAATCCGGACGCTTTCTTTCAGGCGCGCGAGGCGATCAACGCCTTTTACGAGGCCTGTCCGGGGCATGTTCAGACGGTGATGAACCGCTTTGCGGAGCGGACGGGGCGCGTCTACCGCCTGTATGAGTATTACGGAAGCCCGTCGGCGGAGCGGATCATCATCGTGATGGGTTCCGGGGCGGAGACGGTCCGCGAGACGGCGGAGGCGTTGAACGCCCGGGGCGAGAACGTCGGGGCGATGGTCGTGCGGTTGTTCCGGCCTTTTGAGGTCGCGGCGTTCATCGCGGCGCTGCCGGCGACGGCGCGGTCGATCGCGGTGCTGGACCGCTGCAAGGAACCGGGGGCGATCGGCGAGCCGCTTTACCAGGACGTGGTGACGGCGCTGGCGGAAGCGAGCCGTGGAGACGGCGTCACGGTCGCCGGCGGACGTTACGGGCTGTCCAGCAAGGAATTCACGCCCGCGATGGTCAAGGCCGTGTACGACGAACTGGCGAAGCCGCAACCGAAGCGCCGCTTCACGGTCGGGATCGTCGATGACGTGACGCACCTGTCGCTGGACGTGGATGAGGCGTTCGACATCGAGCCGGACGACGTGGTGCGGGCCGTGTTTTACGGACTGGGCGCCGACGGGACGGTGGGGGCGAACAAGAACTCGATCAAGATCATCGGAGAGAACACGGACAATCACGCGCAGGGGTACTTCGTCTACGACTCGAAGAAGAGCGGGGCGATGACGATCTCGCACCTGCGCTTCGGTCCGCGTCCGATCCGGGCGCCTTACCTTGTGCGGCGGGCGGGGTTCGTCGCCTGTCATCAGTGGGAGTTTCTCGAACGTTACGACGTGCTGGAGACGGCGACGCCGGGGGCGGTGTTTCTGCTGAACGCGCCGTTTCCGCCGGAGCAGGTCTGGGACGAGCTTCCGCGCGAGGTTCAGGAGTCGCTGATCGAGAAGCGGCTGCGTTTCTTCGTCATCAACGCGAATGACGTCGCCCGGCAGGCGGGGATGGGCGGGCGCATCAACACGGTGATGCAGGCGTGTTTCTTCGCGTTGTCCGGGGTGCTGCCGCGGGAAGACGCGATCGCGGCGATCAAGGACGCGATCCGGGCGACATATCAGAAGCAGGGCGACGAAGTGGTGCGTCGCAACTGGGCGGCGGTGGACGCGGCGATCGGCGCGATGCACGAGGTTGCGGTTCCGAAGGCGGTCTCGGCGCGGCACGGACGCCGACCGCTCGTGCCCGGAGAAGCGCCGGACTTCGTGCGGAAGGTGACGGGGCTGATGCTGGCGGGAAAGGGCGATCTCCTGCCGGTCAGCGCGTTCCCGGTGGACGGTACGTGGCCGACGGGGACGACGCGCTGGGAGAAGCGCAACATCGCCCTCGAGATTCCGATCTGGGACAAAGCGCTTTGCATCCAGTGCAACAAGTGCGCGCTGGTGTGTCCGCACGCGGCGATCCGCGTCAAGGCGTACGACCCGGCGCTGCTGGCGAACGCGCCAGCGACGTTCGAGTCGGCGGAGTACAAGGCGAGGGACTTGAAGGGACAGGCGTACACGGTGCAGGTCGCGCCGGAGGACTGCACCGGTTGCAAGCTGTGCGTGGCGGTCTGCCCGGCGAAGGACAAGTCCAACCCGAAGCACAAGGCGATCAACATGGCGCCGCACGCGGAGCACCGGGACCGCGAGCGCGTCAACTACGACTTTTTCCTTGACCTTCCGGAGTTCGACCCGACGAAGCTGGCGCGGTTCGACGTCAAAGGCGTGCAACTGCTCCAGCCGCTTTTTGAATACTCGGGGGCGTGCGCCGGATGCGGCGAGACGCCTTACCTGAAGTTGATGACGCAGCTTTTCGGCGACCGGGCGTTGATCGCCAACGCCACCGGGTGCTCGTCGATTTACGGCGGAAACCTGCCGACGACGCCGTATACGGTGAACCGGGAAGGGCGGGGTCCGGCGTGGTGCAACTCGTTGTTCGAGGACAACGCCGAGTTCGGGCTGGGATATCGGCTGGCGCAGGATCAGCGGCGCGAGCTGGCGACGGTGCTGCTGCGCAAGCTGGCCGGTCAGATCGGGGAGGCGCGGGTGTCGGCGCTGGCGGATGCGGATCAGACGAGCGAAGCCGGCCTGCGGGCGCAGCGCGAGCGCGTCGCGGAGCTGAAGCGGAAGCTGGCGTCGATCGACGGCGAGGACGCCCGGCGGCTGCTGCTGGTGGCGGACGACCTGGTGAAGAAAAGCGTCTGGATCGTCGGCGGCGACGGGTGGGCGTACGACATCGGCTACGGCGGGCTGGATCACGTCCTGTCGCTCAACCGCGACGTGAACGTCCTCGTGCTGGACACCGAGGTGTACTCGAACACCGGGGGTCAGGCGTCGAAGGCGACGCCGGTGGGGGCGGCGGCGAAGTTCGCGGTGACGGGCAAGGCGTCAGACAAGAAAGACCTCGGTCTGATGGCGATGAATTACGGGCACGTGTACGTGGCGAGCGTGGCGTTCGGGGCGAACGACAAACACACGGTCAAGGCGTTCATTGAGGCGGAAAGTTATCCCGGTCCGTCGCTGATCATCGCCTACAGTCACTGCATCGCCCACGGTTACGACCTGCAGTTCGGACTGGATCAGCAGACGCGGGCGGTGCAAAGCGGCATCTGGCCGCTGTACCGGTATGACCCGCGGCGCGCGGACGCCGGAGAGCCGCCGCTGGTGCTGGACGCGCACGCGGGCAAGACGCGCGTGGACGAGTACATGCGCAACGAGACGCGCTTCCGGATGGTGGAGAAGCTGGACGCGGAGCGCTTCCGCTTCCTGGCGAAGCGCGCCGCCGAGTCCGCCGCCCGGCGCGTCGCCGTGTATGAGCACCTGGCGCAGCTTCGCGTACCGAAGGGCGAGGAGTCGCCGAAGGAGACCGTTGCGGACAAAACGCCGACGGCCGAAGCGGCGGGAATCCGCTGACGCCGGGACGGGACGGCGACCGCGGACCCGGGTTTAACGTCAGCCTCGGCCGCGTCTGAGTCCGGAGATGATTTCGCCGGAAGGTCGAGGCGCCGGCCTACCTGCGGCGCAGTGTCTCGACCCAGTGGATGAAGCCTTGTTCGGGATCGTCTTCGCTCGTCGCCGTGATCGTGCCGGTTTTCTCCAGCGTCGGGCCGCGGAACCGGAAGGTGTCGGTGTATCCGGGTTCGTAGTGGATCTGAAAGACGAGGTCTTCGCCGTCGCGGATGAGGCTGGCGGTCGGCGCGGCCGGGGCGGGGTCGCGCGTGAGCTTCTCGTCCGCCGCCGGATTCGTGCTCCACGCGACCGTGCGGTAGAGGACGGCGGCGTCGGAGAGCGTTTTCGCCTCTTCGACGGCGAAGCGAATGCGGACGTCGTCCGAGAGGACGCCGACGTCCTTGTGCCGGGAGACGATCTGAAACTCGACGACGGGACGACCGTCGAGTGTCGAGGGCTTGATCGTCACTTGCGCGGGATAGCGGTTCGTGGTGGTGACGGGCGCCGGCGCGTCCTTGTCGGGCGCCGGCGCGTCCTTGCCGGGCGTCTTCACCCAGGTTTCGTAGACGTACGTCCCGTCGCCCACCCACTCCCCGACGGGCAGCTTGAGCCCGGCGCGAGCCGCCTGGCGCGCGGTCAAGGCGGCGACGGCGACGGTCGCGCCGAGAGCGACGCAGGCGGAAAACATGAAGCGAATTCGAAGGAGTGACAAGCTCATGACATTTATCCCACGGGGACGCACCGAGGCGCCCACGACCCACGCGCGGGAACCTCCCCGCCTTATTGTACCCCCGGTTCGATCGCAGGTTGAGGATCGTCCCTCTGTAACCGACGACCCTGCGGTCCCGCCGCAGGGCGATTCCGATGCATTACCGAGCCGCGACCGTGAAGCCTTAGGTTTGCACACATTTCTGCTTGCTGCATGATGTGTCGTTTTCTGCCGGCGGGGTGGTGTCGGATGGGAGGTGGCCATGGAGGGTCCGTTGGGTGAGTGCTTCTGCGGCGAGCGTATTTTTGGGCGACCGGCGGCTGGACGATCGGCTGCGGCGGACGTTTGACCTCGCGGCGGCGCGTCCGCATGGGACGATTCCGCGTAAGTTGATCGGGCGGACGCCGCTGGTGGGCGCCTCTCGCATGTTCAACCATCCGAAGGTGACGCATCGCCAGGTGCTCGCGGCTCATCGGGTCTCCGGTCTGCAACGTCTGGAGGGATTTCAAGGCAAGGCCCTTCTGCTGCACGACCCCACGGTTCTGGACGATTCGGGTCTGGATGTGGAGGGGCTGGGTCAGGTGGGCGCCGGGCACGGCAAGGGGTTGTACGCCCACAACCGCCTGATGGTGCTCCCGGCGACGCGGGACGTCGTCGGGTTGTTTCATCAGATCCTGCATCGTCGGGTTGTTTCATCAGATCCTGCATCGGTGGGTTGTTTCATCAGATCCTGCATCGGCGCGCGGAGGCGCCGGCGGATGAATCCAAGGCGCAACGCGCCTCGCGGGCGGACCGCGAGAGTCGGC
>JAJVHU010000013.1 GCA_022072505.1 Phycisphaerae bacterium
AGTACCGGGACCGCGTCCTCGCCCCCGGCGGCTCGCGCAAGGCGGGCGAACTGGTCAAGGACTTCCTCGGCCGCGACTTCACGCTCGACGCCTTCGAGCGGTATCTGAGGCAGGGGGCGTAGCGCGACGCCGGCGGGCGACCGCGATTGCACTGAAATCAAGGGTATCTCTGGAGGACCGGCTTTTCAGCCGGTCTTTCCGGTTTCCGGGAACACACACATGAACCTCGGCGAATTATTGTGGGCGCCCTCCCGCTTACGGGTCGAGGCGTCGCAGATGCACGGTTTTCTGCGGGCGATGTCGGCCAAGCACGGGTTCGCCGCGGACTGGGCGTCGCTGCACCGGTGGTCGGTCGAGCGGCGAGACCTGTTCTGGAGGGAGATGCTCCTGCTCAGCGGCGCGCCGCGTCCGATGGACGACGGGCGCACGGTCGAGGGCGAGGGCCTGCTGGGGACGCGCTGGTTCCCGGGCGCACTGGTCAACTACGCCGCCCACCTCATGCGGCATCGCGACGATCGCCCGGCCATCCTCGCCGAAGACGAGCGCGGACGCACCCGCCGCCTCACGCACGACGAGGTGCGCCGCGCCGCCTCACGCTGCGCAGAGCATCTTCTCCGGATCGGGCTTGATGAAGGCGATCGCGTCGCCGGGTTCGTTCCGAACGTGCCCGAAGCCGTGATCGCGATGCTCGCGGCCTCCTCGCGGGGGATGATCTGGTCCTCCTGCTCGCCGGATTTCGGGATTCAGGGCGTGCTCGACCGCTTCGGGCAGATCGCGCCGCGCGTGCTCTTCGCCGCGGACGGGTACACCTACAACGGCAAACCGATCGACGGCCTTGGTCGCCTGCGGGCGATCGTCGAGAAAATCCCCTCGATCGAGAACGTCATCGTCATCCCGTTTCTGAACGAACACCCGGATCTGTCCGGCCTGCCCAACGCCCAGACGTGGGCGTCCTTCGTGGATGATGTTCCGCAGCCGGAGGAGGTCGCCTACCGGTCCGTCCCCTTCGACCACCCGCTGTTCATCATGTATTCGTCGGGCACGACCGGCATTCCGAAGTGCATCGTCCACGGGCACGGCGGGACGATGCTGCAGCACGCGAAGGAGCACGTCCTGCACTGCGACCTGCGCCGCGACGACGTGATGATGTATTTCACGACCTGCGGCTGGATGATGTGGAACTGGCTGGTCAGCGCGCTGGGCGTCGGCTCGACGATCGTGCTCTACGAAGGCAGCCCGACGCATCCGAGCCTTCATCATTTGTGGGAACTGGCCGAGCGGGCGGGGGTCACGGTTTTCGGCACCAGCCCGAAGTTCATCGCCGCGTGCCAGAACGCCGGCGTCCGCCCGGGACGCGAACATGATCTGTCGAAGCTGCGCTGCGTGTTGTCCACCGGCTCGCCGCTGACGGTGGAGAACTTCGCCTGGGTCTACGAAAACGTGAAGGCGGACCTTCAGCTTTCCAGCATCTCCGGCGGAACCGACATCATCAGTTGCTTCGTGCTCGGCAACCCGATGCTGCCGGTTCACGCCGGCGAAATCCAGTGCAAGGGGCTGGGGATGGACGTTCACGCCTACGACGAGGATCGTCGCAGCGTCGTGGGGCGGAAGGGCGAACTCATATGCGCGTCGCCCTTTCCCTCGCAGCCGGTCGGGTTCTGGAACGACCCCGACGGCTCGAAATACCGCAAGGCGTATTTCGAGGACGTCCCCGGCGTCTGGCGCCACGGCGATTACATCGAGTTCACGCCGCGCGGCGGCGCGATCATTTACGGACGCAGCGACGCGACGCTCAACCCCGGCGGCGTGCGCATCGGCACCGCCGAGATCTACCGCATCGTCGAGGCCCTGGACGAGGTCACCGACAGCCTCGTCGTGGGCAAGGACGTGGACGGCGACGTGGACGTGTGCCTTTTCGTGGTGCTGCGGGCGGGCGTCGCGCTCGACGCCGCGCTGGAGAAGCGCATCCGCGACCGCATCGCCGCCGGCGCCACCCGACGGCACGTCCCGAAGCACATCCGGCAGGTTCCGGCGATCCCTTACACGATCAGCGGCAAGAAGGTCGAACTCGCGGTCCGCAACGTCATCCACGGCCTGGAGGTCAAGAACAAGGACGCCCTGGCGAACCCCGAGTCGCTGGAGCCCTACCGCGGTCTCGTGTGACGCCGCGAAGGGCGGGCGTCTCCCCGCGGATCCTCACGGCCGCGACGCGCCCCGGCGACCGGGGCGGATCGTCACGCCTTGACGAGCGCAAGACTCAGCGCGCCCTCGTCCAGATCGACCCGCGCGGCGAACGCGTCGGCGCCGGGCGACGCATCCGACAGTTCGACCGCCAGCGTTTCCTCGCGGATCGTCCGCGCCTGCGACGCGATCGCATCGCGGATCTCCGCGCTTTCGGTCCGCAACGAGAGCCGGATCCGATCCGCGATGTCCAGACCGCTTTCCTTCCGCAGGTTCTGGACGTGACGGATGATGTCGCGGGCGACCCCCTCCTGCCGCAGTTCGCGCGTGACGACGCGGTGGACCAGCACGGCCGTGCCCCCGTCTTCGGCGCCGGCGTAGGTCTCGCCGTAGGAGCGCGTCAGGGTCACGTCCGTCGGCTCAAGCGTCACGGTCGCGTCCCCCACGTGCAGCAGGAAAGACCGACCCGCGTCGAACGCCAGGGCGATCTCCCTGGCGTCGGCGGTCTCCAGCGCCTTCTTCACGTCCGCGGTGAGCTTGCCGAACTTCGCGCCGAGGAACTTCATGTTCGGGGCCGCCACGACCCGCAGCAGATCGTTCACCGACTCGCGCACGGTCACGCTCCTCACGTTCAGCTCATCCAGCAGGTGATCTTTGAACACCTCCACCGCCTTGAGTTCCGCGGCGTTCGTCGTCGCGACGACCAGCTCCGAGAGCGGCTGACGGATTTTCAGGTCCGCGCTCTTCCGCGCCGCGCGCCCCAGGGAGACCAGCTTCAGCGACGCCTGCACGAGCGAGGAGAGTTCGCGGTCGATCAGGCCCGCGTCCGCCGCGGGAAACGGCGTGTGATGGACGCTCGCGGCCGCGCCGGACGTCTGCCGCGCGACGAGGTTCTGATACATCGTCTCGGACAGGAACGGCACGATCGGCGCGACCAGCCGATTCAGCGTCGTCAGTACCTCGTACAACGTCGCGTACGCGACCCGCTTGTCCGTAGGCCAGCCGTCGGCGTAGAAGCGCCGCCGCGAACGCCGCACGTACCACGTGCTCAGGTCGTCGATGAACCGCTTCGCCTCGTTGCAGAAACGCAGCACGTCGAAGCGCGAATACGCTTCGTGCGCCACGCGCGTCAGCTCGTGCAGGTCCGACAGAATCCACCGGTCGAGCAGCGTCCGCTCCTCCGCCTTCACCGTGTGTTCATTCGGGTCGAACCCGTCCACCGCCGCCAGGTCGCAGAAAAAGCGGTACATGTTCCACCACGGGAGGATGACCTCGCGGCGCACGTCGTCGCAATGCTTCGGGCCGAAGAGGACGTTCCGCTCCGGCGGCGTGCTCGCATACAGCCAGCGCATCACGTCCACGCCGAACTTCTCCGCGGCCTCGTCGAACCAGATCGCGTTGCCCTCCGACTTGTGCATCGGCTTGCCGGCGTCGTCGAGCACCAGCCCGTGCCCCTTGAGCACCTTGAACGGCGCGCGCCCTGTCATCATCGTGCTGACGGTCAGCAGCGCGTAGAACCAGTTGCGGAACTGTCCGGGCAGCGCCTCGACGACGAAGTCCGCCGGGAACCACTTCTCCCAGTACGCCCGATCGCGGAAGAAACCCATCGTCGAGAGTGACACGATGCTGGCATCCAGCCACGGGTTGCCCACGTCGCGCACGCGGGACACGTCCTCGCTGCCGCACTGCTCGCAGCGGATCTTCACCGCATCCACCCACGGACGGTGCGGCGACTTGCCGTCGAACGCATCCCAGCCCGTCACCGCGCGGGCCTCAAGCTCCTCGCGCCCGCCGATGACCTCGAAGTGCCCGCAGCCGCGACATTCCCAGATGGGAAGCGCCAGCCCCCAGTAGCGCTTCTTCGAGATCATCCAGTCGCCCATGTTCCTCAGCCAGTCCAGCTCGCGGTCCAGCCCCCACTCCGGAATCCACCGCGCCTGCCGCGCGGCCTGCATGATCTCCTCGCGCCAGCTCATGCTGATGAACCACTCGTCCACCAGCCGGTACACAAGCTCTTCTTTGCACCGCCAGCAGTGCGGGTAGCGGTGCATGTACTTTTCTCGCGCGAACAGCAGGCCGCGATCCTTCAGGCTCGCCACCACGTCGTCGGCCACCGCGTCGAACCGCTTGCCGCCGAGAAAGCCGAAGTCCTGCCGAAATGTCCCGTCCTCCAGCAGCGGCGCGATGCGCGGCAGCCCCAACGCCTTGCCCAGGTGGTAGTCCTCGCTGCCGCAGCCCGGCGCGATGTGTACGATGCCCGTGCCCTCTTTCTCCGTGACCTCCTCCCACGCGATGATCTGATGCGCGCCGCGCGCCTCGGCCGCGCCGTCGAGCTGATCGAAGGGCCCGTCATATGTCAGGCCGACGAGCTGCGAGCCGGGAAACTCTTCGACAATCTCGAAGTCGCCGTTGTTCTTGAACAGCGCCGACAGCGCCATCAGCGGCGGGGCGTTCTTCTTCTCTTCGCCTTCGAGCGGTTGACTGCGCGGGTTGGAGAAGTGCGGCTTCCCGAGGATGTAGAACTGCTCGCCCTGCTTGACCTTGACGTAGGTCATGTCGGGTTTGACCGCGGCCGCGACGTTCGACGAAAGCGTCCAAGGCGTGGTGGTCCAGACGAGAAGCGACGTCTTTTCATTGCCTTCCTTGGAGGACCGGCTTCCCAGCCGGTCAGTTACCGTGGAGGACCGGCTTCCCAGCCGTTCAACGGATTCCGGTCGGAGCGGGAACTTCACAAACACCGATGTGTGCCCGACCACGCGGTAGCCCTCGCTGACCTCCATGTGCGACAGGCCCGTGCCGCAGCGGGCGCACCACGGCATCACGTCCACGCCCTTGTAGATGAACCCGCGTTCGTGGCACTTCTTCAGAAACGCCCAGATCGCGTAGTTGTTCTCGTCCGACATCGTGAAGTACGAGTTCGCCCAGTCCATCCACTGCCCCAGGCGCTTCGATTGCTCCGTCTGGACGGCGGCGAACTTGCACGCGCGGGCCTTGCACGCCTCGACGAACCTGTCGATGCCCTGCTGCTCGATGTCGCGCTTGGACCTGTAGCCGAACTCGCGCTCGACCTCGACCTCGACCCAAAGCCCCTGGCAGTCAAAGCCGTTCTGATAGCGCAGCTCATGCCCCCAGCCGGATGAGGAACCTGAAGGGCCTGCCGTCGCCGCACCGGGGTTCGTCGTCGCCGCACTGGGATTCGCCGCCGCCGCCGCTACCGCAGGATCAGTCGCCGCCGCCCACGGTGCGCAGGCGTGGTAGCGCTGGTAGAGATCCTTGTACGTCCGCCCCCAGGCGTGGTGGACGCCCATGGGGTTGTTCGCGGTGATAGGCCCGTCCAGGAACGACCACGGCGGCTTGCCGGCGTTGATTTCGCGCAGCCTGTCAAACGCCCGCGTCTTCTCCCAGAACGCCAGCACCTCCCGCTCCATCGCGGGGAAGTCCATCTTCGGATCAACCTTCTCGAACGGCATCGAATGCTCCGGTCAGGAACCACCGCAGCCCAGCTTGGGCGGCTTTCCGAGCCCGGAATATAGCACCTCGTTGAAAAAGGGTAGCGCGTCCCGGAGGGAATCGGATTTCACCGGGAAAAACCGGCATCTTGAAAGCCCGATCGCACGTTCTTCAACAGGCGGATAGCGTTTTCAAGCGGGGGTGCGCAGGTTGGGGGGATTGCGAGCGGTTGCAGGTCGAAGGTGGTTGTACGACCCCTTCGGGGTCGGGGTCTGCGGGCGGACGCTCACCGTGGGTTTCACCCACGGCTACCCATGTCATTCCCCTTCGGGGAATATGACGCCGCACCGCCGGGGACTACGTTGCCGACCGCCTGGGACTACGTTGCCGACCGCCGGGGACTATGGTTCCGATCCCCGAAGGGGATCAACGTGAATAGCTGTGGGTGCAACCCACGGAGAGGATGGCGATTCGTCGTTTGCCCCAACCCCGGAGGGGTTGCACGTGAATAGCCGTGGGCGCAGCCCACGGGAAGCGAAGCCCGGATGAACACCAACCCCGAAGGGGTTGTACAACTCCGCCCATGGCCACCTACACGCAAATCATCTACCACATCGTCTTTTCGACCAAGAACCGCGAGCGATGCCTCACGCACGACCGTCGCGAAGACCTCTTCCGCTACATCTGGGGCATCCTCAAGAACAACCAATCGCACCTCTACCGCATCAACGGCGTCGAGGACCACCTGCACATCCTGTCCAGCCTGCACCCCACCGTTTATCTGGCTGATCTCGTCAAGGACATCAAGATCGGCTCGTCCAAGCGGATGAAGGAGAGCGGCGCATTCCCTCGATTCACCCACTGGCAAGACGGCTCCGCGGCCTTTACGCACTCTATCACGGACAAAGACCGCCTCATCGAATACATCAAAAACCAGGAGGAGCATCACCGCGTGAAACCCTTCATAGAGGAATTGATGCGACTGATCCAGGAGGCCAGGATTGAGTTTGATCCGAGGTTCCTTGCTTAGGCTACAAGGCACTGGTGGTGGAAGCGCATCGTGAGGACCCGAGAAGCTCGATAAACGTGGAGTGATACAACTCTATGAGCCGAGACACAAGCGAGTCGCCACAAAGAAAAGGCACGTGCGAAGCGTGTGGGAAACTGAATCGTTCCGTTCGGTACATTGAATCTGGGCAGTGGTTGTGTAGAACGTGCCTGCGCGAGCTTCACCCACCGCGCCCCAAGCATTTGGCGTCGTTGAAAACGATCGAAAACCTTCGCGCTTCTGGGTTAGTGGTAGGCGAAGATCTTCCGAAGGATGAGGCGGACCGCTTATCGCGGGTCTTGCAGATTCGTGGACATGGAATCGCGATACATCAAGACGCGAGCCTCGGTGAACTCCAAGCGGCACTCCGTACGATAAGAAAGACGATCACGCTTGGGGTTCGTGGTGAAAGCCATCGGAACCCGGACGGGACAGACCGTCAGGCGATCATACGCCGTTGCGTATCCGGAGAAGAGCTCCATCTGATAAGAGAACCCAACAACCCCTACAGTGCTCGAGCAGTCAAAGTAGTTCGTTTGAACGGCGAGCAGATTGGTTACCTTCCGGAGGAATCGTTGGGCAACGACCGCGGGATTGGATGGTGCATAGCGGATAACATGGACCGGGGTGTGAAGTACGAGGCAAGGATTCTCGAGATTACCGGGGGTTATGAACACAAGAAGATGCGTGGTGTAATCTTGGAGCTTTCGTATTGCCCATATTAGAGATGCCGCGTGCCCCCTTGTATCGAGTCCGGGACAGAAAAGACCACGTTATCGGGAATCAAGACTTCTCTTAGCAGCCTGGGGTGAAAGTCCGCTGGACGGGCATTCCAACCTCTCAACCCATCCAAAGACCGGGCAAATGACCGGCTGGAAAGCCGGTCCCCCAGGTAAAGTTCCTTTCACCACGGGCTGTTAGGGGATCTGTCCACGAGCCTAGAAGGCTGAGGAAGCCGCGCCGAACTCACTCGCATTTTCGGGCGCCTCTCGGATTGCTCTCATCAGATTGAGTACCCAGAAATCAGGGATCACATTGGGCGATCCCACGGCCAGCGTGGCTTGAAGCTTGCCGTTAACGACCTGCGATTCGGAGAACGCCACCGGCGCAGCGACCTGACCTTCATGAACGAGGTTGCAGCGTAAGTGTTCGTAAACGATTTCCTCAAGCGGAGTCTGGTTGAACACGATCTGAGGATTAGCGACATCGCTCGCCGGTTTGCCAGTCACCAATGTACCCGACACGTCACGGATGAACTGCTTAAATCCCTTGCTATCGGAACAAGGCCGGGGGTACCGCTTCCGCGACGTTGCGGCAGCGGCCACCAGCGCAAGCACCCAAGCACCTTCTTTACGACCATGTTTCCACAGAAGCCCTGCATCCTCAATCCGCGCCTTGACGCTCATGCCATACTCCCAGGATCCAACCGGCCATTGAAACGGGCGTTCGGCTGGCGAGTCCGCCCGAGTTCGAGTGTTATTGCCCGCCGGTCGCGCAGGTCTCCGCCTCCACCTACGGCTTGGTCGATTTCAAACCAAGTGCATCCTTGACCTCCTCAGTGATCCGCTGGGCATGATCGGCAAGGCGATGGACCTCGTTGCCGGTTTCCTCGCTGAGTCTCTCGCGCACGCGGCGGACCTCGTCCACGCAGCTTGCTTCCTTTCTCGGGACGGGCTTCGTCAAGCTCATTCATCATGCTACACCAGCAAGTCCGGCGTGACAATCTCCGGTGGAACCAGGGCCAGCCAGCCTTGGCGGTCGCCAGTTTCGCCTACCTCTTGTTGGCGGCGCACTGTGTTTACGGATTCGACGAACGGGAACCCGTCGTCCCTGTTCCCAAGTGGCAGGCAAGACGTTGACTCCACGTGTCTCGACTCAGAATCTCCGGCAGAGACCTCGGCGTGAGATATGGACCTGCGCGATCGAACTCCTTGACCGAGACTCCAATGACTTCGTAGCCGACGCCCAGCCAGACACGAAGCCCCAGGAATCAGTGCTTCCGCTCGAATCGGCAACGATCTTCGCCGGGGCTGGTTGAATTGCACGGCAAGCGAACGCGCACGGTGGGCGATCGGACTCATCCTCCAAACGGCCAATCCACAGAGTGCGGGCTTCCGGTTTGCACCGTGCGAAGCATAGCTTCGCCGATCCGGCCGGCGCGGTTCGGTTATCACCCTGCGTCTCCGTTCGGGCAGGGCTTGGTGAGGAAGTGGTGAAGCATCTGCGGCGACGTCGACCCGTCCGGGCTTCAGACCACTGGGATTCGCTCGGTAGGCGACGACCACATGATTCCGAAATCTGCGTTCGCGCGCGCACAACTCACGGCTTTCTGGCGAACCGTAGGCGCCGAGCCAAACATTTTTGAGCTTGCCCGTTTCACAATCCGCGAGGCGTGGGGAAGAGACTTCCTTGCTGCGGACGACCCGTCGGCGGCAGGTCCGCGGCCTTTGAGTGCGAGCCATTGCGTCGGAGCTTCCGAGTTCAGTGGAGCGCGCTCCCATGAAACCAAGGCGGTCCGCAGCACTGCTCGCGTTGGCAGATTGGCGTAGCCTGCGCCTGAGAGGTGGTTTGCGAGACTGGAGCCGACCGGGATCGAACCGGCAACCTCCTGGTTGCAAACCAGGCGCTCTCCCAACTGAGCTACGGCCCCTGACTGCCTGATATTCTGGGCGCGGACCGCGGTTTCTGCAACTCGTCGCGAGTTGACGGTTTGCGAGGCGAATGCCGGCGGCGCGTCGTGCGCGCGCGGCACGGATCCCGGCGGCGTTCCCTGGAATCGCGAAAGCGGAGGCATTCAAGCGTTGCTGACGGTTGGCGAGAACGCCAGGACATGCCACGCTCGACCGGGCCGGGTCTGCTCCTGCCTTTAGCGGACTGCATTTCCTGCCGATAGGACGATACGCGGATATCCTGCATGCTGCCTCGCGGGTGCGGCGGGTCAACGCCGCGCGACGGGTTTACGGGCGTGCAGGTCGCGTGACGGCGCTCAGGGGCGCTTGGCGCGGAGGCGGCACGGTCGGGAGACATCGGACATGAGCGGCATCAGCACGGGCGTCGGGCTTATCTCGGGCATCAACACCGCGCAGCTCATCGAGCAGCTCATGGCGATTGAGGCTCGCCCCGTGGACGCACTGCGCGCCCGCATCGGTCAGCTCGACGCGCGCAAGACCGCGTTTCTTGAACTCAGTGCCCGCCTGCTGGCGATCAAGAACTCCAGCGCGCGGTTCAAGAGCACGGCCTTCTTCGACGTATTCTCCTCCAGCAGCTCCAATCCGGACGTCCTCACGGCCACGGCGAATGCCGGGGCAACGCCGGGCACGTTCACGTTCCGCGTGCGCCAACTGGTCACCAGCGCCCAACTGATCAGCCGCGGCTTCGCGGATGCGGATCGCACGCCGGTCGGCGCGGGCACCCTTTCCATCGAACTGGGCATTGTCGGCCCCGCAGCCGCACCCGGAACCGCAGCAGGACTCCGCCTTGCTCTCGCCGGAGGAAGCACTGCTCATGATTCGACTCCTACGGGAACGCGCGCCGGCTTTATTACGAGGGGCGCGGACGGCGCCGCGACCTCCCTTCCGGCGTCACGCCAGCCCCGTCGCCGTCTCCACCATCCAGTACAGCGCCCGCATCACGAGGACCAGCGTCGGCATCATCATCCAGCGCATCACGCCGGTATACATGAGGGCGATGAACACGATGATCTGGAACGGGCGGATCATGTCGAAAAACCGCCCGATGGTTTGCGGGAAAAGGTTGCCGGCCACGTGCGACCCGTCCAGCGGCGGGATCGGCAGCAGGTTGAAGAACGCCAGCAGCAGGTTGAGCTGCACCGCGATGCCCAGCATCCGCAGC
Source organism: Phycisphaerae bacterium (assembly GCA_022072505.1). Classification (GTDB taxonomy): domain Bacteria; phylum Planctomycetota; class Phycisphaerae; order UBA1845; family UBA1845; genus JABWBH01. The sequence continues at coordinate 10,532 of JAJVHU010000013.1, forward strand.
ACGGCCGTGATGACCTTCGCCCCCGCCACGCCCGACACCTGCGCGTCAAACCCGGGCCAGTCATATCCGCTCACCCGCACGTCCGGCGACAACAGGCTCAGCCCGCACCCGATCAGCAGATACAGCGACATGCACAGCGCCGCGATCAGCAGGTTCGACAGCGGACCCGCCGCTGAAACGTAGATGTCCGACTTGCGATGAAAGAGCATCCGCGAGGGAATGACCGGAACCGGGCGCGCATATCCGAACGCCGGAAGCCCCGACAGCGCCAGCATCGCGGGCAGCGCCACCGTCCCGAACGGGTCGATGTGCGCCAGCGGATTCAGCGTCACGCGCCCCAGCGAGCGGGCGTAGTCGTCGCCGTTCCACAACGCCGTGATGGCGTGAGCGGCCTCATGCACCGACAGCGACAGCAGCACCACGATGATCCCCGCCGCGATGCTCGCATAAAGACTGGTCGCGCCCGGACCGGCGTCCACCACCGTCGGACCTTGCGACACGCCGGGGTCCGGCGAGCGCAGGCGCACGGCGTTCAACGTCGCAACCGTGCAGACGAGCAGACTCAGCACCAGCCACGCGGCCGTGATCCTTCGCACGCTGCGGACGTGGTTGTATTCCCGCGCGGGGCGAACGCGACGCCGGGTCGCCGCCAGCAAGACGATCGACGCCAGCGCCGCCGCATACCCGAAGACCGGCACGAACGCGACCGCCGCCAGGCACAGCGCGATCACGCTGAACCGGTCCATCTTCGGAAACAGAACCGGTCCCCGCGGCGCCATCGGACCCGCGTCCGCGTCCGTCGCCGCCGGGGGATCGGCCACGTCCTTCCCCAGCCGCCGGGCGAACTCCAGCGCTTCCGGGCCGATCAGGAACCCCACGTCCCGGTTCGGACCCGTCACGCGGATGATGTTCCCCCCGCGCGAAGGCGTAATCGTCACGTCGCCCGCCCAGCGCTCCCTCGGAACGCTGAACGACTCGTCGTGGCTCGCAAGGCGCAGCTCTCGCTCGTCCGCCTCCAGCGTCCAAGGCACGCCCCGCGCGTCGCGCCAGTAAAACACCGGGACGGACTCAGGGCCCGACGTCGGCGCATGCCCCTCATTCTGCGACTGCGGATTCAAAGACATTCAGGGTTTCTCATCATCAAGTGAAGCTCTTTAGCGCCGCGTCCCGACTCACAAGCAAGCCCGAGCCGCGCGGCTTCAGCCTGCGCGATCGATCGCGCGGGCTGAAGCCACGCGGCTCAGAGAAGCGGCTCAGAGAAGACACCCCGGTTCTACTGATCTTAGAACCTCCAGGGCGACCGTCATCGCCGCCGAACCGTCCGCATGAAACCGCCTCCCCACGCCCACGCCCTCACCGCTCCCAGGGAGCGACGGTCCGGAACGGCTCACCGCATTCCGGACATCGGCGCTCCACGAGCCCGGTCAGGTTGTATCCGCACTGGTCGCACAACGGCGCCGACGGCTCGATGACCGGATGCCGCCGGTGAATCATCCAACCCCCGAGAACCGCGGTCCCGACCACCAAGGCGATCCTACCCAGAAAGACCGGCATGGACGAGCCGAGCGAAACGAAATCCGCGGCGACGAATTGAAGCGCGATCCCGCACATGAGGCCGATCGTTGCCCCGAGGAGGATTCGCGTAGCCCGTCGCTCCGCCTCCACCCTCCGACCGCCCCGGGGCGGGAAGAGGTCTCGGGCCCACACCAGCTCCAGCGCCGTCGCGACGAGGGCGAGAGTCACCGTAAGGATAACGACGGGGTCCGCAGTTACGGATCCCCCGAGCAGCATCAGAACGAAGCCCCCGAGCGCGCACCCGCCGGCGATGGCGACCAGCCATCCGAAAATCAGGCACAGCCCCCGTGCGGTCTGGGTGATTTCGTCTTTCAACATCCCGGAACAGCGCCCCAGCATTCCCGCGCCTCACGGCGCCCGCGCCAGCCCTTGACGTCACGCAGCGATGTCAAGGGTCAGGAAGCGCTCTTCAAGGCTGCTAAACTACCGCTTCCGGCTCACCTGGTCATCAAACCCCTACAGCCGTGTTCCATGTCGTGCCGCGCGGCGTTATCATCTCTTGAGGAAGGGCGGCCCTTGGTTCGCAACCGGGATGATGTCCTCCGAACGCTGGCGGGCAACCGCGACGCGATCCGCGCCTTCGGGTGGGCTCCGCTCCGTGGCCTGGGGTCTTCATTCCGCTCACCCGAATGCCGCAGAACCAGGGATCGCTCATGGCGGCTGGACCGGGATACGGGGGAAGGTCAAGGAAGCGTGAGCGACGATCAACCACCGCGCGATTCGCAGGAGAGGCGCCCTCATGTGGCGGAGTTCCTCGTCGCGGAGGTTCTGTTCGCAACAGCTGCGACACTCTCCTTCATCTTCATCTATGCGAACTACGTGGAGATTTCTACGCGCCCTGCGGTGCGATCGACCTATTATGATCTTCCCGGGCCGATCATCGGATGCCTGCTCTTCTTCAACGGGCTCATCCGCTGCTTTGTCAAACCCAGAGATGAGCCTGTTTGGGATCGACCGCTAAGCTTGACTTTTCTTTTGGGAGTATTCGCGGCGGGCTCGACGGTCTTTTTTCCAGTGTTGTGGCGATGATTAGAACCGACCCTGATCGGAAATCCTCAAGCTGGTTTAAAGGGGGATCCGCCCCTCCCCACGGCGCTCCAAGGCGGTCGCCGCTCGCCCTACTTGCGTCTAGCGACCCTTGGTATCCTCTTGAGAGTGAACCGGATCGGAATTCGTTTTGCCCTGGGGACAAACATGAGCACCTTACTCGACCGTTTCCTTCGTTACGTCAAAATCGAAACCACCGCCGATGAGCGGAGCACGACGTATCCGAGCACCGCGTCGCAGCTTGAGCTGAGCAAGCTGCTGCGCGACGAGCTCAAGGCCATCGGCGCTGCCGACGTCCACATGAGCGACAAGGGCATCGTCACCGCGACGATCCCTTCAACGATCAAGGTGGCCGGCGGCGGCGCGGGCGCGGCCAAGGGCGAACCGCCGACGATCGCCCTCTTCGCCCACGTGGACACTTCTCCCGAGTTCACCGCGAAAAACGTCAACCCGCAGGTCATCCGCAACTACGACGGCAAGGATATCGTCCTGCCCAATTTCAAGGAGCGCGTGATCCGCACGGCCGAGTCGCCGGGACTCGCCGAGCTTAAGGGGAAGACCATCATCACCACAGACGGCACAACGCTCCTCGGCGCGGACGACAAGTCCGGCGTCGCCGTGGTCATGACCGCCGCGGAGATGCTTCTGAAGGACCCGTCCATCCCGCATGGCCGAATCCGCGTGTGCTTCACCTGCGACGAAGAAATCGGCCACGGCGTCGATCACGTGGACCTAAAGCAGCTCGGCGCGGACGTCGGCTACACCCTCGACGGCGAGGCCCAGGGCATCATCGACGCGGAGACGTTCTCGGCGGACCTCGCGGTGGTGACGGTGACGGGCATCAACACGCATCCGTCGGAAGGCAAGGGCCGGATGGTCAACGCGATCCGGATACTTTCGGATTTCATCTCGCGCCTGCCGTGGCAGTGGATGTCGCCGGAGACCACCGACGGCCGTGACGGGTTCATGCACCCCTACAAGATCGAAGGCGGCGTGCCCGAAGCCTCCGCCCGTATCCTGCTCCGCGACTTCGTGACAGCCAACCTCCGCAAGGAGGAGGCGATTCTCGAAAACATCGCCCAGGCGCTTCGCGCCGAGCACCCGCGGGCGAAGATCGAGATCAAGGTCACCGAGCAGTACCGCAACATGGCCGACGGGCTGAAGAAGGAGCCGCGTGCCATCACCAAGGCCGTCGAGGCGTTCCGCGCGCTGGGCATCGAGCCGAAGATGAACATCGTCCGCGGCGGCACCGACGGCTCGCGCCTCACCGAAAAGGGCCTGCCCACGCCCAACCTCGCCACCGGCATGCACAACTTCCACTCCCCGCTGGAATGGGCGTGCCTGGAGGAAATGGAAACTGCGGTGAAGATGCTGATTGAGCTGGCGAAAGCGTGGGGGAAGTAGATAGAGGAACGGACTTACATGTCGCTGACTGACGTCAAAGAAATCGTTCAAGCTGCGAATGAACCGCTGTGTAAGTTGATCGACGCTGTCAGGGCATTCGTAGGGGGCACCTTCGAGCCATTGCAGATGCGCCGACTGGCGCACGCGGAAGTCGATTCCGCAATGATTCTCGCCAAGGGTGATGCTGAACTCACGAAGTTCCAACAGCGCACGGTTGATCGAATGCTCAAAACGGAACTCCGGCGGCAGCAGAATATCGAACGAATCGTTCATGAAGCCGCGAAGAATCTGCCTCCTAATGTTTCAGAAGCCCACGTGGCTGAAGACTGGGTGGCGCGCTTCTTCGAAGGGTGCCAAGACGTATCGGAAACCGAGATCCAGACACTTTGGGGTCGCATCTTATCGGGCGAGGTTGCGCAACCAGGATCGTTCTCACCTTATACTCTCGACATCCTCCGCTTGATGAGAAAACGTGAGGCGGAGATGTTCAGCTTGTTCTGCACTCTGGTCTGGGAAATTAATGGTCAGCCAATGGTCCTTTTCCTCAGGAATAGCGAATCTTCTAAGAAGTACGCGCCTCTTGAGAACTTGAATCACTTGGAGTCGCTCGGGTTGCTGCGGTTCGAATCGGAGTTCATGAACTACTCCTTTACATGTCCCTGGCCGGTCGCGATGCTCTCATATTTCGATCGAATGTGCGCTCTGAAGGCGACGACGGTCCCCATCAAACTGGAAATCGGAAGTGTCCTGCTAAGCCCCTCAGGCCAGGAGCTTTTCCGCGTCGTTTCGCCGGTTCCCGATTCGAAGTGCTATGACGAAGTTGTGGAGTCTCTTGGAAAGGCCGGATTCGAGATCTATCCCCAGCCAACGGAGCCAGCGCGTGCACCGGGCGCTTGACGAAATCCGACGGGAGGGTCTCGAAGCGTTGAAGGATCGCCTGGGACAGGCTGATATGATCCGCTTCCTTCAGCAATTCGAGAGCGGTAAGGGCAACTATTCGCTCGAACGCCATAACTGGGTGGACCGCACAACGATGGACGACATCAGGAAGGCCCTGAAGAAGCCGAAGAAGACGGCGCAGCGGAATAACACCCGCAAATCGAAGTGAGAATGGTCCTCGCGGCGGCATCGACGGTGCGGCTCTGACCGAATACGGCCGACCTACGCCCAACCTTGCCACCGACATGCACATCCCGCTGGAATACGCTTGCCTGGAGGAAATGGAAACGGCGGTGAAGATGCTGATCGAACTTACGAAGGCGTGGGGGAAGTAGGAAGAAGGCGCCGAGGCTCGGTGGCAGCGATGCTCAAAGGCGAGGGATCCAAATTCACCGGTAGGGCACGACAGGCCCGGCGTCGACGATTCCGGATGCTTGCGCTCCTGTTCTTGGCTTTGTCGCTGCTCGGCACTGCCGTCGGATGTTATCGAGACATCCGGGTAGGCATCTGGTGGAAAAGCGACGCCACGCTCCTGCTGGCTACAGAAGATGGCGCCCTTGTAGTGCGTGTGTTCACGCGCCTTTGGTATAAGAAACCGCCTCACGAACCGCTCATTGGAATCTACGTGATGGGTAAGCCGAAGGACTATGCCCTTATCCCGTTCCTTGGTCTGCGCGGCGATCACAAGTACGTTGGCATGCCCTTTGTTTATCTTGACGTACTTCTCATGACCGTGGTAATCACGCTTCGCCCTCGCCGGCGGAGACCCGGAGAATGGTGTGTCTACTGCAACTACAATCTCACCGGCAACGTCTCCGGCGTGTGCCCCGAATGCGGCACGGCGGTGGGCAAGTGAGATGAGGATCGCATCCCCGCAGGGGATGGACGTGATTAGCCGTGGGTGAAACCCACGGGAAGGGATCGATCAAGGGTTCCAACCCCGAAAGGGGTTGTACGACTTGCCACCCTGGAAGGTGTGTACGAAGGGCGCGGTCGCAGGGTGCGAGGGGTTCGGACACCAAAATCGACGCTGCTTGTGCAACCCTTTCAGGGTTGGAACATCCCGTTCTCACAGTCCCGTGGGCTGCGCCCACGGCTATTCACGTGCTTCCCCTTCGGGGAATGGGATGACCGCGACCGTCATGTTGCGCTTCGGGGAATGGGATGCCCGCGACCGTCGTGTTGTGCGTCCGCGTTTCCACCAAAGGTCAATCGGAAGGGTGTTTGCCGCTCCTGCGGCTACAACCTCACCGGCAATGTCTTCAGCGTGTGTCCGGAATGCGGCGCGGCGGTCCCTTGATTTGTTCAAGGCCGGGCCTACGATACGCGTACACACACGTACACGGAGCCTGAAGATGCCGACGCGGACCATCTCGATCGATCTCGATGCCTACGCCCGCCTCAAGAAGGCCAAGAAATCCACCGAATCCTTCATACTAGTTTGACGTCAAACATAGAGGTTTCAGCCACTCGAAGCAAGTGAGCGATCGGACCAAGTTCGGCGGGGCGATGAGGCTGCGCAGGCCCTCGGTGAGCCGCTCGCTCACGGCTTCCAACGTCGGGAACACATCGTTGCCGAAGTGATTCTCGCGCAGGGGTTCCCACACGCGCTCCACGGGGCTGAGTTCCGGACGGTACGGCGGCAGAAACACCAGGCGCAGGTTGTCCGGCGCCTGCAGCGCCGCCGCATGGCGCCGGCCCGCCCGTCCAGCAGCATGATGTTGAAGCTGTCGGCGAACTCCTCGGCCACGGTGCGCAGGAAGAGGGACATCGTCTGGGGATCGACCCACGGCAAGGTCAGCGCGCTGAGCCGTCCGTCCAACGGGCTGACCGCCACCACGCCGTAGAGGTACTCGCCATCGCTTTGCCTCCCTGCGACGGCGGGCAAGAATAATAACTCTATCTTTGATGTCAAATTAGTATGAAACAAAACAACGGACGTTCGCGCGCGTTCTTCGGGCGTTCGCGCGTGTTCTACGGGATTGAGGCGAATGCGCCCGACGATCCTGCGGGACCGTCGGCGAAGCGTGTTGACCGGAGTCAGGTGGAGATACAGGTGCAGACAACGTGCGCCGCGCCGGCGCCTCGGTCGTCACTCAGGCGACGTGAGGTCTTCGCCTCGAAGGTCGTCGGCCCGGTTCGCCTGCCCGCCGGTGGAGAACTCGACGATCTTCACGCCCGGTTTGACAAGAAAAAGGAGGATGAGCGTCTCGTCTTTGTCGAGGTCGCGCTCCTTGATGATCGAGAAGGGGCCGACGCCGCCGATCGACCCGACCTGCTCGGGGAAATACTGCACCTCGATGACTTCGCGGTCGCCGACGATGGCGGCGGCGATTTTCCCGCAAAGCTGGTATCGCTCGCCCTTGTCGTCCATCACGGTGTAGTTCTGCACCGTGACGACCGCCTGCTGCATCGCCTTGCCGAAAAGGCTCCCGGCCTTGAGGTTCATGACGTTCAGTTGAAGCAGACGCATGTCGTCCGGAACCTTGAAGTAGGAGACGGGAGCGCTGCCGCCCTGCTCCTGCTCGTCAGCGTAAGCGACGAGGTGTCCCTGCTCGACGACCTCCCCGCGGATCTGGGTGTCCTTCTGCGTCGCGTATTTCTTGAGCGTGACCGGCATGCCGTCGGTGAAACCGGATCGGCCGACGCGGGTGGTCACGCCGCGGACCCGACCGCCGCGATCGACGCTGGGGACGGTGGCGTCCCCCGAGGTGACGCCGGTGGACGAGTCCGGTCTGCCGGTCCCGCCGCCGGAGTCGGCCGTCCGGGTCGATCCTTCAGCGGACCCCTCCGCAGGAGGAACTCCGGCGCTTCGCCCCGGGTCGCCCGTCTCGTCGGCGTCGCCGCTCGGGATTTCAGCGCGGGCGCCGAGTTTGTACTCGATGTACTCGGGACGGAAGCCCTGCGGCAGTTCATAAACGACCTCGATCTGATTGTTGCTTCCCTCTTTCGGAAGGAAGGACATGTCCACGACCGGCCAGTTGCCGTGGCGAAAGATCATCGTGTGCATGTGCTTCCCCGAACCGTCCGGCGCCTCGACGGCGACCGGGTAAAACTGCTCGAGAGGAGCGCCGGGACGCGCACGCCCGACGAGGCGGATCTGCCTCGGCGTATACGCGTCGAACGAATACTGCCGGCGGGCCTCGGGCAGAATCTCAATGCGGTAAGCCCGGAACTCCTTGCCGGATTCGGGCGCGACGGGCTGATCGTTCTCGCTGATGCGCCCCTCGAAGGTGCAGAAGTAAACGTAATCCACCTTGCGAGAACCGCCTTCCACGAGCGAGATCGAGCCTTCAGGGGCGTAACGCTGCATCTCCATCGGAACGGCGTTGTTCCACGCCAGCGCCTCGACGACGTCGGGGTGCGTGTCGCGGAAGGCCGCCGGCGGCGCGCCGAACACGTGATCGGCTAGGTACGCCCCGGTGGCGACGGCGAAGCGGTCGGGCATCAGCAGCAGATTGTGCGTGATCTTCGGATCCTGAGGTTGGGGTTCTTCGACCTGCTCCTCCGACTCGATGTCGGGCTCCTCGAAGTCGACGCGGACGAACGTCAGAAAGTTGCCCCGGTCCCACGGCAGCGACGTGATCGACAGACCGAGCATTCCCGTGCAGATCAGACCCGTGATCAGGCCGCACACGCCTCCGCCGGCGCGCTCCAGCCAGATCGGCAGCAGGATGCCGCGGCGGACGATCTGGTCGAACAAGGCCCGAAGCACCGCCAGAGGGAGGGCGAACGTCCCCGCCAGGGCGAGGGCGTGGGCGTACTCCGGCCAGAGCTTCACCGCCCAGTTCGCCGCCACCCACTCAAACGTCCCCACCGCGATCGCGGCGCTGCACAGCGTGAGCACCAGCATGATCAGGGCGCTGTAAAAGCCGTGCATCGCCTGAAAGAACGTGACCGCAAAGAGAAACACGAGCAGAAGCGCGCTGAAAAGCATGACGATCTCTCCCGGTTACTTGCCGTCGGCGCTGAGCACCCGCTGGACTTCGTTGAGGCTGGTGACGCCCTCGATGACCTTGAACAGACCCTCCTCCTGAAGGAGGTACATCTTGTTGCGGCGGGCTTGCGTTTTGATCCGGTCCACGGACGCGCCCTCGACGATCAACTCGCGGATCGCGTCGTCCACCACCAGCAGCTCGAGGATCGAGGTGCGCCCCAGATAGCCCGTGCCCTGGCAGCTTTCGCAGATGATCTCGTTGCCCTTCTTGTCGAGGATCGGCTCCGTCGGCGGGCGGAAGAACCGCTCGATCTTGTCCGCCGGAAGATTGAGCTTCTTGAGCTTCGCGGGGTCGGGGCGGAACGCCTCGCGGCACGAGGTGCAAAGCTTCCGCAGCAGGCGCTGGCTGGTCACGCCGAGCAGCCCGCGCGCCGCCAGCCGCGGATCCTCGGCGAACTTGAGGTAGCGCGTCAGGGCGTCGAAGGCGTCCACGCCTTCGATCACCAGGTAAATCTTGCGCTCGTCGGTCGCCCGGGCGGCGAGCTGCGCCGTCTCGCGGTCCTCGCACTCGCCGATGCCGACGATGTCCGGTTCGCGGCGCAGGACGGTCTGGAGAAGCCGTGCGTAAGAGACGTCGCTGGTCGAGCGGTCGTGCTTGTTCTGGGTGATGTTGTCGAGCGCCGTCATCGGCTGACGCTCGATCGTGTGAATGTTGTTGAGAAAGGCGTCGTGCGCCCGCAGAACGGCGTAGAACGTGGTCGTCACGCCCGACCCCCGCGGTCCGCTGACGAGGATCAGTCCGTGCCGCTGCTCGATCAGGGCCTTGAGCTTCTCCTGCCGGGCCGGCGCCATCCCGATCTCGGCGAGGCGGCGAACCTCGGCCGAACCGACCTGGCGCAGGCGAAGCCGCTCGCCGGCGGTGGACCCGGAGGTCTGGATCTCCATCTCGTCGGGCGAACCGTCCTTCGTCAGCAGCGCCGCCTTGATCTTTCCCGACTGAGGCTTGCGCCGCTCCTCGATGTTCAGCCCGGCGATGCCCTTGAGGAACCGGACGACGCGGTCGCCGTCCTCCAGCGGCAGTCCTTCCGGACGCTCCGTCGGCAATCCGTCCACGCGGTAGACCATCCGGTAGCGCTCGTTGTTGCGCACCAGGTCCACGTCCGAGGCGCGGCGCCACAGAATGTCGTGCATGAAGCCCTGCGTCAGGTCGTAGTCCACGACGAGTTCGGGGTCGTCGTCCGACGGGCGGACGGGCTTGCCTTCGTAATTCATCAGCCGAACCAGCGTCCCCTTCGACTCGGCGCCGGCGGACTTCTTCTCCTTGCCCTCGAGGATGCGGCGGAAGTGGTCGCGCGTCAGCACCTTCGCCGTGGGGACGACGCGACCGTTCCGGTGCAGGACATACAGGAGCTGCGCCCCGCCCGCGAGCAGCAGGAACATGCCCAGCCCCACGAAGTACAACGGCCCCTTCCACGGCGGGAGCAGGAACATCGCCAACCCGGCGAACCCGCCGATCATCACGATGATGTTCCACTGCTCACGCTTCGTCTTGACCACGTCGGTGTCCTTGTCCACCCACGAGGTGATCGCCGCCCAGCCGAGCAGAAGCACGACCAGCGCGCCGATCTTGACGAAGTTGACGTAAATTTCGCCGAGCAACAGAGGAAACCCGAAGTCTTGCATGTCCGTTTCCGGTCGCCTCAGGGGCGAAACCGCACCGATCTCCGACCGCGCCGACGGCGCGGTCCCCGCTCGCACCGGCCCGCGCCTAACCGATGATCCCGCCGCCGCTGACCTTGATGCCCTTGAGGCGCATCTTCAACTCGTCCGGGTTCGGCGCCGCGGCGTACGCAGTCTTAACCGAAATAAACTCGCCTTCAACCATCTGACGCAGCGACTCCGTGAAGTCCAGCATGCCTTCGTGATACGACGCCCGCATGACCGCGTGAATCTCGTGGTCGCGCTTCTCCTCGATCAGCTTGCGGATCATGCTGTTGGCGATCATCACCTCGCACGCCGGAAGTCGCGGAACCTCCGCCTTCAGGCCCGGAAGGAGCTTCAGGCAGATGATCGCCTGAAGGTTGAACACCAGCGACAGGCGGATCAGGTCACGCTCGCCCTCCTCGAACAGGTCCAGAATTCGCGCGATCGTGCTCGGCGCGCTGGAGGCGTGGATCGTGCAGAACACCAGGTGCCCCGTCTCCGCGGCGTTCAGCGCCGCCTCGAACGTCTCCCGGTCGCGCATCTCGCCGATGAGCACCACGTCCGGGTCTTCACGCATCAGGTACTTCAGCGCGTCCGGGAAGCTCTGCACGTCGATCCCGATCTCGCGCTGGTTGATGAACGCCTTCCGGTCCTCGTAAAGAAACTCGATCGGGTCTTCGATCGTCACGATGTGGCACGCGCGACGCTCGTTGATCTGCTGAAGCATCGCCGCGATCGTCGTCGTCTTTCCGGAACCGGTGATGCCGGCGAGAATCACCAGCCCCTGATGAAGATCCGCGATGCGCTCCAGCGAGGTCGGAAGGTGAAGCTGGTTGTAATTCAGGATCTTGTCGTTGATGCGCCGCGCCGCCACCGACGTCTTCCCGCGCTGGCGGAACACGTTGATGCGATACCGGACCCGGTCGTTGAGCTGATACGCGAAGTCCATCGACCCCTTCTCCGCGTAACGCTCCCGCTGCATCGGCGTCATGATCTCGAAGATCATCGCCTCAAGACGCTCGTTGCTGAGGGCGTCGTTGTTGATGTTCCTGATGTCGCCCTTGACCCGGACCTTCGCCGGCGATCCCGCCTTGAGATGAAGGTCGGAGGCGCTCAGGTCGTACACCGCCTGAAAATACTTGTTGATCTTCGGCGGTTTCTTGACCTCCGCGGCGACCGGACGCTCCAGCGATTCCACTTCGTTTTCAAGAATGTCTGACACGGTGTTTTTGACTCCCCACCCGTCGAACGAGACGCTCTCCGGCCTCGCTGTCCGCGACGCCGGACCCCCTGGAGCCCCCCTCGTTCTTCTTCCCCTCGACGCCCCCGTCGGCGACGCCGTCCTTCGACTCGCGGGTCGAATATGCCGAGACGCGGCATTCTGACAGGTCTTGACGACGACTTCAACCCGTCGCCCCTCTCGAATGCCGGAAATCTGGTGATTTAACCGCACCCCGCGGCGACGATCATCTCAGTCCGCGACCACCGTCCACCGCCACGATCTGGCCCGTCAGGTACGCCGGACCCTCAATGAGAAACCGGACGGCCTCGGCAATCTCTTCCACCCGCCCGGACCTCCGGGCCGGAACCTTACGTATCAGGCGTTCACGAACCTCCGGGGTGAATGACTCGGGGAACTCGATGATTCCGGGAGAAACACCGTTGACCTGGATGTCCGGCGCCAAAGAAAGCGCCAAGCTCCTCGTCAGACTCGCCAACGCTGCCTTTGATGCGCAGTATGCCGGGTAGTTAGCCCAGGGCCGATCCCAGCAAGCATCGCAGAGGTTCACGATCCTCCCCGACCCGCGATCACGCATGACCCTCGCCGCCGCAAAACACAAACTGGCTGGGGCGATCACGTTCACCGCGAGCATTTGCTGCCAGATATCGAGCGAGAAATCAGGGGGCGTCGGCTCTCCTTCAGGGATGAACCACGACGCATTGTTGACCAGAATATCCAGCCTTCCCAGTTTATCGCAAACTTGGGCCACCAACCTCGCCGCATCCGGTTCCGCCGCGAAATCCCACCGAAAAACATCGGCGTTCCTGCCGCAAAGTCGGACGTCTCGGGCGGTCGCCTCGGCGTCTTCGCAGGATTTCCGGTAATGCACGGCGACATCGCAGCCCGCTTGCGCCAGGTTGAGGGCGATCGCCCGCCCGATCCTGCGCCCGGCGCCCGTCACCAGCGCGACCCTTTTTCCCGGAATCATTGTTCCACGTCCAGCAAGCGGGCCAACGCGGGAACACTCAGCGCCAGCTCCGCCAACTCCGGATCCTGCGCCAGCGCCCGCGCCAATTCCGACTCCGCGTCACGCATCTGACCGTCCTTCGCCAGGCACACCGCCAGCGCGAACCTCATCTCCGCGACCGGCCCGGAACTCTCCGCAATCGCCTGCCGAAACCCCTCGATCGCGTCATCAACCCGCCCCAGGTTGGCCAGCGCCGTCGCCCGATGAAAGCGCGCCCGAACCGCGCGGGGTTCGCAAGTCATTGCTTTCTCAAACGCATCGAGAGCGCTCGCGTCATCGCCGATCTGATTGAACGCGACTCCGAGGCGATCATGCGCCTCCGCGTCCAGCGGATCCCCCCGCAGGAGGTCGCGCCAGACAGGAACCGCTTCCGCCGGGCGACCGTCCTGTTGCAGCAAGATCGCCGAAAACCGTCGGGCGGCGCCGAAATGCGCCTCCGCGGAACCGACGGCAAGCGCCTCGGCAAGAATCCCGGCTGGTTCCGCCGAGATCGCCGCTGCAACGTCGCAAAGCAGCGTGTATGCCTCCGTCCGCAGTCCGGCGTCCGTCAGCGCCTGAGCTTGATGCAGGTGCAGCGGAACGCTGGAAGCGTACGTGCGGAGCAGCCGCTCGATCACGGCCAACTTCCGCCGCGGATCGACCTGCGACGACATCCGCAGCGCCCCCAGCGCCGCCTCAAGGCTGGGGGGCGAAGACGCGACTTCCGATCCGAGGCTTCGCTCCAGCCAGATCAGGGCGCTTGCCCCGTCGTCCAGAGCGATCGCGCTGCGAAGCGCAACGTCGAGCAGCGCCGGAGAGCCTCCCGAGACGGTGTACTCCTGTTCCGCGTCAGCAAGACGATCGGAAAGCCGCGCTCGGACCGAGGTCTCCGGGTTCGCCGCAAACCCGGCGAGCGCTTCCCGCAGGCTCTCGACCGGGTCTGAACGAGGCGGCCCGCCCGGAACCGCGTCGCCGGATTCGGGTGCTTCGCCCGTTAGAGGAAGCTGAGCAGGTGGAGCAACGTGACCGTCTCCAACAACTTCCGGCGCCGCCCGGTGCGCGAGTTCCGATCGGAGCCGGGCGTTTTCCGTCGCAAGTTCGGCGATCCGCTGCTGCATCGCTTCTGAGCGCTTTCGGACCGCAGCGACAAGAAACATCGCGGAAAGCACTCCCGACAACCCGATGAGAATCCACCAGGGTCGCGCCGCTCCGGACGGACGCATGACTCCCGAGCGCTCAGTCACCGCCGCCGCCTCCGTCTCCACCCCCCCCGCCGCCCCCGTCGTTCCCGTCGCCGCCTCCGCCGTCGAGCCCACCGCCGTCGCCGGAGGAGGGATCGTCAAGGCCGTCATGCGCCGGTTTCGATCGGTCGTCGTCGTTCACGCCGCGCCACGAGGACTCCGGCACCGTGTGCATCGACCAGACGTCCGACGAATCCGTCGGCGGCGGACGCCGTGCCCCGGACTCGCGGGTCAGCCGGCGCCCCCAGCGCATCAGCAAACCGCTCCCGACGATCAACAAAATCAGAAGTGCGATCAGGAACCCGATGATGACGAGAATGCGCAGAATCTGTCCGGGACTGACCGGGGTGAAAGCGCCCAGCAGGTTCGTCCCGCAGCGGTTGATCATGCCCCGCTCCCGGAGGCGCGGACTGACGCATCCTCCCGGCGAGACGGGGCATGCTCCAGCACCCGCAACGTTTCAAAAAGCTCCCGCTGTTCCGGCGTCAGCGATTTCGGTGCGACGATCTTGATGACGACCAGCAGATCGCCGCGAGCCGCGTCCCGACCTGCGGGAACCCCTTGTCCCCGGATGCGCAGCTTCGTCCCGCTTGAAGTCCCCGGAGGAACCGTCACGGAAACCGATCCGTCGAGCGTCGGCACGTCAACCTTCGCCCCCAGCACGGCTTCCGTGATCGTCACCGGCGCCGTCACGATCAGATCGTTGCCCTCGCGGGAAAAACTCGGGTGCGGCGCGACGCGGCAAGTGAGGTAGAGGTCGCCGGCCGGACCGCCGCCCGCTCCGGGTTCACCGCGTCCTCTCAGGCGGATGCGCTGCCCGTCAACGACGCCCGGTGGAACACGCACGTCAATACTCTCGGCACGTCCGTCGGGGCGTGTGACGACAAACTGAAGCGTCGTGCCCCGCACCGCCTGCTCGAAGGACAGGGGGGCGTCGTGGTTGATGTCCGCGCCCGCCTGAGGTCGCGTGGGTCGCCCTCGCCCGCGCGACGCGCGACGGTTTCCGCCCCCGAAAACCTGATCGAAGATGCTCGCCGGACGCTCCTGCCCACCGCCGAACGCCGAGAAAAGATCTTCCAGATCCTCGACGTTGACCGCGTGGCCGTCGCCCCAGGTGTAAACCTGACGTCCGCCGGGGTCCGTCCGCACCTGTCCGACTCCGGCGCGACCGTACCGGTCGTAGTCCTCGCGTTTCTTCGCGTCGCCGAGGACGCTGTAAGCCTCCTGAACCTTCTTGAACTTCGCTTCCGCGCCCGGATCGTTCGGATTGCGGTCCGGGTGATACTGCTTGGCGAGCCTTCGGTAGGCGCGCTTGATCTCGTCCGCGCTGGCCGTCCGAGGCACGCCGAGCGTCTCGTAAAAGTCATCCCTGGGCATGTTGCTTCAAACGCGGGTACGTATATGAGCCGACCGGTCACAATTGTCCGGGAACCGCTGCTCATCAGATTATAAGCCGCGCCTGGGGCGGGTCCACGCCGAAATCGCCTTGCTCGCGGGTCGCCTTGAACCCGCGCCGAGGGGCGTTATCGTGCGATCTCGGATGGCGCGGACCTCGCGCCGTCGGGAGGTGCGTCGTGCGGATCATGCGGTCTTTGATAGCGCTCGTCGTGGGGCTTTGCTCCCTCTGCGGCTGCCAGGTTGAAGGCTCCTGGCGCCTCCAGCGCGTGCTGCATGTGAACCCGGACGCACCCCCGAGGATGATCACCCGGCTCACGATCGCTGAAGGGCGCTTCACATGCACCGAGGAGGGCGACGGCGGCGGGGCGACGTTGACGGGCCGGCAGCGATACTCGGGCGGAATCTTGACGCTTGAGCCTGAAACCGCGCCGCCGCGACGTTTCCGGTGTGCATTTCCGGCGAAGGACACGTTGCGGCTCGAGGCGCTTCCCCCCTCACCCGAATCCGCTGCGATCTACGTTCGATCAGGTCGGCGGACCCCCGCCGGGGCGAGGTGACCGCCGTCATGATGTTGCGCATTCATGTCGCGGAGGATCCGGTCTACGCGGAAAACTCCTACGTGGTCGCGGAAGCGGATTCCGGCGCCTGCTGGCTGATTGATCCGGGCCTGCCGCCTCATGCCGAGCGGATGCTCGACCGGATCCGGCGGGACGGGCTGCGTCCGGAGGCGGTGGTCCTGACGCACGCGCACTTCGACCACATCGCCGGCGTCGACGATGTCCGCGCCGCCCTCGGGCTTCTCCCCGTGTACCTGGCCCGGGAGGAGTGGCGCGCCCTGTCGGACCCGGTTTACAACCTCTCGGGGTGGATCGGACCCGGCCTGGCGACGGCGGTGACCGACCCGCTGGACCTTCCCGCCGACTCCGTCATGAAACTCGGGCGGACGGAGTGGGTCGTGCTCGATGTCTCGGGGCATTCTCCCGGCGGTCGGGCGCTGTATTGCGCGGGCGAAGGCGTCGTCATCGTCGGAGACGCGCTTTTCTCGGGCAGCGTAGGCCGGGTGGATTTCCCGACCAGCGACGGTCCGCGCCTGATCCGCAACATCCGCAATCATCTTCTGACGCTCCCGGACGACACCCGTGTCCTTCCCGGACACGGGCCCGCCACGACAATCGGACGCGAGCGGCGGACCAACCCCTTCATCCTGCGCGGACTCGACTGACAGCCCGAGGTGTTTTCCCGGACGCGCCGACCTGAGCCGGCGATTTCGCGCTTTCGAGGTCCGATCACCCCTGAAGCGTTCACCCGAGAAAACGTCCGATCGTAGGCTTCTACCGCGGCGAAGACCTGACCTGGAGAGTCTGGGGGAGCGCATGATCCACCGGAACGCGCGGACGAATCTGACCACAGCCGTGGCCCGACGGGTAATCGCGTTATCCGGGTTTCTCTGGGTGGCGGCGGTCTTTGCGTTCGCCGTCATCACCGGGTTGGCTCGCATGCGGGATGACCGCGAGGACGCGGCGGCGGCGGCTCAGCGCGCGCTGACCCACGTGGATCGCGCCACCCGGCTGCCGTCGCAGGAGGATCTCGCGGTGCTGGTCGGGCGCGACGAGCGGATCCGCGCTGCGGCGTGCGTGCGGTTCGACGGCGTACGCTGCGCCGCGTGGCCCGAGTCGGCGGCATCCACGACGCAGAAGACGCCGGTGTCGCGCGACCCGGGATCCGAGCCGGATTCCTGGAGCAACGCCCAGGGCGAGACGAAGGTCTGGCGCGTGAACCTCCCGCTGGCGGCGCGCGAGGCGTCGGTCGTCGCGTGGGTCAACGCGACGAACGTCGTCCGGCCGACGCTTCAGTCCACGCTCATCTTCGGCGGCGCCTTGCTGCTGGCGACGTTCCTCGGCGCTGCGGTCTGCGTGCAGTGGTTCGGCGGAGCCTGGTCATGCGTATTGCGGGATCTGACGCGCATCCTTCAGCTTGGCGGGGGATCCGACGCGGACTGGTCGCCCTCCGCGGCGTACGCCGACACCGCGGCCCTGCGTCGCCAGATCACCGTCTCCGCCGGCGACCTTGCCGAAGCACGCCTCCGCATCGACTGCCTCGAGCAGCAGATGCAGCGGACGCTCCAGCACCGCGAACGCACCTTCGCCCGCAGTCTGGAAAAGACGCGCCGCGACAGCCTCACCGACCCGCTCACCGGCCTCTACAACCGCCGGTTCCTCGAAGAAGAACTCCCGGGAGTCCTCGCGGACCTTGAGGCGGGCGAGTCCGACGTCACCGTCGTCATGCTCGACCTCGATCACTTCAAGCAGCATAACGACACACACGGTCACGAGGCCGGCGACGCCCTGCTGCGCTTCGTCGGTGAACTGCTGCGTGGCGCGACGCGGGACTCGGATTACTGCGTCCGTTACGGCGGGGACGAGTTCGCCATCGTCATGCCCGACACCGCACCGGAAAACGCCGTCCCGCTCGTCGAGCGCATCCTGAAGCTTTTTGCCCAGTACACCGCTGTGCTCAAGACCGAACCCCGCGTCAGCCTCAGCGCCGGCGTCGCCGGCTCCGCCTCGCGCACGCGCGAGGAACGCAAGCAGTTGATCAAGCTCGCGGACCGCGCGCTGTATCAGGCGAAGCGGCTCGGGAAGAACCGCGTCGCCGTCGCCGCCTGAGGACCAACGCCTTTTCTACCCCTTGTCGGCGAGAACAAAGAAAATGACGTACACCGCCGCGACCGCGACCAGCGTCAACGTGATGGCGACCTTGCATTGAAGGCGCTGCGCGACGATCGCCGGCTCCGGGCTCTCGACTTTCCGGTGCGACCAGAGCACCAGCCCCGCAAGACAGAAGGCGGCCGGCGCCAGGAGTTCAAGAAAAAGAATGATCGACCACTGCTTGAACGCCGGAGGGTAGACCAGCATCACGCCCGCCAGCGCCAGGCAAACAAGACTCATCCAGACTGAGATCAACGCCAGCATGACTTGGACGCGTTTTCTTGACCGAGCCGCGCCCGTAAGGACG
This sequence comes from Phycisphaerae bacterium, assembly GCA_022072505.1. GTDB lineage: Bacteria > Planctomycetota > Phycisphaerae > UBA1845 > UBA1845 > JABWBH01. The sequence continues at coordinate 29,020 of JAJVHU010000013.1, forward strand.
CGCTCTTGTTTCCGCCCGGTTTCGGAGGTGTCGAAAAAGCGTCTTGCGCCCAAGTCAGCCGAATCTTCCGGCCTTTCCGCAAGACGCGACGCTCATCACCCGGGTTCCGACTGCCGAAACCCGGACCCCTACTTCCGCGCCTGAACGTACGCCATCAATTTGTACGCCAGCCGCGCCGCCAGAAACTCGGTCACCGTCTGTCCCGGCAGCGGCATCACCTCGACAATGTCCGCCGCCACGAGGTTCTTCTCCGCCGCCACCAGCCGCAGCAATCCGGTCACCTGGTACCAGTCCAGACCGCCGGGCTCCGGTGTCCCCGTCCCTGGCGCATACGCCGGGTCGAAGCCGTCGATGTCGATCGTCACGTAAACGGCGTCGCCCAGCGAGTCCAGAATCCGATCCACCCAGTCCTCGGTCATCATGCAGTCGCGGGCGGTCACGGGACGGATTCCCGCACGCTTCATGAAGCGGTGATCCTCGGCGCTGACCGCGCGGATTCCGACGGGAACCAGCGTCGCGCCGTAGTCGACGACGCGGCGCATGACGCTGGCGTGCGAATACGGACTGCCGTGGTAGGCGTCGCGCAGGTCGCTGTGCGCGTCGATCTGAAGCACCGAGAGTGTCTTGTGCTTCGTCATGACCGCCCGCACCAGCCCCGAGGTCACGCCGTGCTCCCCCCCCAGTCCGAAGAGGAACTTCCCGGCGGACACGACGGGTCTGGCGGCGCGAAAGATCGCCTCGTGCATCGCCTCCGGTCCGCGCGCCTCCGCCTCGACGGGCAGCAGCGTCGCCACCCCCGCGCGGTGGAATTCCCCGCCCAGCTCCTCGTCAAAAAGCTCCACCTGTCCCGACGCCCGGACGATCGCGTCCGGACCGTGACGCGTCCCGACGTTGTAGCTCGTCGTCGCGTCATAAGGGATCGGCAGCACGACGAACCGCGAGCGCTTGTAATCCGACTCCTTCGCCTCCAGCCCGAGAAACCCGGGCACGCCTGTCCGCATGTTCTTCCTCCGTGAGACGGCGGGAAGTGTAACGCCGGCGGCCCCCGCCGTCGCATCAATGCGCGGAGCGGCTGCGCCTGAGTCATGATTCACGTATGTGGAGTGCCCCTCTGCGCCACGGGCTTTGCCCCCCGCGAACGCTTGTCTCGCGGCGCACCGTGAAATCGAGAAGGACGATTAAGCTCGACTTTTGCCCCTTTCCGAGGGACGGTTTCCGTCAATTTCGACGGAAAACGCGAGCGTCGAGGTTTCGCAACCCCCGCCGAAACCCCGGGGGGTTTCAAAACGCCGAGCCGCCGTGTTGATATCTTCGATCCTCCAGGGAATCTCCCTCCCTCAAAAACGGCAAAAGTCGAGCTTAGAACAGGCGCATCTGCCCGCCCGTCTCCGGACGGCGGAACCGCGCGCCGGACAGAGGGCGGATGTCGCGGTTCAGCCCGTACCGGCGGGTGAAGACGTCGAAGGTCTGCGCGATCTGCTCGACATAAGGCCCGGCCCCGCGTCCGCGCCGGCGCGAGGCGTCGTACAACTTGCCGCCGCGGGCCTGGCGGATCAGCGCCTCGACCTTCCGGGCCCGCTCGGGATGCACGTGGCGCTTCAGCCAGTCCAGAAAGAGATCTTTGACCTGGTAAGGCAGGCGCAGCAACACCCACGCCGCCCGCGTCGCTCCCGCCTCGGCGACCGCCTGAAGGAGGTTCGGAAGCTCGGCGTCCGTCAACCCGGGAATGATCGGCGCGACGTTGACCGAGACGCTCACCCCCGCATCCGCAAGCTCCCGGATCACGCGCAGGCGGGCCGACGGCGCCGACGCGCGAGGCTCCAGCCGGGAGGCCAGATCCGCGTCCAAGGTGACCAGCGTGACCGTCACGCGCCCGGCGTTCTTGTCCGACAGCGTCTTCCAGAGATCGACGTCGCGCAGCACCAGCGCGCTTTTCGTCATCGTCGACACCGGCTGACCGCACTCGGCGAGGATTTCCAGGCATTGCCGCGCGACGCGCATCCGGTGCTCGATCGGCTGATAAATGTCGGTGATCGCGGACATGACGATCGGCTCGGGCCTCCACGAGGGAGAGGCGAGTTCCTTGCGCAGCAGTTCCGGCGCGTCGGGCTTCGCCGTCAGCTTCGTCTCGAAGTCCAGACCGCAACTGAACCCCAGGTATTCGTGATAAGGCCGGGCGAAGCAGTAAATGCACCCGTGCTCGCATCCGCGGTAGGGATTCAGCGTCCAGTCAAAGGGAACGTCCGAGGTCGGCGTGACGCGGTTGATGATCCGCTGCGTGCGATCCAGGAAGACCTGGCGCTCGACGCGGTGCGGCCGGCCGTCGCCGTCGTCCCGCTCGATCCACTGCCGGTCCAGCTCCTCGCCCAGCACGTGCAGACGGACCGACTCGAAGCGGTTTCCGGGGTTCAACCCCGCGCCGCGGCGATGTGCCGGGCCTTTCTCAAGCGCGTCGCGGTAGGAGAAGTCGTCCTGCATTCCGAACATTATACAAACACAGACGCGCCCGTCAAGGCCGGGGCGTCGGCTGCGGCGCCGTCATGCCGCGCCCGCTGGCGACGTCAGCGAGGCGACGACCCGTGCGGTCGTTTCCTCGGTGCGGATCCCCGGCGCGTAGCCGAAGTCCCTGCCGGAGGCGGAAATGTCGAAAAAATGATCGAGGGCGAGTTGATCCGCCAGAAACCGCGTCATCGGCGGCTCGCCCCGCAGGCGCAGCGCCGCGTAGACGGCCTCGCACGCGGCGCCGAGCGTCCGCGCCGCGCGGTGCGAGAGGCGGCGCGTGATCGGCGGCGCGCCGGCCCGGGCGAGGACGTCGGCGATCCAACCCCAGAGGACGACCGGCTCGCCCTGCGAGATGAAATAAGCGCGGCCGGCGCAACGAGCGCCCCGTCCGAGTTCATCCGCCGCCAGCAGGTGCGCATGCGCCGCATTGTCCACGTCCGTGATGTCGACGCGGTTGCTCCCCTGTCCGACCTGCACGAGGCGCCCCTGTCGCGCCCGCTCAAGGATCCGAGGCATCAGGTGCGGGTCGCCGGGACCGACGATCAGGTGCGGTCGAAGCGCGACCGTCTTCAGTTCCGCGCCGTTGAGGGAAAGGACCGCGCGCTCCGCCGCCGCCTTGCTTTCAGGGTAGGCGGCAAGATACCGCGAGGGATAAGGCACAGACTCATCCGCCCCCGAAACCGGCCCGTCCGACAGCACGACGCTCGGGGAACTCGTGTACACGAGACGGCGCACGCCGCATGTCCGGCAGGCGGCCAGCACGTTCCGCGTCCCCTCATGATTGATCGCAAAATACGCTCGCCTCGGACCCCAGATTCCGGGGATCGCGGCGACGTGGAACACCGCGTCCTGTCCCGCGCACGCGCGCGTGACCGCGTCGGCGTCCCGCACGTCGCCGACCACGCCGCGGGCGCCGAGCGCCTCGACCGCCGGATACCGGTTGCGGCCGAACACCGTCACGTCGTCCCCCCGGGCGCGCAACATCCGGACGATCGCCCCGCCGAGAAACCCGCCGCCGCCGGTGACCAGGGCCTTCACGACAACCGCTCCGCCGCCCAGCGCGCCAGCCTCTCGCGGAAGATCTTCGCGTTGTGCCGGATGTCCACCGGAAACGCCCGGTGATAGAGCACCCCGCGGATATCCCGCGTCCGCTCGTCCTTCGCGCCCAGCTCAAGAAGTTCGCGCGTGAACTCCGCCCGCCGCCGCCCGCGCGGGTAACGCCCCGGCAAAGGTTCGACGATCAACACGGGGCGCTGCGCCGCGCCGCCGTCCCCCGTGGGCACGCCGACCAGCGCGGTGCGGAAAACCTCGGGATGCTCGTTGAAGATCGCCTCGCACTCGATCGTATACAGACAGCCCTCCCGCGTCGGAACGCGGTGCGCCTTGCGTCCGCAGAACCAGAGCCTTCCGCCGGCGTCGAAGTAGCCGACGTCGCCGATGCGATGCCAGGTGCGATCTCCTTCGCGGATTTTGTGCAGCGCCGTGGCGTCCGGGCGATGATCGTAACTTCGCGTGACGACGTCGCCGCTGACGACGATCTCGCCGTGCTCGCCCGCGCGGACCTCAAGATCGTCGCGCCAGACAGGGACCGGATCGTCGCTGATCCGGATGATGCGGACGCCGATCCCCGGAAACGGCGCGCCGACGCACGTGCCCGCGCCGCAGCGCGCGAGAGAGATCAACCCGCCTTCCAGCAGCTCGCGCCCGCGGATCGACGTGACCGGCAGGGACTCCGTCGCGCCGTAAGGCGTGTGAATGTCGCCGTCGTCGGGAAGAATCCGGCGCCACTGCTCAATCACGCGCCAAGGGATCGGCGCTCCCGCCGTCAGCACGCGCTTCAACCGAGGCAGCCGGATGCCGCGGTCGATGCAAAAAGCGCCGACGCGCCGCCAGATCGCGGGCGATCCGAACGTCGTCGTCACGTCGTACGCCAGCAGATCGCGGACGAGCTTTTTCGGGTCGCAACGCGCCGGGCGCGAGGGGTCCATCTCCGGAACCACGCAGGTGATCCCCATCGCGGTGCTGAAAAGCGCGAACAAAGGGAAAGCGGGCAGGTCCACCTCGCCGGGCCGCATGTCGTAATGTGCCTGAATCAACCGGACCTGGGCATCAAACATGCCGTGTTCGTAGACGACGCCTTTCGGCGGACCGGTGCTGCCGGTGGTAAAGAGGATCGCCGCCACGTCATGCGGTCCGGTTTGCGCCGCCTGAAATCGCCGCGAGCCGCCCCGGAGAACCTCGTCCAGCGTCGCGCCTCCCCAGCCGAACCGGCTTCCCACCGTGATGATCGAACGCAGCTTCGGGAAACGTCGTCGGTGAAACCAGCGCACGACCTGCGCCAGCGGCACGCCGATGAAGGCCTCCGGTTCCGACTCGGCGATGCAGTCGATCATCCGGGCGACGCCCATCCCGGGGTCGATCAGGATCGGGACCGCGCCGAGCTTGAAGAGCGCGAAAATCACGCCGGTGAATTCAAGCCCCGGCCGGATCATGACGACCGTCCGGACGCCCCGGTCAACGCCGACGCCGCGCAACCCGTCCGCGATCCGGTTCGACGCCTGATCCAGCTCGGCAAAGGTCCACCGCGCCGGGCCGGAACCGGCGGGGTTGCGTCGCCACGGAACGATCAGCGCCGGCCTTTCCGGAGCGGCGTCCGCCTGCGCGCTGAGGCGCGACGCAATGTTCAGCGTCCGATCAGGCGCGGCGGCAATCGGCGGATGCGCGGTCAGCGTCGTCATCAGCAGGACATTGTAGCGATAACCGGCGCAGCGCGGGAACCGAGGCGCGTCTCCGTGCCGATGCAACGGAACATGCGGAACCTGACAGGCATCATCGTCGCGTCCGAGAACGAATGCGTCGGACCTGCGCGGACGACCGGGGCGCGAGCGTGGCTGCGGCGTTTCAGCCCGTCGCTCGCGGATGCGGTGTTCGTGTTGATGTTCGTGCGCCTGCTGCAGCTCGGGGCGACGCAGTTCTTCAACGATCCCGGGACCGGGTGGCACCTCCGCGTCGGGGAGGAGATTCTTCATGCCCGCGCGCTGCCCGCGTCGGATCCCTTCAGTTGGACCCGCGCGGGGGAGCCCTGGATCGCGACGCAGTATCTCGGCGAGGTTGCTCTCGCGGCGGCTTACACACTGGGCGGTTATCCGCTGGTCACCCTGATGTGCGCGCTGGTGCTGGCCGGTCTGTTCCGCTGGGTATACCGCGCGAACATCGAGGCGGGAGCGTGGCCGATCTGGGCGATCGTCGTGACGATGCTCGGTGCGGCAGCGGCTTCCGGGCAGTTTCTGGCGCGCCCCCTGCTGATGACGCTTGTCGGCGTCCCGCTCAGCTTCGTCGTCGCGTCCGCTTACGCATCGGGAAAGTGCGGATGCGGGCGGCTCGCTGGGCTGGTTCTGCTGTCGCTCATCTGGGCGCAGACGCATCCGGGCGTGCTCGGGGGGATCGTGACCGTCGGCTTGGTTGGCGCGGGCGCGTTGTTCGAGACCGTGATGATCCGCGACCCGGCGGCGAGACGGGAGACGGTAAGACGAGGGGCGCAGATCCTCGCGACGGCGGCGCTGATGTCGCTGACGACGCTGGCGACCCCTCACGGACTTGCGTGGCCAGCGAGCATTCTCGAACTGATGCGCTTGCAGGTGCTGCCGCGGCTCGTGGATGAGTGGCAGGCGACGGACTGGACCGCGCCGGACGGGCTGGCCGCTGCGGCGCTGCTCCTGCTGACCATCACGGGTTACGCGATGCGTCATGAGCGCCCGAAGGCGTGGATGGCGCTCGTCGGGGGTTTCTGGTTGCTCCAGGCGGTGCAGAGCGGGCGGCATGTGTCGATCTTCGGGCTTGTGCTGGCGGTGCAAGCCGGAGCGGTGCTTCTGGATGTGAAGGCGGCGCCGGTTTTTTTCTCGCGGGTCGCCGCGAGGATTCCTCTTTTCAGCCTGCCGATCCGCGATCGTGAGCGAAGGATGCAATTCGACGGCGTTGCGCCGATCGCGGCGATCGGGATCCTCGCGTTGTGGGCGGCGTCTCCGGACGGCCGCTGGACGGGCTTAAGTCGCGCCGGTCCTCCGCAGGACAAGTACGCCTTCGCCCTGATCGAACACCTGCGCCGCGACCCGCCGCCGCAGCCGATCTTCAACGACATCAACTTCGGCGGCCACCTGATTCATCATGCGCCGCACCTGCGCGTGTACGTGGATGATCGCTTCGAGCTCTACCGGGACGAGTTCATCGAGGCATACGAGCGCGTGATGACTCAACCGCGCAAGTACGCCGAGGCGGTTTTCGAACAAGGCGGCGTTCGCTCGGTGATCGTCGGCGCTTCAACGCCGCTGGCGAGCTTCCTGGACGATCGGCCGGGCTGGCGACGCGTGTACGCCGATCCGACGGCCTGCGTCTTCGTTCGAGAAGGACGGGAGCGGTGATATGAAGGCAACGGTGACCTCAAGCGTCGCAGCGACGGGGCGGACGGCGTCGCACCGCACGGCCTCTCGGTCCGCCCAGCTCTCGATCGTCATCCCGACGTACAACGAAGCTCAAACCCTGCCTTTGCTTCTTCAGCGGATCGAAGCCGCCGTCGTCGGAAAAAACATTCCGACGGAAATCTGGGTGATGGACGACCGATCCCCCGACGGAACCGCCGATGTCGCGCGAAGGTGTGCGACCCGCGTGCCGGTCCGGGTGGTCGAGCGCGACGGTCCGTGGGGTCTTGCCGCGGCGGTGGCGGAGGGGTTTCGTTACGCGACGGGCGAGTTCGTGCTCGTGATGGATGCGGATCTTCAGCATCCCCCGGAAGCAATTCCGGCGCTGGTCCGCGCGATGCACGAGGGGGCGGATTTCGTCATCGGGTCTCGTTACACCCAGGGCGGATCGGTCCGGCGGTTCGGCTTCCTCCGAAAATTGAACAGTTGGGGGGCGACGTGGTTGGCGCGGCCGCTGATTCCGCCGGGCGTGCATGACCCGATGTCGGGGTTCTTCTGTCTTCGCCGATCGAGCCTCGAGAACGCCGACATCCGCGCGGTGGGGTTTAAGATCGGGCTGGAGCTGCTGGTCAAGACGCGGGCGCAGCGCGTCGTCGAGGTTCCGATCACGTTCGGGGCGAGGCACGCCGGCGTCAGCAAGCTCGGGGCGCGGGAGCAATTCCGGTATCTTCGACACCTCCTCGGCCTTTATGCGTGGCGTTTTCCGGCGGCGGGGCAGTTCGCGCGGTTCTGCGCCGTCGGCGCCTGCGGAATGACGCTGGATCTCGGCCTGATGGCGGCGTTGATGTCCGGCGGCGTGCAGTTCGCAGCGGCGCGGGCGTGGAGCGTGCTGGCGGCGATGACGCTCAATTTCTTCCTCAACCGGCGTTATACGTTTCCGGATCGCCGCGGACCGGTCGCGTCGCAATTTCTGCGCTTCACGGGAGCGTGTGCGACGGGGCTGGTCGTCAACTGGGGTCTGTCCAGCGCGTTGTATGCGGCGTTTCCGGCGCGGCGCGGCTTGTACCCGCTGATGTGCGCGGCCGGCATCGCGGCCGGAACGTTCATCAACTTCTTCTTCAGCCGGTCGTACGCCTTCGCCGACGCCGCCGCGCGACCGGGGTCAAAGGGCGCGCAAGACGGCGCGGACGGGGCTGGCGTCAAACCCGACCAGCGGAAGCGGGAGGGCGATCAACTCATATGATCCGGACGGCACGTGGGCGAGCACAAGCCCCTCGAGAATCGCCTGGTCGTTGACGAGGAAGCGGGCATGCGCCGGCAGATCCTTCGAGTGCATAAGGTCGACGCTGGGCGTGTCAATGCCGATCAGGCGCACGCCGCGGCGGTGCAGATCGTCGACAAGATCCGGCTCCAACGCGGCGAAGTCCTCGTTCCAGGCCAGCGGGTCGGGAAAGGTTCCGGTGGCGATCAGCACGCGCGGCTCGCGGATCGCGTCGCGCAGGTCCGCCGCGGCGACGCGCGCGCCAGGGGCCACGTCGGCCCGGACCACCTGACATCGCCCGAGATAATACTCAAGCGATCGGGCCTCGATCGACGGGGCATTCCCGGCATAATGATTCGGAGCGTCCGCGTGGGCGCCGAGGTGGACCGTGGCGGTCAGGGTCGACAAAGTCACCGTGTCGCCCCGGGCCAGGTCGAGCAGCACCCGCCGCGACGGCGGCGTGTCGCCCGGCCAGACCGACAGTTTCGCGGAAATCGGCGGCGTTATATCGTAGATCACGTCGGGTTCTCCGCTGCGGAGCAGAGTCGCCCCGCGCCGAAAGGATACCCCGCCGAGATGGACGCGCCGAGAGCGGGGAGCGGTTTGCGAGGACGGACCACGGTTCGGGAGCGAGAAAGATGAACGAGGTCGGCTTCAAAGGACTGAGACGAGCGGCGTGGGCGGCGGCTGCGGCGATGCTGCTTTCCGCGGGATGCGGATTCGACCCGGACGGCGCGCGGAATCAGCGCCATCGCGAGAGCGGCGACGAGGGACAAACGCTCGTCCTCGACGATCTGAAGGCGATCGCCCAGGATGCGTCTCTCACGACGGAGGAAAAGCGGCGGCTCCTGCGGGAAGCCGGACTGGGAGATGAAGACCTGATCGACGCCTTGATCGACGCCGGATGAGACGTCGGCGGCGGAAGCGGGCGCGGCGGACATCACCCCGTCCGCGTCGCGGTCCGGGCGAGTTCCTCCCGAATGCGTTTCAGACCTTCAAAGAGGCGCGACTTGACGATCGACTCCTGAAGTTCGAGCACCTCGGCGATCTCCGCCCGGGAAAGCTCCTCGACGTAACGCATGCGCAGCGCCTCTCGCGTGCTCTCCGGAAGCAGCAGGAGCACGTCGCGCACTTTCGCGCCCATCTCGACCTCCAGCAGACGCGTCAGTTGCCCCGTCAGGTCGGCCTCGACCTCATCTTCGGCCGGCAGGGCGTGCTGATCCTTCCGGCGGTTGCGGTTGCGCACCAGATTCAGGCAGTGATTGCGGGCGATGCGGTACAACCAGGCGCGGAAGTTGTCCGGGACTTCGGTCGCGGCGAGCACCTTGCAGAACACGTCCTGCACGGCGTCCTCGGCGTCCTCCCAGCGCCCGACGTAGCCGCGGCAGAAGCGCACCATCGCGTCCCGGTAGGCGCGCTCCAGGAGGACGCCGGCTTCGGGTTCACCCTCTCGAAGACGGACAATGATCGACCGCGTCAGCTCAAGCGGCTCGCCCGGACCGGTCAGGTCCGGCGTCGGCGAGTCGTCGCGGGGACGAGGCGCGGAGCGACCGGTCACCGTGGATCTCCGTCAGAAGGCGTCGCCCGCGTGTGACCCGCGTCAGGAAGCGCGGAATCCGCCGGGGGCGCCGGAGGGTCAGGACGCAGTCGCGGGATCCCCGGACCCTCCCACCTCTGATAAAGACGATCCAGCGCGGCGCCCGCGCTTCGGGCTCGTGCATCCACCTCGCCGTAATGTTGGCGCATGCTGTCCCACGCCTCCAGCAGGAGCGCTTCCGCCTCGGCGAACCTCTCCTGCGCCATCAGGCATTCCCCCAGCGCGACGCGCGCGTCTCCGAGGCGGTCATGCAGCGCAGGGACGGTGCCTCCGTGCAGATCGACCGCCCGACGCAGGAGCGCCTCCGCCTCGGCGGTCTGGTTCTGATGCACAAGAATTCTCCCGAGCGTCGCGAGCGACTCTCCGAGATCGGGATGATCCACCGGAAGCCGCGCCTCACGGATCGACAGGGCGAGCCTCGCGCCGCCTTCCGCGGCGCTAAAGCGGCCCGCGCCGTCGTCCAGGATCGCCAGGTCATTGAGCGCGTCCGCCGAGTAAGGATGATCGCCCCCGACAAGCTGAATGCGCATCGTCAAGGCTTGTTTCAGGCGCTGCTCGGCCTCCTCGGTTTTGCCCGTGTCGCGGAGAATCACGCCCAGTCCGTGCAGGCTTTCGGCGACGTCCAGGTGGGTCTCCCCGAGCAGGGCGCGGCGCGTCCTCAGGGCGTTGCGCATCATGACCTCCGCCTCGTCGCGCCGCCCCTGGGCGAAGACGACCTCGGCGAGATGATGAAGCGTTTCCGCGGCGCGGACGTCGAGGTCGCCGAACCGGTCCCGGCGGATTTGCAGCGCCTGCCGGTAAAGCGGCTCGGCGTTGCGGTAGTCGCCCTTCGCCTGAAGCAGGCGCGCCATGTTGTGCCGGCTCGCCGCCAGCTTCGGATCGTCGCGGGCCAGCGTGTTCTCGTGAAACTGGAGGACGCGCCACAGATGCGACTCGGCCTCCTGATACCGCCCGAGGCTCAGGTACGTGTTGCCGATCGTCTCGCGGATCGCCGCCTCGACCTCCCGCGCCATCTCAACGTCGGTCTCGATGCGCTGCGTCGCCTCGCGGAGGACTTCATGCACGGTCGTCGTCTGCCCCTTCGGATTGTAAGGGTCGTACGACGACAGCATCGTCTGAAGGAACTGGTTGATCTGCGTGGCTTTGCGCGCCTCGCGCGAGGCGCTGGAATACAGCAGGCTGACCCAGACCGCGCTGCCGCAGGTCAGCAGGAAGATCGCCGTCGCCGAGGCGAACGCGAGTTTGTGCCGGCGGATCAGCGTGTAAAGCTGATACCGGGTGTTCGGCGGACGCGCGGTGATCGGCTGGCCCGCCAGGCACCGGTCAATGTCGTCGGCCAGCGCCGCGGCGCTCTGATAGCGCTGCTGCGGATCCTTCGCCAACGCCTTCAGGATGATCGCCTCGGGATCGCCGCGCAACGCGCGATCCAGGGTCGACGGGCGCGGGGGTTCTTCCTCGCAGATCTGGCGCACCGCCTCATGCGGCAGCTTCGACCGCGTCACCAGCGGCAGGCGACCGGTCAGCAACTCATACAAAACCACGCCCAGCGAGTACACGTCGCAGCGCACGTCGATCTCGTCCGATCGCCCCGACGCCTGCTCCGGGCTCATGTAGGGCAGCGTCCCGAGCACGTTGCCCATCCCGGTGAACGTCCGGCCCGCGCCCGCATGTTCGCCCGCCACCCGCGCCAGACCGAAATCCAGAACCTTCGGCTGGCCCGCGTTGTCCACCAGCACGTTCGTCGGCTTCAAGTCCCGGTGAATGACGCCGCGCTGATGCGCGTGATGAATTGCAAGGCAGACGTCCCGGAAGAGGCGAAGACGCCGCGGCAGTTCGAGGCGGCTCTCGCGCACGTACCGCGTGATCGGGCGCCCCTCGATCAGCTCCATCGCGAAGTAGCGAAGCCCCTCGGGGGTGATCCCGGCTTCGTAGATCGCGCCGATCGCCGGGTGCCTCATGCGAGCCAGCGTCTGCACCTCGCGCTCGAACAAGCGGATGTTCTGCGGATCGACGAAGCGCCCGCCGCGCACGACCTTCAGCGCAACACGGCGGTGCGGATCCGGCTGCACCGCTTCGTACACCAGTCCCTGCCCGCCCTGACCCAGCAGGCGGATGACCTTGTACGGACCGATCATCTCGGGCATGACCGCGCGTGGCGCGTCCGAGGAGATGCGCACGGCGTTCATCCCGCTGCGGATCTCATGCACCAGCGCGCGGCAGCGGGAGCATCCTTCGACGTGCGTGGACAGCTCGTCGGCGTCACGGTCCACCCAGCTCCAGAGTTGTTCCTCGGACAGCGCGCAGTCCGACAGCGCCTCGGGCGCGGCGGCGCCCGGTTGGACCGGACTCTCGGCGGCGACCAACCGTGACATGTCGCCCGTATTATACGCGCCCGGAAGGACAGTTTAAACCGTGCCCCTCCGGAATTGCGGTGATCGGAAGGTCAAGTAAAAACCGCAGAATCATTGACCCGAGCCGCGTGGCTTCAGCCCGCGCGAAGCATCGCGCGGGGCAAACCCTGCGGCTCAGCGCGGGTCATTCATTCTGCGTTCCTGGCTTAGGCGCTGTTGCAAAACCGCCGGTGCGGACGCGAAAAAGAACGCTTCCTTACGGGCGCGGCTCGGTATTGAAACCGCGTCTTAGTTGTTCAGAAAATCGTCGAGAAAATCGTCGAGGTCGATGCCGCCGAAGTCCGGCAGACCACCTCCGCCGTCGCCCCCGCCCACGTCCGGAAAATCAGGAAGCACCGGCGGCACCGGATCCAGCCCCGCCTGCGCCCGGATCGTGTTGTGAAAGGCGTTGATCATCAGATTCAGGTTCGTGAACATGATCTGCAGCGCCTCGATCCGCGCCGCCGCCCACGGACTGAGCGGAACCGACGAGGCGTCCTGATCAATCTGGGTTCCTTCGCGCGAGCGGTTGATGAACGTCCGGGCCCGCGACAAACCCGTCGAGACCAGCCGACCGGGCGAACGCTCCGCGACCCGGCCCGCGCTGGCGTTGTTGTTGACGTTCTGGTAGTCAGGACGCCCTTCCTGGGCGAAGGTCGCCGCGCTGGTCAGCCCGAACGCCGCCAGCCCGAGTATCACAGCCCGTGCATTTCGCAGTTGCATGTTGCTCTCCTTGCCGTCAGACGCCGACGCTCCCACGGAAATCCGAACCTCGCGGAATGAAGGCCAACCTGCGACCTCCGCCGACCTGATCTACGCGACATTATTCCCACATGCGGGGCGTCCGCCAACCCTGAAACAGGCTCCGGTCACCCGGTTAAAGCCTTGCCCGAATAAAAAACATCATTCTTCAATCTCATCGGCATTTCCCTCGTCTGCCTCCGTATATGTCTCCGGAGGGCGCTCCGATGCAGCCCCCGGCGGGGGGACGCCAGGTTCATCCTGATCTTCCTTCGCCAGACGGGCCACCGCGACCACCGTGTCGCCGTCGTCCAGCCGGATCAGCCGCACGCCCTGCGTCGCCCGGCCGATCTCCCGCACCGCCTCCAGACCCGTCCGCAGCATCATCCCCTTGCTGGTGATGATCATCATCTCGTCATCATCGCCGACCGCGTGAAGCGAAACGACATCCCCGTTGCGGTCCGTCGTCTTGATGTTGATGACGCCTTTTGCGCCCCGACGCGTCTTGCGGTATTCCTCGAGGCGGGTCCGCTTGCCGTAGCCGTTTTCACAGATCGTCAGCAGGGAAAGACCCGCTTCCGCCGCGACGAGCCCGACGATGTAGTCGCCCTCCTCGAGCGTCGCGCCGATGACGCCGCGGGCGTTGCGGCCCATCGCGCGGACCTGGTCCTCGTCGAAGCGGACCGCCATCCCCTTGCGCGTCCCCAGCACGACCTCGTTCGCGCCCGACGTCCGCACGACGTCCACCAGCGTGTCATCGTCATCCAGCGTAATCGCCAGAATGCCGGAAGGCCGCGGCCGGCTGAACGCCTGAAGCGGCGTCTTCTTCACCACCCCCTTCTGCGTGGCGAAAAAGATGAACGCCTCCTCGCCGAAGCCCGCGACGGTCAACACCGCGCAGTGCCTCTCTCCGTCCTTCATGCTCAGCAGGTTCGCCAGCGACCGCCCGCGCGCCGTCCGGCTCGCCGCCGGAACGTCGAACACGCGCAGCCAGTACACACGCCCCCGGTTGGTGAAAAAGAGCATGTGATCGTGCGTGGACACGACGAAAAGATGTTCGATGAAGTCCTCGTCCGTCGCCGCCCCTCCGCGGATGCCTTTGCCGCCGCGCCCCTGCTTGCGGTAGGTGTCCGCGTCGACGCGCTTGATGTAGCCCTGGTGGCTGATCGTGACGACCACCTGCTCATTCGGAATCAACTCCTCGAGCGTGTATTCGCCGGCTTCCTCGACGATTTCCGTCCGCCGCGCGTCGGGGAACTTGTCGCGGATCTCGTGAAGATCCTCGCGGATGATGTCGTACACGAGGCGCTCGTCGCGCAGGATCGCCTCGTATCCCTCGATCTCCTCGACCAAGCCGACGTACTCCTTCGCCAGCTTTTCCATCTCCAGCCCGGTAAGGCGCTGAAGCTGCATCGAGAGGATCGCCGCCGCCTGCACCCCGGTCAGCGTCGTCGCCTGCGCCCCGGTCCGCTTCACGAACGACTCCGGCAGCAGCTTGCGCAGCGTTCCGGCCTCGCTCAGCCGCAGCGGGCGCGCCATCAGGCGGGCCTTCGCCGTCTCCGGATCGGCGGACTCCTTGATGAGCTGGATGATCGCGTCGATGTCGCCCAGCGCGAGGATCAACCCCTCGAGAATATGCGCCCGCTGACGCGCCCGCCGCAGCAGAAAGCGCGTTCGCCGCCGGATCACGTCCATCCGGTGCTCGACGTAAAGCCGCAGCAGATCCTTCAAGGCCAGAATCTTCGGTTGCTTGCCGACCAGGGCCACGTTCAGCACGTGAAAGTTGGTCTGAAGCGGCGTGTATTGATAAAGCTGCCGGATGATGACGCCCTCGTTCGCGTCCTTCTTGAGGTCGATCTCGATGCGCACGTCGTGACGCCGGTCCGAGGCGTCGTTGACCGCCTGCACGTCCTTGATCGTTCCGTCGCGGACTTTCTCGGCGATCTTCTCGGTGATCGTGCTTCGCAGCACGCCGAAGGGAACCTGCGAGATGACCAGCGTCTTCCGCCCGCTCTTGCTCTCCTCGACCTCCACCTTGCCGCGCATCGTGATCGCGCCGCGACCGGTCGCGTACGCCTCCACCACGCCGCGGCGCCCGCAGATCTGTCCCCCCGTCGGAAAGTCGGGCCCCGGCAGGATTTTCAGAAGCTCCGCCAGCGTGATGTCCGGGTTGTCGATGTGCGCCAGCAGCGCGTCGCAGACCTCGCGGACGTTGTGCGGCGCCATGTTCGTCGCCATCCCGACCGCGATCCCCGTCCCGCCGTTGATCAGCAGGTTCGGGAACTTGCCCGGAAGAACCGTCGGTTCCTCGCGGGTGTTGTCGAAGTTCGGAACGTAGTCCACCGTCTCGTGCTCGAGATCGTCGAGCATCATCGCCGCCGCCGGCGCCAGGCGCGCCTCCGTGTAACGCATCGCCGCCGGAGGGTCTCCGTCGATCGACCCGAAGTTCCCCTGCGAGTCCACCAGCACCGTCCGGAAGTTCCACGGCTGCGCCATCCGCACCAGCGTCGGATACACCACCGACTCGCCGTGCGGGTGATAATTGCCCGACGTGTCGCCGCAGATCTTCGCGCACTTGCGCGTCTGCGCCCGCGGACCGAGGTTCAGGTCGTTCATCGCCACCAGAATGCGCCGCTGCGACGGCTTCAATCCGTCGCGCACGTCCGGCAGCGCCCGCGCCATGATGACGCTCATCGAGTACGTCAGGAACGAGTCCTGCATCTCCTCGACGATCGACTGCTCCACGATCTTCTCGACGTTTCCCTGAGGCCCTTCCGACATCGACGGCTCCCTGATCCCTCGGCGTTTCCACGGTGCGCGACCGGTCCGGTCGATTCCTGTCGCCGCACATCCGGCCCCCTCGTCACCCGCCCGGACGGGTCATATACTAACGCGGGATCGCGAGCGCGGCGAGTTGGCGGACCGCGACGAGCGCCGCGGGACGGACCGTCGAAACCCTCATGATTCATATACCGATTCTGCGTCAGGGACGGCCTTACGAAAGCGTCGATCAGGTTCAGATCGTTCACCACGTCACCGGCGCGCCCGTCGCCCGCGTCAGTCAGGCGAACGCCGGATTGATCGCCCGCGACCTGTCCCGGCTGGACGACGCGGCCCTGGAGGGGATGACCGTCGCCGGGTTGATCGCCGCCTGTCGCGCCGCGGCCGATCTCTTCATGTCCGCGACGCTTCCTCTCGGCGACGGACAGCAATCCTTCGAGGAGTATGTCCGTCAGCTTTCCGCGACGACCGGCATGCCCGTCGGGTATTGCCGCGGCAACGCCGAGAAGATCGCCTACGTCCTGCGCGAGATCGAGGACGTGCTCGCGGGGTTGACGCGCGGACTGGATCTGTCGGTCCTCGATCGCGGCGCGGGCGACGTGGACGGACGGATCGTCAGCTTTTTCCGCGCGGGGCGCCTCTTCGGAGCGGTCCTGCCGAGCAACTCGCCCGGCGTACACTCGTTGTGGATCCCGGCGATTCCGCTCAAGGCGCCCGTCGTGCTCAAGCCCGGACGCGAGGAGCCGTGGACGCCCTGGCGAATCCTTCAGGCCTTCCACGCCGCGGGCGTCCCGGGCGAAGCGCTGAACTTCTACCCCTGCGATCACGCCGGCGCGGGCGAGATCCTGCGCCGCGCGGACCGCTCGATGCTCTTCGGCGACGTCTCCACGACGCGACCCTATCTCGGCAACCCGCGCGTCGAAATCCACGGCCCCGGCTTCAGCAAGGTGCTCCTCGGCGACGACGCGGCGGAGGACTGGGAGAGGCATCTCGACGTCATCGCCTCCTCGATCGAGGCCAACTGCGGACGCTCGTGCATCAACGCCTCCGGAATCTGGACCCCGCGCCACGGCCGTGAGATTGCTGACGCGCTCGCCCGGCGGTTCTCGCCGATCGAGGCGCTGCCCGCCGACCACCCGGACGCCCGCGTCGCCGCGTTTGCCAACCCCGAGATGGCCCGGCGGATCAACGCGGTGATCGACGCCGACCTGCGGGTGACCGGCGCCGAGGACGTGACCGAGCGCGTGCGCGGCGGACCTCGCCTCGTGACGCGGGACCGCTGCGCCTGGCTGCTGCCGACCGTGGTTCGCTGCGACGACCGGGAACATCCGCTGGCGAACCGCGAGTTCCTCTTTCCGTATGCCTCGGTGGTGGAGTGTCCGACGGCGGACATGCCCGAGGGGATCGGATCGACGCTGGTCGCGACCGCGATCACCGCCGACCCGCGGTTTCGGCGGCGGCTCATGTCCGCGGGGAACATCGACCGCCTGAACGTCGGCGCGATCCCGACGTGGCGGATCAGTTGGAACCAGCCGCACGAGGGCAACTTGTTTGAGCATCTGTACCGCCAGCGCGCGTTTCAGGAGGCGCCGTCGACGGCGTCCGTCGCATGAACGTGATGTTTCTCTGACCTCGACGACGGACCCGTCATCGCCGTGCAACACGAATCCCCGGAATCACTCCTGAGCAGGTCCACCGTGCGGACGGTTTTCGGCGCGGGGTCGCTCGCGCGGCTGGGGGAACTGGCGCGGCGCGAGCGGACGTCGCGTGCTTTGCTGGTGACGGATCCGGGTGTCGAGGCGGCCGGGCACGCGGACCGCGCCACCGCCGTCCTGCGCGACGCGGGGCTTCGCGTCGCCGTGTTCGACGGCGCGCGAGAGAACCCGACGGATCGGCACGTCCGCGCCGGCGTGGACGCCGCGAGGGAGGCGGACGCGGATTGTCTCGTCGGACTCGGCGGCGGCAGCGCGATGGACTGCGCCAAGGGGATCAACCTGCTGCTGACCTGCGGCGGCGAGATGTCCTCCTTCCGCGGCGACCCGCCCCCCGAACAACTCGCCCTGCGCCCGCCGCTGCTGCCGATGATCCTCGTCCCGACGACCGCCGGTACCGGCAGCGAAGCGCAGTCCTTCGCGCTCATCAGCGACAGCAACACCCACGAGAAGATGCCCTGCGGTGACCGCCGCCCGCCTGACGCCGGGGGGTTGCGCCCGCGCTGGGCGATCCTCGATCCGGATCTGACCCGAACCCAGCCGGCCTCGGTGGCGTCCGCGGTCAGCATTGACGCGATCGCCCACGCCGTCGAGACAGCCGGAAGCAAGGCGGCGACCGACGAGTCGCGGGAGCTGTCCTGCGAGGCCTGGCGCCTCCTCGACGGCGCGTGTCCGCGAACGATGTCCGACGCCGCGGACGACGACGCCCGCCGCGACATGCTGCTCGGCGCCCACCTCGCCGGCGCCGCGATCGAACGTTCGATGCTCGGCGCCGCGCACGCCTGCTCAAACCCCTTGACCGCCCGGTTCGGCGTCGTTCACGGGCGGGCGGTGGGCCTGATGCTGCCGCACGTGATCCGTTTCAACGCAGCCGGCCGCGAGAACCCTTACCAGCGGCTCCTGTCCGACCCTGAAATGCTCGCCCGACGCGTCGAAACGTTGCTGGAACTCGGCGGAATTCCCCGGCGGTTGCGGCACTACGGCGTCGCCGAGCAGGATCTGATCGCGCTCGCCGACCACGCCGCCGCGCAGTGGACGGCCCGGTTCAACCCGCGCCCCCTGTCCGCCGAAGACGCCCTCGCCCTTTACCGCGCCGCGCTCTAGGAAAAAGAACCGAGCCGCGCCCGCAAGAAACGCGCCCGAACCCGGGCGGGGCGGTGTGGGTCGCCGCCGCTCCCGTCGGACCGCTGGCTTACGCGCGCGGCTCGGTGAAAGCCGCCTGACGCTCTTCCTCTACTTCTGCCGCGTGTGCGTCAGCACCATCATCAGGTATTCCTTGCCCGTCATGTCCGGAGCGAACATCGAGAGCGTGTACTTGTCCTCGCCCTCAATCTTGTACTCCATCTTCATCCACGTCTCCTTGTTCATCATCGGATCCATGAATTTCGAGGTGAACGTGACCGTCTTGCCCGAACTGTCGCAGGTGCCCTCGGACATCATGATCATCGTCCCCATGTTGTCCACCCACGCGGAAACGTACTTCTGCTTCTGATTGTCGTAACCGACGATGCCGTAGCCCTCGAACGGCGTCGGATCCCCGGGCATCATCGGATCGCCCTTGTAATGCTGGTGCAGGAAGCGACCCCCCAGGATCCACTCCGATTTCGCCTTGCTGTTGCTCGGCGTCCACGGCGCCTCTTCCGCCATGCGCCACTTGCCTTCCACGTTCCAGTTTCCGGCCAGCGGTTTCAGATGTTCATGATGCGGTCCCGGCGACGCCAGCTTCGCCCACGCCTCCATCATCGCCTGTTCCTCGGGACTCGGAGCCGGCTGGCCTTCCTGTCCGCCGGCAGGCTTCGCGCCTTCCGGTTTCTTGTCCTGCGCAATCACCGGCGCCAGCAGACCGACGCTCAACAATCCCAGCAATGCAAGAATCAGTTTCTTCGACATCGTCTCTACCTCGTGAACGCGGCGCGGCTGCAAATACCCTCCCGCACCGACATGACGCGGAGCGCCGCGCACCCGGCCCACCGGACGCAACCCCCGCCAGTTTCCTAACAAAAGCGTAACCTCATCCGGGGTTTCGCACAAGGCGCCCGACCGGTCAACACAACTCCGGACGACACGGCTGCGTCCTCAGCCGAAAAGACCTCCAGTCGGGCATCGTTCCCCCGTCATCATGTTTCATAACCCCAGCCGTGAAAAAAGCTTACGCCGAAAGCACTCAGTCGCGTCGAAAGCCCGCCTCAACCGCGGCATTGACCTGCACCGCGGCCAGAGTGTACGTCCCGTTCTTGACGGGCTTGCCTTCCGACGACGCGGCCACCTGATGCGGCACGACCACGCCCCCGGCGGCGCGATAATCCTCGAACACACGATCCAGCTCGGTGAACATCAGGTTCGAATTGCGACCCCGGTAGCGTTGCGTGAGGACGCGCCCGGTCTCGACGTCGATCCCGAGCACGTCGGTCTTTCCGCCGAAGCCCACCGTCACCGTCTTCAGTTCGACCGTCCGCCCCCCAACGTCCGCCGAGACGGCCCCTCCGGCGACGGCGACGAAACCCGGACTCTTCCGGGCCCGAAGGATGACCAGCGGATGATGCCGGAACTCCCGCTCCAGCGCCTGAACCTGCTGCGGGTGCATGTTCCAGGATTCACGACCGGTGCTGGAGGTCTGGGAGAACCACGCCTCCTCGCCCGACCGGACCGCCGCCCACTTCCAGTCATCCCACTCCTCTTCAAGCCGCAACGCTCCGGACGCGCCGAGGATCCACGCCTTTCGGTGGCGGTAGGTCTTTCCGCCCGACTCGACGTTCTCGACGAATTCCTCGGAGTAACTCTTCAGCCCGTCGACCCGCTCCGCTCCGCCGAACGCGGCGACCGCCTTCTCAATCAGCGCGAGCCCTTCGCGCATCTGCTCCGGGGTTCCCGTCGGCGCGGGGTCGTCGCGATCCAGGAGCTTCGCCGCGTTGGCCTCAAACGCCTTGCGGCACGCGTCCGACGCGAAAATGTAAATGCGCCCCTCGTGGACGAGGCGCCGGTCGGGCGATCCTTCTCCGGAAAGCGGCCCCATCCTGCCGCAGGCGCCGCCGAGTTGAATCTCATATCGCGCCGGATCCTTCAGAAACTCCGCCTTGTTCGCCTCGCTGCTGAACAAGTAGCGGTAACGATGATGATCCGCGTGGATCGACTCCTGCCCCGCGACCTCCCGGCCCGCGACCAGTTCCACCGCGTCGACCTTGAGCGTCCCAGCCAACTGGGCGTGTGCCGCCGCTGAAACCAGGGCGATCGCCCACGCGCCCGCCGCCACCCACGTCCTCATCTTCGACATCTCCTTTCCAACTCGTTTCTTAGGCGAGGCCGCGCATTCTCTGCCCGGTCGCTGCTCGCCCGGATCTGTACCACGTCGACCTGAGATTCTTTATGTCATTCCGGAAGCACGACCCGGATTGCCGCCGGCAACACCCGGATCGATGCCGGCGCCTCCGCGATCGGCTCCCCGTCCGCCCACAATTCGCACGCCCGGTCGGTCTGGATCCGCAACTCGCGCGACCGGAGGATCTCGACGCCGCGCCGCCCCGCGTGACGCCCCCGGACGGCGCTGATCAGCGTGGCGACGATCTGGGGCAGCGGGCGGTGCTCGATGACGCAGATGTCCAGCAACCCGTCGTCCGGGCGCGCGTCCGGCGCGATCGGGATCGCGCCGCCGTAACTCGACGTGTTCGCCGTCGAGATCATGAAGATTCGCCCCTGCCGACGTCCGAAATCGCCTTCGAGCGTCATCTGCGGGGCGTGGTACCGCGCCAGCACGCGCAGCGCCCCGTAAAGATAGGCCGGCGTCCCCTTCAGCGGCATCCGCATCCGGTCCACGAAGCGCGACACGGCCGCGTCGAAACCCATCGTCGCCACCGTGCAGTACGTCCGCCCGTTGACGGACGCCAGATCCAGCGGCGACTCCCGCCCCGCCGTCAGCACCCGCGCCGCCAACGTCACGTCGAGCGGAATCCGCAGCGCCCGCGCCAGGTCGTTGCACCTCCCCGCGGGAATGACGCCCAGCGCCGGGGCGTCCGCGCCCAGCGACGGACTCAATTCCGCCAGCGCCCGCGCCACCTGCTGGATCGTCCCGTCCCCGCCGCAGGCGATGACGCGCCGCACACGCCCCCCCTCCCCGGTCACGTACTCCCGCACGAGCCGCTCCGCATCCTCCGGACCCCTCGTGTACGCCAGGTCGCACGCGCCCTGCGCCCCCGCCACGACGGCGCGCACCCGCTCCGCCGGCGCCTGCGCCAGGCCCGCGCGCCGCCGCCCGGAGACCGGGTTGGCGATGATGAAGGTCGAACTCACGGCCCGATCCTAACCGACCTTCGCGTTCCGATCCCGCGCCGCCCCTCCGGCGTTTTCTCGGATGCCGTCATTGTGACGGCGTTTGCCTGCTTCCTGATACGTCGTTATCAAAGGGGAGTCCGTCGCGTGCGCCGTCGGGTTCGGCCTGCTGCGCGACCGGGATCCCCGATCAGCGCAGGGTGGGTTGATGAACCGCTTCACGAGGATGTTTCAGCAGACGCGCGGCCGCGGCGCGTTCATGCCTTTCTTCATGCTCGGCGACCCCACGCCCGCGCGCAGCCTCGACCTGATCCGCGCCGCCCTCGAGGAAGGCGCGGACGCCCTCGAACTGGGGATCCCCTTCTCCGATCCGATCGCCGACGGTCCGGTCATTCAGGCGTCCGCGCTGCGGGCGCACCGCGCCGGGACAAGCGTCGCCCTTTGTTTTGATCTCCTTGCGGAATTGCGTCGGAACACCGACGTGCCCGTCGGGCTCCTTGTCTACTGCAACCTGATTCAGAAACGCGGCGTCGATCGCTTCTGCGCGCAGGCCGTGCAGGCCGGTGCGGACGCCCTGCTGGCGGCGGATGTTCCGTTTGACCGGGCCGGCGACCTCCCGCGCGCCGCCGAAGCCGCGGGGCTGGGCAGCGTCTTCCTGTGCAGTCCGAACACGCCCGACGATCGCGCCCGGCGCATCCTCGAAACGAGCACCGCGTTCACCTACGCGGTCGGCGTGATGGGGACGACCGGCGCCCGCGACGCCCTCGGCGACGAGACGACCGCCTTCGTCACGCGACTCCGCGCATTGAGCGATCGCCCCTTTGTCGTCGGGTTCGGCATCAGCGCGCCCGCCCACGCGGCGGAGGTTGTGCGCCGGGGCGCGGACGGCGTCATTGTCGGCAGCGCGCTGATCCGCATGATCGAAGCCGCCGGCGCCGACGCCGACGCCGCGACCGCGTCCGTCAGGGCGTTCGTGCGACAGGCCGCGACTTTGATCCGGCAACACGCTTAACCGACGAGGAGAACTTCGCATGCTCGTAGTGATGAACGTGGACGCGACGACGGAGCAGATCGACGCCGTCTGCGCGGCGATCCGCGGACTCGGTTTCACGCCGCACCCGATGCCCGGCGCTCAGCGCACCGCCGTGTGCGTCACCGGCAACCAGGGCCCGGTCCACCGCGACGTCCTCGCCGGCCTGCCCGGCGTGCGCGAAGTCATCTCCGTCTCGAAGCCTTACAAACTCGTCTCGCGCGAGACGCACGCCGAACCGACCGTCGTCCGTGTCGGCGGGCACGCGATCGGCGGCGGAGCGCTGCAGTTCATCGCCGGTCCGTGCAGCGTCGAAAGCGAGGACCGCATGATGCGCGTCGCGGAAGGCGTGGCGGCGCTCGGCGTCCCCTTCCTCCGCGCCGGCGCGTACAAGCCGAGAACGAGCCCTTATGCCTTTCAGGGACTTGAGCAGGAGGGCCTGCGCATTCTCGACGCCGTGCGGCGAAGGTTCGGACTGCGCATCGTGACCGAAGTGCTGTCCGAGGAAACCGTCGAGGCGGTGGCGTCCGTCGCGGACGTGCTTCAGATCGGCGCCCGCAACATGCAGAACTTCGCCCTGCTGAAGAAGATCGCCCGGTGCGCCAACCCGATCCTGCTGAAGCGCGGGGCGTCCGCGACCGTCGAGGAGTGGTTGATGGCGGCCGAGTACCTGCTTTCCGGCGGCAACCGCCAGGTGATCCTCTGCGAGCGCGGGATCCGCACGTTTTCCGATCAGACGCGGAACACCCTTGACGTCAGCGCCATCGCGGCGGTCAAAGCGCTGTCCCACCTGCCCGTCGTCGCCGATCCGTCACATGCGGCCGGGAAGCGGGAGTTCGTCGCGCCGCTCGCGAGGGCGGCGGTCGCCGCCGGCGCGGACGGCCTGATCATCGAGGCGCACTTCGATCCCAACTCGGCGTGGAGCGACGGGGCGCAGACGGTGGACTTCGATCATCTCGCCGCCGTCATCGCCCAGGCGAGGGCGTACGAGCGACTGCATGTCGAAGGGAACGCGGCCAACGCGTCGTCCTCGCGCTGACCCGGGTCAGCCCACGCCGCTGCCCGGGGGCACGTCCGTCCACGGACCCACCACGACGACCTGCGACCGGTCCTCGGTGCTGGCGGCGAGCAGCATGCCGTTGCTCTCCTCGCCGCGCATCATCCGCGGCGCGAGGTTGGCGACGACAACGATCCGCTTGCCGACGAGATCCTCGGGGGCGTAATACGCGCGGATCCCGGCGCAGATCTGCCGCTGCTCCGTCCCGAGATCCACCTTCAGCACCAGCAGCTTGTCCGCGTTGGGATGCGGTTTCGCCTCCAGCACCTTCGCCACCCGAAGCTGAATTTTCAGAAAGTCGTCGATCGTGATCTGACCTGTCGGTTCGGACACGCCCCTCTCCTTTCCCGTCGCGGCATCGACCTGACCCGATCGTCAGCCGCGTGGATCTGCGGCGCACGAGCGTGTTTGCGTCAAAGCCCCAGCTTCACGGCCACCCCGCACGCCGCCACCGCCGCGCCCGCGCCCGCGTGCGCGAACCGCTCCAGCCCCGGAATCCGCACGAACCGCAACCCCCGCGCCGCCGCCATCACGATCAGCAGCATCGTTCCCACCGTCGCCGCGCCGAACACCGCCGCCACGCCCGTCGCCGCCCACCACCGGTCCCCCGACGGAACCGCCATCATCAGCGGGATCAGCGGTTCGCAGGGTCCGAACACAAAGATCGTGAACAACGTCCACCCGGTCATCACCGCGTTGCGCCGCGCCGCCGAGGGGGCGCCGCCTCCCCTCAGTCCCGGCTCGCCCAGTTCACCTGCCGCGTGGTGATGCGCCGCATGACGGTCGCGGGCGGCGACGCGCAGCCCCCAGAGCATATACGCGACGCCGAACCCGACGAGCATCCAGCCCGCCCAGTCCCCGCGCAGCGCCTCCCACCCGGTGAGCCGCTCCAGCGCCACGCGGAAGACGATCCCCGCCGCGCCCAGCAGGACCGAACTGAGCACGTGCGCCGCGCCGCAACCGGTCGTCACCCAGAACGTCCGCCGCAAAGACCAGCGCCCGGACCGCGACATCGCGATAAAGGGCACGTAGTGATCCGGTCCCATCACCGTGTGCAGGAAGCCCACCGTCGCCGCCGTCAGCAGCAACGCCCACGTCGTCGTGTCGGTCATGTCCGCTGGCAAGGCACACTCCCCTTCATGATTCCAGCCCGGTCGCGCTTGAACGCCGATCTTTCGACGCGCCCCTACCCAACCGCGGGCGGGCGAGCATAATAAACACGGGGCAACCGGCGTGCCAGCGGTTGCCGGAGTTCGAAACCGTCGATCTGAGAGGAGCATCCGATGTCGTCACCGAGTCGCCGTGAAGTGCTGGGATCGCTGGGGGCGTTGACCGCGGGGGGGTGGATTTCGCTCGATGCACAGGCGGTCGCCGCGCAGGAGCCGCAGGCCGTCCGACCGCCCAAGGCGTACTCTCTGCCTGATTTGGGCTACCCCTACGACGCCCTGGAGCCGCACATCGATGCGAAAACGATGGAGCTGCATCACAGCAAGCATCACGCGGCCTACGTCAAGGGGTTGAACGCGGCCCTCGAAAAACTGGCGCAAACCCGCGAGGGCGGCAACGTCGACGGCGTGTCGGACGCCACGAACGCCCTCTCGTTTCACGGTTCCGGACACATCCTTCACTGCGTCTTCTGGAAGAACATGAAGAAGAACGGCGGCGGCGAGCCGAAAGGCGCCGTCGCGCGAGACCTCGAGCGCGACTTCGGCAGCTTCTCCCGCTTTCAGCAGCATTTCAACAAAGCCTCGGCCGGCGTGCAGGGCAGCGGCTGGGGCATCCTCGCGTTCGAACCGCTCTCCGGACGCCTGCTCGTCTTCGGAGCGGAGAAGCACCAGAATCAGACGGTCTGGGGCTGCATCCCGCTCCTGGCGCTGGACGTCTGGGAAC
The DNA here is from genome assembly GCA_022072505.1 of Phycisphaerae bacterium. Lineage (GTDB taxonomy): Bacteria > Planctomycetota > Phycisphaerae > UBA1845 > UBA1845 > JABWBH01. The sequence continues at coordinate 54,659 of JAJVHU010000013.1, forward strand.
ACGCCTACTACCTCAAGCACCAGAACAACCGCGGCGCCTACATCGAGGCGTTCTGGAACGTCATCGACTGGAGCGACGTCGGCGACCGCCTCGAAGCGGCGAGGAAGCTGATGAGCTGATCCCTGTGACGTTGCGGTCGGAATCCGGCGAGGTGGAAGACGTTTGCCTGTCTTCGCATCGAACGCCGCATCGTTCAAACCCGGGCCTTTTTCTTTCCCCGTGCGGAACGTCGCGGGCGTCTCGCCGTGCGCGCTTCGAGCCACCGCTTCAGCGACGCAGGACTTTCGCCGGACGGTCGGCCTGCGAGCAGACCTTCAACACTCACATCCTCATCCAGCCCCGGCCAGTGAACACCCTCGCCTTTGCCCACGAGTCGCCAAGCGTCGCGCTCGGACTGCGAAGCATGCAACAACCGCGGATACCACGCGAGCGGAACGGAAATCGCGCGCCCGTCGCTCAGCTCGACCGTCAGGGTATCCGCGGTCGTCGCCACGCTTTCTGCCGCAGAGAGCGCAACGTCATTTGCTGAAAAACTCATTCCACGCCTCAATAAGCGCCTCGCGTCGATCACTCACCTCCGCCTCGATCCGCCTCAATTCTTTCCTGGAAAACCCGCCGCTGCGCTCAAGGCGCACAGGATCAAGCCAGAACTTCGCCACGTTGTTGTCGCGTTCGACATGAACGTGCATCGGTTCTTTATGATCGGCCGAGTAGAAAAACAGCCGGTACGGACCGATTATATCAATCGTCGGCACGATGCGGCGCCCTGCGTGCGCTCGATGACGAGTTTCGTTTTCGGCCTTCGTCTCGGCGAGCCCCGGGAAGATACCGTGGCGACCGTCACTGTTTACGCCGTGATGCTTTCAACCTCCAGGCGGAGGTATTGCTGGCGGTGGCCCGTCTTGCGGCGGTAGTTCTTGCGGCGGCGGAATTTCTGGATCGTGATTTTGTCGCCCTTAAGGCGCTCAAGAACCTTCGCCGTCACCTTCGCGCCCGCAACGACCGGTGTTCCCACCTTCGGGGCCGACCCCGTGTCTCCAACCAGGAGAATGCGGTCGAACTCAATCCGGTCCTGCCCGTCGGCGAGGTCCATCAATTGAATGTCAAAGCGATCGCCCTGGGCGACCTTGTACTGATGACCGCGATCGTCGATGACTGCGTACACGTCCGAATCCTCGTCTTCTGAGGCGTCGCAGACCCTTCCGCAGACCTCCCGACGCCGAGCCGGGCATTCTGCGCGCACCGGACCGAGCCGTCAACCGGACCTTCGTCGAGCCGAAAAAATACCAGTTGACACATGATGTAGTTAAGGCTACACTATTTAGCATCATGTTAATCATGTGCCGAACCGATAATACGTCAGCGGATCGCAACCCGAGTCGACTTCACGCTGGGGCAAGGCGGGTTCGCTTCCTTGAAGGAGTCGCGCTCGTGGCAGTCATGACGGTAGTCACGCTCCCCGTGACCGGTCAGCCCAGCCACGGCAACAGGGATACTCCCCCCTCGACGGCGCTCTCCTCGCAAGGCGAACCCGACACCGCCTCCCCGAACGACCGGGGCACGTCGCGGAGGGATCCCGGTCCGCTGGTGACGGACAGACCCGACTTTACCGAAAGCACGGAGACCGTCGCGCCGCGCTGGTTTCAACTGGAGGGTGGATACACGTTCACCTACGACCGCGAGGGTCGTCAGCGCCGGAGGGAGCACGGCGCTCCCGAGTTGCTCCTTCGGGCGGGACTTGCGGAACGGGTCGAGCTGCGCCTCGGCTGGGCCGGGTATGCCTGGACCGAGCTTCGTGAGGACGTTGCGCGAGGCGGGGGACGCGCTCGCGGACACGAGGACTGGTCGCAGGGCGCGGCGGATGTGTCGTTCGGGTTGAAAGTGAAGCTCGTGGATCAGGCGGGCCTCAGGCCTGATTTCGGCGTGATCGCCCAGGCAACCGCGCCCAGCGGCAGCCCGGGTTTCTCCTCGGGCGACGTCGATCCGGAAGTGAAGCTGCTGTGGGCTTACGAACTGACGGAGCGACTTTCGCTGGCGGGCAATGTCAATCTCGGCGTGCCGACGGAGGAGGCGCGCCGGTTCGTGCAAAGCTCGGCGTCCGTGTCGCTGGCGATGTCGCTGGCGGAGCGGGTCGGGGCTTACGCGGAGTATTTCGGGTTCTACCCGAACGCCCACGGAGCGGACTGCGCGCATTCCCTCAACGGCGGGCTGACGTTTCTGATCACCGAGGACTTCCAACTCGACGTTCGCGCCGGGCTGGGACTGAACGAAGAGGCGGATGATTTTTTCACGGGAGTCGGATTCGCGTGGAGATTCGGGACATGAACGACGGAAACGGGGCACGAAATCAAGCGGGGCGGAAGCGGGGATCGCGGATGCGACGTCCGGCTGGGGCGGCGGCGGCGCTGACCGCGATGGCGCTGGCGTCGGGCGGGTGCGACGCGGGCAACGCGGTGGCGGACGGTTTGTACATCGGCGTCAGCGACACGGTCGCGGCGATCGTCATGAGCATTCTTCTGGGGGAGCGGTAGGGACATGATGCGACGGACAGGGATAGGTGCGGTGATGATGGCGGCCGTCGGCGCGGCGTGGGTCGGGGCGTCGTGCTCGCGTGCATCCACCCCCGCGGCGGCGCGCGTCGAGCGGCACAAGATCACGGCGACGGTGGGGATGGTGGCGGACATCGTGCGCGAAGTGGCCGGCGACCGGGCGGAGGTGGCCAACATCATCGGCGAGGGCGTCGATCCGCACTTGTACAAGCCGACGCGCAGCGACGTGGCGGCGCTGATGTCGGCGGACGCGATCTTCTACAACGGATTGATGCTCGAGGGGAAGATGGCGGACACGCTGGTGAAGGTCGCGACGTCCGGCAAGAAGGTCTACGCCGTGACGGAGCTGCTTGACGAGAAAGAGCTTCTCGAACCCGAGTCGCTCGCGGGGCACTTCGACCCCCACGTCTGGATGGACGCTTCCGCGTGGAGCAAGGCCGTCGAGGCCGTCGCCCGCGCGCTGAGCGAGTTCGACCCGGGCAGCGCCGCGACGTACCGCGCGAACGCCGAGCGCTATCGGAAGGAGCTGGAGGCGCTTCATGCCTACGCGCGGAAGGTTATCGCCTCGATCCCGCGGGAGCAGCGGGTGCTGATCACGGCGCACGACGCCTTCAACTACTTCGGCCGCGCGTACGACATCGAGGTGCTGGGGATTCAGGGGCTTTCGACGGAGTCGGAGGCCGGTCTGGCGGACATCAACCGTCTCGTCGACCTGATCGTTGCGCGAAAGATCGGGGCTGTATTCGTGGAGACGAGCGTGGCCGACAAGAACGTGCGGGCGCTGGTGGAAGGGGCGAAGGCCAGAGGTCACGAGGTGCGCATCGGCGGGTCGCTTTTTTCCGACGCGATGGGGAAGCCCGGAACGTATGAAGGGACGTACATCGGGATGATCGATCACAACGCGACGATCATCGCGCGGGCGCTGGGCGGCGAGGCGCCGCAACGCGGCATGAACGGAAAGCTCGCTGAGGCGCCGGCGGGCGAGTAAGGGCGGGGACACATGCACCGAAGCCTGAAGGATGACGCCTCACCGGATGCGCGGTCTTGCGGGGCGGCGGAACCGTCGAGCGAGTCCGGCGTCGCGTCGCTGATCGGCGGGGCGGCGACGGCCGCGTCATCTCCGTGCGTCGCCAGCGGGGAGGAGCATCCGTCCAGCTCGCCCTTGTCGATTCATGACATGACGGTCGCGTATCACCGCAAGCCGGTTTTGTGGGACGTGGATTTCGACGCTCCGGAGGGCAAGCTGATCGGCATCGTCGGCCCCAACGGCGCGGGGAAGAGCACGCTGTTGAAGGCGGTGCTGGAGCTGGTGCCGAAGGCGTCCGGGCGGGTGACGATTTACGGCGCGCCCTACCGGCGGCAGCGGCGTCTTGTCGGATATGTGCCGCAGCGCGAGAGCGTGGACTGGGACTTTCCGGTCAGCGCGCTGGACGTGGTGGCGATGGGGACGTACGCGCGGATCGGCTGGTTGAGACCGGTGACGCGGAAGTACAAGGATGCCGCGCTGGCGGCGCTGTCGCGGGTGGGGATGGCCGACTACGCCGACCGTCAGATCAGCCAGCTTTCCGGCGGACAGCAGCAGCGTGTGTTTCTCGCCCGGGCGCTCGTTCAGGATGCGAAGGTCTACCTGATGGATGAGCCTTTTGCCGGGGTGGACGCGGCGACGGAGAAGGCGATCGTGCGCATTCTTCACGATCTGCGCGACGCGGGGCGGACGGTCCTAGCGGTGCATCATGATCTTCAGACCGTTCCGGAGTATTTCGACCACGTGATGCTCCTGAACATGCGGATCGTCGCCAGCGGGCCGACGCGCGACATGTTCACGCGCGAGAACCTTCAGAAAACCTACGGCGGGCGGCTGACGCTGCTGGACCAGGCCGCGCACGCGATGGCGCGGGGAATTGCGAATTCAGAATAATGAAGGAAATGCGGAATGCGGAATGCGGAATGAAGAATGCAAGATGACGGGCGCGGCGCCCTGGGCGGGATTCAGACGCTGGTGCAGGGTGGTTGTCGGTCTGCTCGGGGTCTTCCTTGTTCTCTGGGCTTCAACTTCCGCGCTGGCGCAGGCGTCGGCCGGGCGGTCGAAGTCGCTTGCGGACACGCGGCTGGAGCTGCCGAGCGCGGCGCAGGTGGCGGACGTGCTGCTGCTTCGGGATTACAACACGCGCGTCGTGGTCCTCGGGACGATGCTGCTGGGTCTTGGCGCGGGGGTGATCGGGACGTTCCTGCTGCTGCGGAAGCGGGCGCTGATGGGCGACGCGCTCAGTCACGCGACGCTGCCGGGGATCGCCCTGGCGTTTATCGTGATGACGCGGTTCGGGGGGTCAGGCAAGTCGCTGCCGGGTCTGCTGGTGGGGGCGACGATCTTCGGCGGGATCGGCGTGGCGTGCGTTCTTCTCATCCGCGGGGCGACGCGGCTGAAGGAGGACACGGCGCTGGGCATCGTGCTGAGCGTTTTTTTCGGGCTGGGGGTGTCGGTGCTGGGGGTGATCCAGAAGATGGACACCGGTTCGGCCGCGGGTCTGGAGTCGTTCATCTACGGCAAGACGGCGTCAATGCTGGCGTCGGACGCGAAGCTGATCGCGGGGGCGGCGGCGCTGACCGTCGTGGGATGCGCGATATTTTACAAGGAGTTCTCGCTGCTGTGCTTCGATGAGAGTTTCGCCCGGTCGCAGGGTTGGCCGCGTTTGCTGCTGGACGGGGCGATGATGGCGATGGTGGTGATGATCACGGTGATCGGTCTGGGGGCGGTGGGTCTGATCCTGATGATCGCGTTGCTGGTGATTCCGCCCGCGGCGGCGCGGTTCTGGTCGCACCGGCTGGGGCCGACGGTGTTGATCGCCGGGGGGATCGGGGCGGCGAGCGGCTGGGTCGGCGCGTCGATCAGCGCGCTGGCGGCGCGGTTGCCGGCGGGGGCGATCATCGTGCTGACGGCGGCGGCGGCGTTCGTGTTGAGCATGATTTTCGGCGTGCAGCGCGGCGTGCTGGTGCGCGGGGTGGAGTTGTGGCGTCTGCGGCGTTCGGTGGCGCGGCAGCACCTGCTTCGGGCGATGTACGAGGCGGAGGAGTCCGGATCCGCGGGGGCGGGGGTCGGGGAGGTGGAATTGCTGCGGGCGCGGTCATGGTCTCGGCGGGCGCTGGGCGGAGGATTGCGGCGTGCGCGATCGGCCGGCGAGGTCGAGCCCGGCGACGCCGGGCGCTGGCGTTTGACGGAGGCGGGGCGGGTCGCGGCGGCCCGCGTCGTCCGCAACCACCGGCTCTGGGAGTTGTACCTCGTGACGCACGCGGACATCGCCCCCAGCCACGTCGATCGTGACGCGGACGAACTTGAGCATGTTCTGGGCGCGGCGATGGTCGAGGAGCTGGAGTTATTGCTGGCGCGTGATGAAAGCCGCGCGGTCGTTCCGGCCAGCCCTCATGCCTTGTGAAAACGCGAGCACGTCGGCGCGAGATGAACTGGTCTTCTTATGACACCTGGATCGTTTTGACGGGCGCCTTGTGCGCGGCGGCGTGCGCGTTGCCGGGGACGTTCCTCGTTCTGCGGCGGATGAGCATGATGGGCGACGCGATCAGCCACGCCGTGCTTCCGGGACTGGCGGCGGCGTTCATGCTGACGGGGAGCCGCGGGAGCTGGGTGATGTTCGCGGGGGCGGCTGCGGTCGGCGTGCTGACCGCGTTGTTCACGCAGTGGGTCCACCGCCTGGGCAAGGTGGAGGAGAGCGCGGCGATGGGGGTCGTCTTCACCGCGTTGTTCGCGCTGGGGCTGGTGATGCTGGTGCAGGCGGCGGACGACGTGGACCTCGACCCCGGGTGCGTGCTTTACGGGTCGCTGGAGCTGGCGCCGCTGGATGCGCGGTCGTTTTTCGGGGCGAGCGTGCCGCGGGCGGCGCTGATGCTGGGGGCGGTGTTCCTTGTGAACCTTGTGCTGGTTGTCGTGTTTTACAAGGAACTGCGGATCAGTTCGTTCGACCCGGAGCTGTCGACGACGCTGGGGATCCCCGGCGGGCTGATGCACTACGGACTGATGACGATGGTCGCGGTGACGACGGTGGCGGCGTTCGAGAGCGTCGGGAGCATCCTGGTCATTGCGATGTTGATCGTTCCGGCGGCGTCGGCGCGGCTGCTGACGGACCGGTTGTGGCTGACGCTGGCGTTGAGCGTGGCGCTTGGCGCGGGCGGCGCGGCGCTGGGGCACGTCGGGGCGATCACGGTTCCGACATGGTTCGGTTTCGTGGACACGGGGACGGCGGGGATGACGGCGGCGGCGGCGGGGGCGATCTTCATTTTGTGTCTGCTCGCCGGTCCGCGGCACGGGTTGGTGAGCCGGTTTGTGCATCGACTCGGACTTGCGTTGCGGATCGCGCGGGAGGACGTCCTGGGGCTTTTGTACCGGCTGGAGGAGGCGGGCGGGGCGCGACGGGCGCGAGCGGGCGAGGTGGCGTCGCTGATGCGCAGCGCGATCGGCGGCGGCGGGACGGTGACGCGGCTCGCGGTGGCGGACCTTCGGCGGCGCGGTCGGGTGCGTTCACGGTCGGGGGAGTTGCACCTGACGCCGCTGGGGCGGGAGGACGCTCGAAAGCTGGTTCGATCGCACCGGTTGTGGGAAACGTACGTCGCCCGGCATTTCGCACTCCCGCCGGATCACCTTCACCCCTCCGCCGAGCGCGCCGAGCACTTTCTCTCGCGGGACATGCGGCGGGCGATCGAGGACGAAGCCGACCTTCCGACGCGCGATCCGCACGGCGCGCCGATCCCGGAGCGGACGAAGGAGTCGTCGTGAGCATGCCGGGAGGGACCGGCTCAGGAAAATGCAGAATGAAGAAGGCAGAATGAAGAAGGCAGAGTTCCGAAAGCAGCGTGCAGGATGAACACGGAACCTGAAAGCCTGTCGGACTCGGCTCGGCGTTCGACGAAGTCGCCGGAGGCGGGCGGCGCGTCGGATCCGGCGTTCGCCCAGCGTTTCGCGCGGACTCGAGAGGACCACGCCAGCGAGACGGCGGAGGACTACGTCGAACTGATCGACCAGCTTCACCGCGAGCAGGGCGAGGCCCGCGTCGTGGACATCGCCGCGCGGCTGGGCGTGTCGCACGTGACGGCGAGCCGGACGATCGCGCGTCTGCAGAAGGACGGGCTGGTGACGGCGCGGAAGTACCGGGCGATCTTTCTGACGGAGTCGGGCGTTGCGCTGGCGCGGGAAAGCCGGCGTCGTCACGCGGTGGTGCTCGAGTTTCTGCGAGCGCTGGGCGTCGGCGACTCGCAGGCCCATCTCGACGCCGAAGGCATCGAACATCACACCAGCCCGGAGACCCTCGCGGCGATGGAGCGGTTCCTGCGGGGGTCGCAGCCTCGCTGACCCGGTGTTGTCGCTGCGTTTGTGCCCGTCCGGTCAGGCTCGGATATGATGGTGGGGTGAGAACCGGGGTTGCAAACCAGAGCGGGGGCGGTCGGCCGGGCGGGAGCGGCGGGAGCGGCGGGAAGCGCGTCTCGTTGTTGGGGAGCGTCGTTGACGCATTCCGGGTCTGGACCGTCGCGTTCGTTTTCGCGGGGGTAAGCGTCGCAGCCGCGGCGCCGGCGGTGTCCGGGGCGGCGCCGGGGTGTGTTCCGGCTTCCGGTCGGGGAGGGGTTGCGTCGAAGGACGCGCCGGAACTTTGCATCGACGGCGCCGCGCTGATGCGGCATGTCGAGGCGCTGGCCCGGCCGGAATTGAAAGGGCGGGACACGGGGTCGCCGGAGGAAAAGCTTGCGGCGGAGTACCTCGCGCGGGAGCTGACCGACGCCGGGCTGATGCCTCCGCCGGACTGGACGTCGCCGATCCAGCCCTTTGACTTCAAGGGCAATCCCGCGCGGAACGTCGTCGTGTGCCTTCGGGGGGATGACCCGGTCCTTCGTGAGGAGTGGATCGTCATCGGGGCGCATTTCGATCATCTGGGCGAACGCAAAGGCCAAGTGTATCCCGGCGCGGACGACAACGCCTCCGGCGTGGCGGGGGTGATCGAGACGGCAAGGGCGCTTCGGAAGTGCGCCCCGCCGCTGAAGCGGTCGATCTTTTTCTGCTTCTTCACGGGGGAGGAGCGTGGGTTTGTCGGGAGCCGGCATTTTCTGAACACGTCGCCGGTTCCGAAATCCCGGATCGTGGCGATGCTGAACGCGGACATGATCAGCCGGGACGACACGCGGACGATCCACGTCGTCGGGACGCAGACGTGCGACTCTTTTGCGGCGGTGGTGGAGGCCGGGGCGGCGAGGGTGGGGCTGAAAGCGGTGTTCGACCACCCGGAGTGGACCTACCAGAGCGATCATTACGTCTTTTTCTCGGAGAAGATTCCCTTCCTTTACTTCGGGGTCGAGGACCACCCGGACTATCACCGCCCGACGGACACCCCTGAGAAGACGAACCGGGACCAGATGGAGCGCGTCTCCCGGCTCCTGCTGGTGGTGGCGCAGACCCTGGCGGATGCTCCGCGTCGCCCTGCGTGGCGGGAAGGCGGAGTCGAGGCGGCGGATAAACCGCGGGGATGACTCGGTTTCGTCGGAAGCGGGGAGGCGGGTTTCGAGGGGGCGCCCCAGCCGGAGCGGGGCGGGTTTTCCGGCGGGGGCGTCGGGGACGGCCGGAGATCGGCGGAAGTCGGGGGCGACAACGTCTTGCAAGTCGGCGCGCCGCGCAGTATACGATCCTTCCGGCGTGTCCAGGTCCGCGCGAGTCGCGGCGACGGATGCGGCAAGGGATACATTGATTCATCGGGTCGAGAGGCGCGCGTGAACGTTCCGGGGTCGGAACCGCCGGAGGGTCCGTCGGCAATCACGGGCGCGGGTGAGGGCTTCGTCGATTTTGCAGGAGTGAGTCCTTGAGCACGTTGACGAAAGTATTCGTGGTCATGCTGGCGATCGGAAGCATCGCCTTCACGACGGTGGCGGTGTCAATCAGCGCGCAGACGACCAACTGGCGTACGACGGCGGAGAGCTACCGGAATCAGCTTGCGGTGGCGGAGACGACGCTGCGCGGGCTGACGGCGGCGCACGCGGCGCAAGTCGCGACGCAGCGGGACACGATCAACGGACAGTTGTCCCGGATCGCGGAGCTGGAAGGGCAGCTCGCCACGGCACGGCAGGACGTCGGTCAGAAGGATCTGGCGCTGAAGCAGGCGATCGCGGAGAAGGGCAACCAGGAGGCGATGAACCGCGGACTGCTGGGACAGCTCAGCGTCAGCCAGGCGAACGAGGAGTCGTTCCGCAAGCAGCGTGACGATCTGGAAAAGAGCAATCTCGATCTTCAGACGCGGAACATGCACCTGCTGGAGCGCGTGCATGATCAGACGTCGCAGATCGCGGTGCTGGTCGAGCAGCGTCGGCAGTTCGAGCAGCAGCTTGACATCCTGAAGCGCGAGAACACGACGCTGTCGCGACAGGCAAGTCGTCCCGGCGCCGCCTCGACGCTCGAGGATCCGAAGGGCGCGGGACTCTCGCAGGTGACGGCGGTGACGCCGGTGGCGAGTTCGGCGGTGCGCGGGCGCGTGCTGCGCGTGGACGGGAACATCGTGACGTTGAGCGTGGGTTCCGCGGACGGCGTCGAGCGCGACATGGTGTTCGTCGTGCGCCGGGCGGGAGAGTACGTCGGCGACGTGACGATCAGCGTGGTGGAGCCGAATCAGTCGGCCGGTCGTCTGACGCGTCATCGGGTCGTGCCCGCGGCGGATGACGAGGTGATCGATCTGAGCCACCTGGCCTCTACTCAAGGATAGCCCGATGAGCGATCGACCGACCTCATTTCGTCCGGAGAGCGACGTGTACAGCGTGCTGCTGATCGTCGCGACCGTCGTGGTTCTTTCGGGAACGGCGTTTCTCCTGATGCGCTGTCAGCAGCTTTTCGGGTCGCTGAATCCGTTCGGCGGGGCCTGACGGGCGACCGGGGCGCCGCGCCGTCCGACCGGCAGATCGATCCTGTTGCGGACCGCAAGCGAGCCTGCGCGTGCGCCGTTGCGCGCCGGGTTGTGCGCGTTGCGGGAGGGGTGTGCGCCAAGGGGGGGCGGTCCGGACGGCGGCGTTCGAGGCGAGGGAAGGAGCTCCGTATGATCGGGGACAGGTTGTGGGGTCTGTTCAGCATCGACATGGGCATCGACCTCGGAACCTGCAACACCCTGGTCTGCATCAAGGGCGAGGGGATCGTTCTGAATGAGCCTTCCGTCGTGGCGGTGCGCCGGGGCACGACGCAGGTGCTTCAGAACGGGAACGCCGTGGGTCTGGTCGCGAAGGAAATGCTCGGCAAGACGCCGGGCTCGATCGTGGCGATCCGCCCGCTGAAGGACGGGGTGATCGCGGATTTCGACATCACCGAGGCGATGCTCGGCTACTTCATCCGCAAGGTTCACGGTCGCCGGCGGATCGCCCGCCCTCGCGTGGTCATTGCGATCCCGTCGGGCATCACCGCGGTCGAGAAGCGCGCGGTGTACAACTCCGCGGAGCGCGCCGGGGCGCGGGAGGTGTACCTGCTCGAGGAACCGATGGCGGCGGGCATCGGCGCGGGGCTGCCGATCGGCGAGTCGACGGCGTCGATGATCGTGGACATCGGCGGCGGGACGACGGAAGTGGCGATCATGTCGCTGGGCGACATCGCGGTGTGCGAGAGCATCCGGGTCGCGGGCGACGACCTCGACGAGTCGATCGTCAATTACATGCGGCGGACCTACAACCTGTGCATCGGTCCGCAGACGGCTGAGGCGATCAAGATCGAGATCGGCTCCGTCTCGGCCCTGGAGCAGGAGCTGACCCGCGAGGTTCGCGGACGCGACAACGTCAGCGGACTGCCGCGAGCCTGCACGATCACGAGCGAGGAGATCCGCGAGGCGCTGCGGGAGCCGGTGGACCAGGTCATCGAGTGCGTGATCCGCACGCTGGAGCGCGCCGAACCGGAGCTTTCGGCGGACCTGGTGTCCAACGGCATCCACCTCGCCGGAGGCGGCGCGCTGCTGCGTGGGCTGGACCGGGTCGTCTCGCAATCCACCGGACTGACGGTCCACGTGGCGGATGACCCGCTGACCTGCGTGGCAAGAGGCACCGCCGTGTACCTTGAGAACCTTGCGCAGTGGAAGACGACGCTGGAGTCCGACGCCGACGGGTATTGACGCCGGAACGGGCGACGACGCCATCGCGGCGAGCACGAGACGCGGCGTGACGCGGATCATCCTTGAGATCGCGGTGCAAAGCGCGAAGGACGCGGTCGCCGCGGCGACGGCGGGTGCGGATCGCGTCGAGCTTTCCGCCGACTTGGACTGCGGCGGCGTCACCCCCCTGAACGAGACGGTCCGGGAAACGCGGGCCGGACTTGATGTTCCCCTCCTTGTGCTGCTCCGGCCTCGGCCGGGGGATTTCGTGTACTCGAGTGCGGAACTCGACCGCATGATACGTGATCTCCAGACCGCGACCGAATGCGGCGCCGACGGACTGGTCTTCGGAGCGCTGACGCGCCGGCGACGCCTTGATGTGAAGGCGCTGGCGGCGTGCGTCGAGGCCTGCGGGTCGCGCTTGCCGGTGCTTCATCGGGCGTTTGACGAAGCCGCTGATCCTTTTGAGGCGCTGGAGACGGCGATCGGCCTCGGGTTTCGACGCATCCTGACTTCGGGTCGTCGCGTGTGCGCCGCGGAGCCCGAGGCGCTGGCGCTGTTGCGCGACCTGATCGAGCGCGCCGCAGGCCGGATCGAGATCCTTCCGGGCGGCGGCGTGCGGCCGCACAACGTGCGGGCGGTGCTGGCGGGAAGCGGGTGCGACCAGGTTCACAGCGCGTGCCGTGTCGGGATTTCCGGGAGCGCCTCAACGTTCCACGCGGACCTTGTCAGGGGGCTGCGCTCGGAAGCGGATGCGGCAGCGCGATGAACCGGGAAGAATCGTGCTTCATGACCCGGCGGTGATGCGGGTTCAGGAGTTTTGATCCAGGAGATCCTTGAATTCCGACCGCAAGTCGTCGGCAAAGCGCTGCAGGCCCGTCTGTATGCGCTGGTTGCAGCGGTTCAGGTGGAGCCTTCGGGCGATCTCCGGGAGCACGTCCCGCTCCAGTATGTCGCTCGCCCGAGGACTCTTATTATAAAGCGCGTGCAAGGCTTCCTTCGGCGAGGACATCCCGACCGGCGGGGGAACCGGGTGATTCCCGGGCAGCTTCAGCATTTCGCGCACGGCCGCCGGATCGTCGATCAACCACGCTTCAAAATGCGGTATTGCACAACCCAGCGCGGCGGGCATCGGGGCGTTGTTCCGGCGATGGGCTTCCCGCCCTGCCTTCAAGGCGTCGAGCCGCTCGCCGTCGTGCTGATCATCGTCAATGATCGCCACGACGCCCTGCAGGCCGTCGGCGGACGCCCGGGCGAGCGCAAACATGAGCTTCCTCCCGAGCTTGGACAGACCTTTCTGATGAAACCTTTGAATTGAAGGCGACGACCACGCAGTGAACGTGGTGATGATCTCAAGGCCCAGCAGGTTCTCCACCAGGGGCGGCGCTGCGGCTTCGTCTCGAGATCCTTCACCGAGGAACTGAATTCGGATCATGAGGGCGGTCTGATGAGTCCTTCCTCGGATTCGTTGTACCAGATTTCGCCGAGGAGGAATTCCTTCGTGAAATGCTTGAGGCGTTCGCGGTTGACGGGCTGCGCCGTGCGGCTGCCGTCGTCGTTGCGTGAGAAGACGAGAACCTCGTCCTCGTCGAGGTTGATGCAGTCGAGGAGGTAAGGCGAATGCGTCGTCAGGATCACCTGCGACGGCGGCGCGCCGAACTCGCCCTTCGTCAGCGAGCGCAGGAGTCCGACGACGTCTTTCAGGCGCTTCGGGTGCAAACCGTTCTCCGGCTCCTCAATGAGGATGAACCGGGGGGCATGAGGATGTTGAGCGAGAGCTACGAAGAAGAGCAAATACTGCACACCCACGGAAAGCTGGTTTGTCGGCAGCACAAGGTTGTTCTCCAGTTTGAACTCAATTCGGCGAGAGGAGGCGGTCGGAGTCCCAATATCGAGATCGACCAGCCCCTCAACGTGCCGTTTCATCGTTTCAACAAGCTTGTCGCGGCGTTGGCGATCTCGGCGAAGAAAGTAATCCAGGATCGTAGGAATGTTCGCACCGTCAGTCGCGATCGCCGGAGGGCGGATGGCTGAGTCGGCTACGCCCTCCGATTGAGCTGGGATTCCGCCGGACGGCAACATGAATCTGGCCACCTCGCAGACATTTCGAACTTCGACACCACGTCCATCGTGCCGGCGCGTGTCGAGAATCAAGGATGTCTGGTTATCTTGTCTTCCAAGAATTCGAACTACTGAGTCAACGCTCAAGCCCCAACGCTCAGTTTGATCGATATTGTGACTCCCAGCGGTAAGGAGGCACTGAATCGCGCGGAGGAAGCACGATTTTCCCGTGTTGTTCGGCCCGATGAGGACGGTCAGGGGCTTGAGCGGCACGTCGACGTGTTTGAAGCAGGCGAAGTTCTCGATCGTCAGTTGTTCGATCACCCGCGGACTCCTGCAAGCCGTGACCTCAACCGTGTGCGGGCTTGCCCGTCGGATTGTACCCGGTCTCAGGCGTCGGGCGAGAGGCGCTCAGCCCCTCGCCAGGGCGCGGAGGAGACGACGGGACTGGGCTCGGATCCACCCGAGAGCGCCGGGCCCCGCCGCGCCCGGCTGAAGGTGTTCGCGCCCCGGGAACACGTGCATGCGCAGGTACGCTGCGCGATCGCGCACCCCCGGAAGGCAGAGCAGGTCAACGAGGACGTGGCGGAGCGGGCGGACCGCGTCGTGCGGCGCCTGATGAATCGCGATCCGGTCCTTGAGCGAGGGGCGTAACGCCGGGGCCGGCTGAAGCAGGCCCGCGAACGCCGCGAAGCGCTTCGGAAACACCTCCTCGATCCGGCGCACGGCGAGGGACATCGGGTAGGTCAGCCGCCACGTGGAGGAGAGCCGGCTCACACGGCCGAAATCGATCCGCCCGGCGTAGTGCTCGCAGAACCGCACGACGTCGTGCAGCCAGCGAAGCTGGGACAAGCCGTGACCGGCGGCGTGGACGCAGAGGTGGATCAGCGTCTCCTCGATCGAGGGCGTCCACGCAGGTTCATCGGCGACGATGATCCGGCGCGGCGCCAGCCACATCGCCTCGGGGGGGACGGTCCGGCGGTAATGAACCGGCCTGAAAGGGCGAACGTGCAAGTCAAGCCGCAGCGCGGGCCGGTCCGACGTCAGGTACGGGCGCTCGTAGTAGAACCGCGGGAAAAGCCCCTCGTGCAGGGGTTCGCTTTCGCGGCGACACCCGAGCGAGTTGAGGATCCGGTCCGCGCGGCCCGAGTCCTCCTGTCGGATGAGCAGGTCGACGTCGGACATGCCGCGAAGGTCGTCGTCGGCGTACACCGTGGCGTTCAAGGCCGCGCCTTTCAGCAGCAGCGTCGGGACGTCCGCTTCGTGCAGCGCCCGGAGGATCGGACGCAGGCACGCGGACCGTCGTCGGTTGGAGGCGCCGAGGTGACGCCGATGCTCGTTGAGAATGATCCGCGCGGATGCCGGAAGTCGGACGCTTCGAGCGCGAAGCGCCTCATCCAGCGGGCCTCCGACGCTGAGTTCACAGGCTTCACAAAGGGCGCGTTCGATCAGGCCGCTCGCGCACCAGCGCTCGACGACGGGCGCGGGATCGCTGTCGAGGCATCGCGCCAAGCCGTGTTGGAGCGACTCCGGCGAACGCTCCCGGATCGCGTCGTTCCAGCGGTGACGGAGCGAGCGTGTCACGCGGCTTCGACTCCGGGGCGGACAGGCTCCTTCGGGCAAGTGAGATCGGCTGCGTCGGGTCGCCCGGATGCCGGGACGTGCGCCTGCCACGCCGCTTCGAGGACGTCGCAGGTGGCGTCGATCTCGCCGGATTCCAGTTGAAAACAAGCGGCTCTTTCGACGACGCCGCCGAGCACGTCGAGCGTCGCGGCGCGGTAGCGTCCGAAGGTGAAGCAGACGCCGAGGAGCTGAAAGAGCGCCCGCGCCCGTGAGAGCGGATGCAAAGCCGGCGCGGGTCGGGCCACGTAGCGCGGAAACACAATCATCCCGACGGGAACCGCCCAGGGCGTCCGGTGCGGACGTAGTGCCTGCGGATCGATCAGGCGGACCCGTCCTTTCCAGCTCTTTTCGTAGGACGGCAGCGCGCCGGCGGCGGGGCAGAAAGCGTCAACGATCTCAAAGGATCCCTCCTTGATGCACAGGGCCTTCGGATACGGGTCGAGACAGAGCGTGTCCGGGGCGATCAGGGCGAACTCATCGGAGAGGTAGCTCCAGCCGCGGGAGATCAACCGCGCGGTGAGCGTGGACTTGCCGCACTGCGGCTGCGCCGGCAGGACGAGGGCGAACCCGTCGCGGGCGACGACCCCGGCGTGAAGCTGGTGATACCGCGGCAGGGTTGCGGCGACGGCGGCGTTGATCGCCCACTCCACGTGCGGCAGGACCGCCTGCGGCTTGCGCAGAAGGAAGCGCTCCTCCCCGTCCACGCAGACGCGGAAGCAGCGTCCGAGCGGTCGCGCGCGGAACACGCGATCCACGCGGATGTGAACCGCGGAAGGCGCCGGACCGGTGACGAAGCGGCGTTGATAAAGGCGGTGAAAAGGCTCCCGGAAGCGAGCCTCCTCACAGTGCAGGCAGACCGTCACGGCGCCGATCCGGTAGCACGCGGGAGATTCAAGGCCGGGCGGCGTCGCGCGGGAGGCGCACCGTGCCGAAGCGCATCCCTCCCGAGCGCGTCCGACTTCACGTTCGCCGGTCGTCGATGCCGTGCTCATGAAACTTCGCCCGCCGTGACGTTCCGCGCGATCCAGCCGTGCCGCCGCATCGCGGCGAGAACCGGCGCGACACATGATGCAACGTCGTCCGTCGGTTCGCCGTGTTCATGCGCCAGCGTTTCAAAGATCGCCGCATCGTCGCGCGTGCCGTCCAGGTGTTTGAAGACCTTCAAGGCGTCGGCATCGAGATACAGAACCTCGTGGGCTCCCGGATCGTACACGACGGCCTCGGCGCCGATGCGGTGAACGACGGCCTCCCTGCAGATCCGCCAGCTTGCGGATACCTGCGCGCGGATCGCTGAAGATCCTGCGGACGCCTGCGTCGGCGAAGTGGAGAGGCGGCGCTCTTCTGACGCCTGTTCAGGATGAAACCTGGCTTGCGGCATACGTCGACTGCGGTTGCAGAAGCAGAATGACCGGGACCGTCTTGAGCGCGGTTTTCCCGATCGTGGTCATCAGGGTGCGGCGCGTGGTTCCAGACCGGTTGCCGGCGCCGTCGTTAACCTCCGAAGCGACCCGAGTGTCCGGATCGTGGAAGTTTGCAGGATCAGGGAAAGCTGACATCGGCGGCTCCGGTGTACGCGCGCCGGGGGACCACCCCGATCCGGCGATGCGGTTTTATCGGCGGGAACAAAGGGGGAGTCCGAATTCGCGGTGGGCAGTTCTATTTTCTGCGGGACAAGTTAAATTTTATCGTTAAAAAGTAATTTTAAGTTTCAATTTCACTTCAGAAAAGGCCTCGGAGCTTGCGTTTTTACGGTTCTCCTCTTGCAACCGGCAGGTCAAGGCCTTATATTACGTCCTCTCAAAGTGCTGAGAGATGGGTTCGCTCATCCTTCGGCTGCGAGTCTCGCCCGTGGTGGAGAGCGGGCGATCAGGAGGTGGAGAAAGTCACGCAATCATTGTAGATTCGTCGTGCGTCATTTTCGGGAGGAGGCGGGGTTCAGACATGCGTAGTATGAAACTGATGGGTGCGGCGCTGCTTGCGGGGGTTGCCGCCCCGGCGATGGCGGGGGTGATCGTTCAGACCAAGACGGCCACGTTCCAGAGCGACCTGAACAATGACGTGGTCCTGACGTTCGACTCGTTCGACACGCAGGGCGGAACGCTGATTCTTCAGGGGGTTCGCGTGGATATTCGTCACGCCGGCGGCGCGATTCTTCGCGCCGACAATGACGACACGTTCCAGGGCGCGACGGTGAACGGCCGCGTCATCCGGGCGTGGTCGCTGACCGGGCCGGATGCGTTCGCCGCGGACAGCGAAACCATCATGACGCCGACGGTCGATCTGACGGCGGATGACGGCGACGGAGCGGCGTTCGACGCGACGCCTCCGGACGGCACGGACTTCGGGTCGGTCTCCTACGGGCCGGATTTCTCGGCCACACTGAACCCGAATTCCGCCCTGTATGCGACGAACGGCGCGGGCACGGTGGATTTCACGACGGATGTGCTCCTGATGGTCAATGACCTTCAGTTCGTGGTCGAGCCGGACGTCTGGCAGCTTGAGGTTCAGGCGCCGTACCTCGACGTCGAGGTGACGCTGACCTACGAGTTCACGGTCGTTCCGGTTCCGGCTGGCGTCTGGTTGGCCGCCTTCGGGCTTGGCGTCGCCGGTTGGATTCGCAAGCGCGTCGCCTGAGCCGGGGCGCTCTCGGGGTCCGTCCGAAAGGTGGGCGCCGGATCAATGAGTACGTTCAGACCGCGGGGGTTCTCCGCGGTCTTTTCATTTGCTGCGGGCGAGGGCGGGTTGCGGATGCAATCCGGCGCGGCGCGGATACACTTCGGCTCATGAAGTCGCAAACAAAGCGTGGGTGGTTCCTGCTGCTGGCGGCAGGCGTTTTCGGAAGTGCGACCGGCTGCGGGCGCGACGCCCGCCTCGCCGGAAAGCAGGTTCGTGATGTTCAGGTGCGCGCCGTCGAGCACTTCGGAATCCGACTCGACGCCGCCGCGAGCGCCGAGCAGGTGGTTGAGGTGCTGGTGCGGGCCTTGCACGCGGACGTGAACGCGCCGACCCGCGCGGACCGCGATGCGGCGATCGACATTCAGCTCGATGTTTGCGCGGCGGAAACGCTCAGCCGGAGCAAGCACGCCGGGCGGACGCGCGAGGAGTGGTTGTACCAAGGGGTGTCGTCGTGGGCGCCGGCGGTGGCGCACTACCTGCGGGGCGATGAATCCCGCCTGTCAGCGGTGCTGGGCTCCGTGGTCGCGGTCGAGCATGAGGATGGCGGCGAACCTGTCGCGGAGGCGCGACTGACGCTTTCGGATCCGGCGGATCCGAGCGGGGGCGTGTACGCGATTGTGCGGCTGGTGCGTGAGATCGCTGCCGGCGGCTCCGGCTCGGAGGCCGCGAAGTTCTGGCGTGTCTCGGGGGTCTACTTTCAGCCCGGACGCCGCCCGGCGCCTGCGCCGCAGAGCAACACGGCGCACGACGTCGCTTCCGAAGCCCGCCCTGCAAACGCATCGGCGCCGACACAACAAGGCCGGTGATCCGCGAAAGCACCTCGCCGGGGACGCCCGGACGCCGAAGACACGGGCCGGGATTGCAGGTTGCGCCTTGCGACACGCCGTGATGCCGCAGACGGTCGATGCGTCGCGGCGTCCGGAGGGTGCGGCCGCGGGTCGGAGGGGGGCACCCGGGTTGCGATCGCTCAATGCCCCGGGACGATCGCCAGCCCTCCCGAAGCCCAGGTGAACTTTCGCGGCGAGCCCTTCGGGTAATCCACCTTGAGTCGTCGGCGATTGCGGCCGAGTTCCTCGATCTGCCTGAGATCCACCGCCTCGCCCTGGCGGGCCAGGTTCTCCGCTTCCGCCGAGGTCAGCGGGAGGCGGTCCCAGTATTGCGGGTCGTCGCCGTCGATCCAGTCGACGAACTCGGTGAAGATCGAGACGAACATCTGGCGACAATCCGGACAACGAAAAAGCGTGACGCCGAAGTGCGAGTCGTCCACGAGGCAGTCGCAAGGCTCAAGCTTGTGATTCCACGCGGCTTCGGGATCCGGTCCGAAGCATCGCGGACATCCGAACTCGCCCGTCATCCGCGGCCCTGACATCCGGGGCTTCCTTCGTGGTTTCGTTGTCGCAACCGGATCATTGCGCCGCGGCGCGCGTCATGCGGTTCGCGTCCGACGGAGCATTGCCGCCGCCAGCGCCAGCATCGCCAACGTCGCCGGTTCGGGCGTCAGCACGACGGTATCCAGCCCGTTTACCTGATTGCCGCCGCGGTAATCCCCGCGCAACATGAGTTCCTCCAGCCCGCCCAGCACGAAGCGCATATCCGCCTCCGTTGCAGGAAGCCCGGTCTGCTCGTTTTTCCAGCCGGCGGTGTCGCGCAGGATCACCTCGTAGGAGGTCCACGACTCGTTCGGCGTCTTCGAGTCATCAAAGGAAAGCGTCAACGCACCTCGCGTCAGCAGGACATCCTGCTGCGTCAAAAACATGTCGTTGACCGGCATCCCCTCACCGGGCAGTGAAATCAGGTCGAAGGACAGCGATCCGCCGTAAGCGGGGGATACGTCGCCGAGGAAGGCGTCCGGCGCTGTCCAGAACCACCGCTGCCCGCCGATCCGCTGATCGACGCCGGAAATGTATCCTCCCGGGTTCCCCCCGCTGTTGAGATGCTGCGGAACGAAGATGTCCCCGCGGAAGGAAATCCGCCACCCCTCGTCCGTCTCATCGAACGTGCTCGTCGCGATTACGTCCGCCTGAGCGACCCCCTCCGATGTCGTCCCCGCCGCCAGCGCGCAACCCAGCGCGCAGACCCACCCGCGATCCTTCATCGTTTCCGCCTCCGGTGGATCCGGTTCGACTGCGCCGACGCAACCCGCCCCCGACCTTGCGCGCATTCACTCCGCGCGCAAAGCCGCCGGCGCCGATCCGTCTCCTTGTAAGAAAGATCGGTCCGACCGGAGTCCGGCATTCAGCGGATTCTTAAAGGATTTTCACCGGACGGCTGTGAGTTTTTCGGCAGGAGGCGGCGTTCGCTGTCTTCAAGCTTCAGCCGGGCAGTGAATTGCGCTCGATCGGCGTCAGCACGGTGGAATTCGTCGCTCATGCAGCAACCGGTAGACGGAGGTCGCCTCCTCCAGCAGCGCCCGGTACTGAACCGGAAGCGCCTCCGTTCTTGGGCGGTACGTTTCGAACCCGGTGGATTTCTCAACCGCCGCGTACCAGTGCTTCGCCCAGATGCCGTCCGTCGGGCGCGGTCCGGCGGGCCACGCCAGCATCTCCTCCACAAACGCGACGCCAAGCCGGTCGCACAGCGCCGACAGCATCTCCCTGGGATGTTCCAGCACGTCCCGGGCATCGAGAATCGGCGGGGTCTGCCCGGTGCGTTGCTCCTGCCGACGCATGATTCCGATCTGCTGGACCAGCCCCGTGTCCGCCAAGGTGACGTGCGGCGTCACCTTGATCAGCGAAAGCAGCATTTCCCGCGGGTCACGGATGAGGAATGCGTGCGTCAATTGATCAAGCCAGGCGTCGTCCATCCCCGGCAGGAGGTGATGCGCCATGTGTTTCTGGAAAAAGATCGTTTTGCCTTGGGGGATGGGCCCTGTCAGCCAGGCGACGACCTTGCGCCAGTCCGTTTCGTGATGAGTGACGACCTCGTCTCGCCCGGGATGAGGCAATCCGGTGATCGCGAGGTAATGCGCATAAAGGGGCTCGTCGCAGACGAACGTGTCAGGGCGATTCCCCCAGGCGCGCATCATCGCGGTCGAGATGTTGCGCGGTCCGGACCACATCGCGAGGCGCAGGTTTCCAGGCTCGTTGGACACGGGGGCAGCATGTCGGGGACGGGGGTCGCCGGCAAGTCCTCTAACGGCAGGGGTCAGAGGGCTTTGCGTCCTGTGATCCGATTCTGGTGTTCGCACGTCTGAAACGGGGTCAATTCGGACGTTCGATCCGATCCGGGACGGAATTCTGAAGGATTGACGCCGCCGGTATCACTGCGGTATAATCCACGATGTCGTGTTTCGGGCCGGTGTGACCGCAGTGGGGACGCGGTCTTCTCCTACCCCGCCGGTCCGGGGGCATCTTCGGGGTCTTCTGTTCAGCGAGGAGAGGTACAATGAGGCATTGGGTAAAAGGGATGGCGCTGCTTGTGGCGGCGTTGGCGACGGGCGCAGGGATGGCGAGGGCGGATGAACTGTATCATCCTACGGCGCCCATGCCGTTCGACGACGTCGAGTATCGTCTGGATTCCGGCAAGCAAGGCAACCCGGACGACGAAGTGAAGATGGTTTGGTCGCACATCGTCAACCTTCCGGATTACGTGTCGTTGAGGTTGCACTTCGGGATGGTTTCCCTGGAGCCGGGAAGCGTGGTCCGCGTGGCTTCGGCGTTCGACAACGATGACCAGGTGTTTGACGGCGAACTCTTCACCGAATGGTTCAACACGACGGCGTATTTCAACGGTGACACCCTGTCGATCGAGTTGTGGGCCGCCCCTGGAACGACGAGCAATCGAATCGTACTGGATCATGTTGAAGCCGGGTTGCCGCCGCATCCGGTTGATGACGGCATCATCACCGGCTCGTCGGGACAATGCGGTATCTGCGGAGGTACGGACGATCGGACGCCGTCCAGCATGGACTGGTCGGGGCGCATCATGAGCATCGGATGCACGGGCTCCGTCTACAACACGGAGTCATGCGTCGTTTCGGCGGGCCACTGCCGCGTGACCGGCGTCATTCAGTTCCGGGTTCCGAACTCGAACAGCAATTGCTCGACGAACAATCCCCCCGCCGCCGATCAGTTCCCGATCAGCGGGGGCCAGTCCCGCAACGGCGGGGTCGGCGCGGACTGGTGGGTGGCGACGACCGGGACCAACAGCATGGGGCAACGTCCCTACGATCGGTACGGCGTGTTCATGCCCATCGCCAGCGCTCCGGCGAACGCCGGCGACACGGGAACCTTGTGGGGCTACGGCGTGGACCAGACCTGCTCGCGCAGCCAGACGCAGCAGACCCACAGCGGGGCGATCAATCAAAGATTGGCGGATCACTATCGGTACAGCATCGACCTCCGCGGAGGCAATTCGGGGTCCGGTTTGATCGTTAACAACGCCATTGCGGGAATCGTGACGCATTGCCCGTGTCCGAATTACGCGACCCGTCACGACAACGCGGACTTCGCGGCGGCGCGGGACGCGGTGTGTCCGGACAGCGGCGGCGTCGAGTGCTCGAACGTGAAGCGTCTGAAGGCCCGCTGCCGCGACAACGGCGCGATCAAGGGGACGGTCATCTTGCTGGACAACAGCAATGACGGCGACACGGTGACGGTCAGCATCGACAACACGCTGGACCTCGTCATCACGGTGGTGGACAACAAGGCGAAGTTCAACGTCTGCTGCTACTCCGGGACGCATAACGTGTCCTTGAAGGATCCGTCCAACTGCGCGTCGACGAACGTGAGCTGCCCGTAACGCGGGAACGCACGACGTTCGCCTGACGAGGGCGGTCTGAAAAAACGCGGCCCGGCTGATCTTCGTGTCGGCCGGGCCGCTCTTGTTCGTTCCTGACGCCTCGTGTTTCACCGTCCGGTCGGAGCATTGATGTGCCGGTCGCCCGTTTCACGCCGCACCTTCACCGCTACTTTCCCACCCTTCCGCGCGAGGGGTTGAGAGTCGAAGGAACGACGGTGCGCGAGGTTCTGACGAAGATCGAGGAGCGCTTTGAGGGGATTTCCGACTATATCGTGGATGAGGCCGGCGCTGTAAGGAAGCACGTCAACGTTTTCGTCGGGACCGAGCTGATCCGCGATCGCGCCGCGCTTTCGGATCCGGTTTCAGACGCCTCGGAGGTCTACTTTTTCCAGGCTTTGTCCGGGGGTTAAGGACCAAGTCGACGCGCGGGCTGCAACGTCTTCAGGTTTTGACGCGGCGGATGTCGGCGCCGACGGCGCGGAGCTTCTCCTCGATGCGTTCGTAGCCGCGGTCGATGTGGTAGACGCGCTGGACGACGGTGCGCCCCCTGGCGATCAGACCGGCGAGGACGAGGGCGGCGGAGGCGCGGAGGTCGGACGCCATCACCGGCGCGCCGACGAGCTGTTTGACGCCTTCGATGATGACGGTCGGTCCTTCCTTGCGGAGCTGCGCGCCCATCCGGTTCAGCTCGGCGACGTGAAGGAAGCGGTCGGGGTAGATCTTCTCCGTGAGGATGCTGTTGCCGTCGGCGAGGGCGAGGAGCGCCATCATCTGGGCCTGAAGGTCCGTCGGGAATCCGGGGTAGGGCTGGGTCGTGATCTCGATCGGTTCGAGGCGGCGGGCGGCGGAGACATTGACGCCGGTCGCGGTCCGCTTCACGAGGACGCCGACGCGGCGCAGGGCGTCCACGGCGGCGACCAGGTGATCGAGGCGGGCGCCGGCGAGTTCGAGTTCTCCGTTGGTGATGGCGGCGGCGATCATGAACGTTCCGGCTTCGATGCGGTCGGGGATGATCGTGTGCTCGACGCCGCGGAGGGCGTCCACGCCTTCGATGACGATGCGCGGCGTGCCGTGTCCGCTGATGCGGGCGCCGCAGGCGTTGAGGTAGACGGCGAGGTCGGCGACTTCGGGCTCGCAGGCGGCGGATTCGATCACGGTGGCGCCGTCGGCGAGGACGGCGGCCATCATGACGTTGGCGGTGGCGGTGACGGACGAGCCGAAGGGTCCCCCGAGGAAGACTTCGGTTCCGGCGAGCCGCTTGGTCTTGAGGACGACGTCGCCGTTGGCGAGGTCATAATCGGCGCCGAGCGCCTGGCAGCCGCGGACGTGCAGGTCGATCGGGCGGAAGCCGATGGCGCATCCGCCGGGCATCGCGACGCGCGCGGTCTTTCGTTTGCCCAGCAGGGGACCGAGGACGCAGACGCTGGCGCGCATCTGGCTCACCAGTTCATAACGGGCGTGGCTGTTGCTCTCATCTTCGACCTTGAGGCGCAGGATGCCGGGTTCGACGCGCCGGACGGAGACGCCGAGCTGCGCGAGCAGTTCGCCCATCAACTCGACATCCTTGAGGTCCGGGACGTTCCGGAGGATTGTTTCGCCTTCGGTGAGCAGCGCCGCCGCCATCAGGGGGAGCGCCGCGTTCTTGGATCCGCCGATCTGGATGGTTCCGCGAAGCCGATTGCCGCCGTGGATTTCGAAGACGTCCATGTCCGCGCTCCGGGAGAAAGACAGGGTCGCGGCGCGGGCCGCGCAACGCCGATCGCCTCGCGCGCTTCACCCTCCGCGAGGGTGCGCGCCCGCCGCGCGCGTGCCGATCGCATCGCCCCTCTTACTTACGCTCGTCGATGACGAAATGCAAGACGCGCTCGCGTCCGGTGGTGCGATCGCGTCCCGAGGCGACACGGCGGAACCCGGCGGTCGTGAAGATGTCCGCGACCGCGTCGGCCTGATGATCGCCGATCTCGAGGAAGATCGCGCCGCGATCGGCGAGGACGGCTCGCGCGCCGGCGGCGGTGCGGCGGTAGAAATCCAGCCCGTCCGCGCCGTCGGTCAGCGCCGGGCGAGGCTCAAAGTCACGGATGCCGGGAGCCAGTTCCGCCACGGCGGCGGCGGCGATGTAAGGCGGGTTGGCGACGACCAGGTCAAACCCTCCCGGGGGGATGAGTTCGGGCGGGAGCGCCAGCCAGTCCGCGACGGCGGCGGTCAAGCGGTCGCTGACGCCGAGTCGTCGGGCGTTTTCCTGGGCTACGACGACGGCTGCGGGACTGATATCGATGCCCACGCCGGTCGCGGCGGGCAGTTGCTTCAGAATGCTGATGATGATGCATCCGCTGCCGACGCCGAGTTCCAGGATGCGGGGGTTCGGGTGGGAGGCGCGGGCGCGGTCGTCCAAGACGGATTCGACGAGCAGTTCTGTCTCCGGTCTGGGGATGAGGACGTCGGGGGTGACGTGGAATTCGAGGGAGAAGAACTCGCGTCGTCCGGTCAGATAAGCGACAGGCTCGGCCGCCGCCGCCCGTTTGACCAGCTCGCGGAGGCGGGATCGCTGGTCGTCGTCGGGAACGCGGTCGAACCGGGCGTAAAGCTCGATCCTGCGGCACCGGAGGACGTGGGCGAGGAGGACTTCGGCGCAGAGGCGGGCGTCGTCGACTCCTCTTTCGGCGAGGAAATCGCGGGACGAGGTGAGAAGCCGCTGGACGGTCCAAGGCGTGGCGAGATCGGGCGAGGAAGACATTAAGGCAATCTAGCGGATCGAGGCGTAGAGGCAAACGAAGGGGCGGTCTGGGGTTTGTTGAGGAATCTGGCGCATCGACAGCGGGGGCGACGGCGGAGAGGCCGGTTTGCGTGTATATTTCACAAACGTTTATTATGAAATAACTTACGTATTTTTTCCTGGAACAAGTTTGCGCTGTTTTGGATTCTCGGGTCGAGGGATGGGACTGCGGCGGCGTGGGGGCGTGGGATGGTTTGACAGGGCGTCGTGGGGCTTTATAATCCAGCTTGCCGGAATGTGGGGTTCCGACCGATAGAAGTGCGGTCGGGTTGGATTATTGGACGCGGCGTCGGCGGGTTGGGTCGGCATGCGGTGATCGCGTGCGCCGAGCCGGGGCGCGGGGCGTGCAGGGCAGGAACATGTACGCGACGTGTGTGGGATGTGGAGTGGTTAACCGTGCGAGTTGATCGTTCGGATCTTCGCGCGTGGTTTTGCGCCGGTCGGGTTCCACACCAGGAACGGGGGGAAGGCACCATGTAGGCTGCGCCGGGACATGGTGAGAGCGGTCGCGTTCAAGTGGGCCTGCGGCGACGCCGCCCACTTTTTTTGTTTTTTGGCGGTCGACGGAGTCGGCCGGTGGGATCGACATGAGTTCAGACCTGCTGCACATGGTGGATGCGATCAGCCGGGAGAAGAACATCGATAAAGAGAACATCTTTATCGACATCGAGACGGGGATTGCGTCGGCGATGCGCCGGGCCTACGGCGAGGCGCAGGAGATCGTCGTGAAGATCCAGCGCGGGTCGGGGAAGATCGAGGCGACGCTGGACGGTCGTCCGGTTTCGATGGTTGAGCTGGGGCGGATCGCGGCGCAGACGTTCAAGCAGGTGATGATCCAGAAGCTGCGCGAGGATGAGCGCAGCTCGTTGTTCGACGAGTATTCGAAGCGGGTGGGGACGCTGATCACGGGGGTGGCGTCGCGGATGGAGGGGGGGACGCTGGTGGTGAACCTCGGGCGCGGGGAGGCGATCATCCCGCGCAGCGAGCAGCTCCCCGGCGAGACGCATCATCCGGGCGACCGGGTGCGGGCGATGATCCTCGACGTGCGCGAGTCGGCGAGCCAGATCCGCATCGTGCTGTCGCGGACGCATCCGGATTTCATCAAACGTTTGTTCGAGGCGGAGGTTCCCGAGGTGGCGGAGCGGATCATTGAGATCCGGGCGCTGGCGCGGGAGCCGGGGTACCGGACGAAAGTGGCGGTGTCGTCGATCGACATGAAGGTGGACGCGGTCGGGGCGTGCGTGGGGGTGCGCGGGAGCCGGATCAAGAACATCGTCGAGGAGATCAACAACGAGAAGATCGACATCGTGCGGTGGAACGAGTCGTCGCAGATTCTGATTACGAACGCGCTGAAGCCCGCGGAGATCAAGGAGGTTTTCCTGTGCTTTGAGCTGGGTCACGCGGTGGTGGTGGTGGCGGACGACCAGTTGTCGCTGGCGATCGGGAAGCGCGGGCAAAACGTGCGGCTGGCGTCGCGGCTGACGGGGTGGGACATCGACATTCTGACGCCGGCGGAATACGACCGGTCGCTGGATCTGATGGAGAGCACGTTGCGGGCGGTCGCGGGGGTGGACGACGTGCTGCTGGATAAGATTCTGGCGATCGGAATCATCTCGGTCGGGGATTTGGCGCTGGTGGGCGCGGATCCGCTGGTGCAGGAGTTGGAAGTTCCGCAGGATCTGGCGGAGCGGATCGTGGCGGCGGCTGAGGAGGCGGCGAAGCGGGCGGCGGTGACGGAGGCGGCGCGTCTGGCGTCGCAGGACGGCGCGGTCGCGGCGGAGGCGGTCGCGGCGGCGGCGGCATCCGGGGATATCGACGGTTCCCTGCTGGGGGAGGCGATCAGCGACGGCCGATCCGGTCTTTCCGCGGGCGGGGGGCTGGGCGGGGTGGACCGCGAGGAGGTTCCGGAAGGGACGACGACCGACGGCGCGCCGGCGGCGAGCGGCGCCGCGGAAGAGTCCCCTGAGGGACAGAACGTGCGCATCGAGTAACAATGAGGACGGTTCGGGGGACGTAGAACCGGTCGCGGCAAGGGGAGGCAGCTTTTTTGGAGAAGATGCGGGTACACATCCTGGCGAACGAACTTTCCGTGACCAGCAAGGCCATCCTCGAGAAATGCCGGGCGGAGGGGCTGGGCGACGTGGTGAAGAACCACATGTCGACGCTCAGCGCCGGTCTGGAGGCGACGATCCGGGAGTGGTTTTCCGGAGCGCACAGCGACACGGCGGTGGAGACGGCGGAGCAGATCGACCTGAACAAGGTGCGGGTGCGTCGTCGGAGGCGGAAGGAGGAGTCCGAAGGGGACGGCGGCGGGGTGGCGGTCGGCGTTGAGGAGGAGACGGTCGAGGCACCGGGCGAGGCGGATGAGGTTGATCTGCCGGCCGTGGAATCTCCGGTGATCCCGGCGGCGGCGGAGTCGGCGCCTGTCGCGGAAGTTGCGGTTCCGGCGTCGGCATTGCCTCCCGCGCGGACCGTGGAGGAGCATTCCGCGCCGAGGTCGGCGTTGGAGCCGGCGGCGGCGGTTGCCGAGGAATCGCCCCCGGTCATCCCCGCGGAATCGTCGGAATCGTCGCGTCCGGTCGTTGTTCCTGCTCCGCCGGTTGCCCCTGCTCCGGCGGTTGCGCCGCCTGAGGCGCCGTCGAAGGCGGAGCCCGCACCGGGCGCAGGTCGCGCGGCGGCTGAGTCGCCGAAGCCGGTGACGCCGATCGGACCGCAGAACGTGCCTGCGCCGGCGCGGATCACGGGGCCTCGGGTCGTGCGTTACGAGGCGCCGGAGCGTGAGGCGTATACGCCTCGGCCGCGGTCCGCGCCGCCCGGTCGAGACGCGGGAACCGCACCCGCGGATCCGAGTCGACCGCGACCGGCGCGACGGACGGACCGCGCGGAGGAAGCGGCGCGAGTCCGGCAGAACGCGCGTCGATCGACGCGGGTGGACTCGTCGACGAGCGAGAAGCTTCAGGAGTGGCGTGACCAGGATCTTGCGGAGCGGCGCGAGCGGCTTCGGGTGGCGACGGGCCGGAAGATTCATCGTCGCCGGGGCGAGGACGAGAACCGGCCGACGGCGGGCGGACCGAAACTGACGGCGAAGCTGCACGAGCCCGCGACGGTCCGTGACTTCTGCGCGGCGACGGGGATCAATCAGATTCTGGTGTGCAAGACGCTGCTCCAGAAGCTGGAGATTCTTGCGAACATCAACACGACGCTGACCGCGGAGACCGCGCAACTTCTGGGTCTGGAGTTCGGTCTGGAGGTCGAAGTGATGCCGGCGAAGACGTCGCTGGATGTGCTGGAGGAGGAGTTCGCGGCGCGACCGCGTCCGAACCCGGCGCCGCGGCCTCCGGTGGTGACGATCATGGGTCACGTGGACCACGGGAAGACGAGCCTCCTGGACCGGATTCGGCGTGCGCGGGTGGTGGACGTGGAAGACGGAGGCATCACGCAGCACATCGGGTCTTATCACTTTGAGCGTGACCACGTGAAGGTGACCTTCCTGGACACGCCGGGCCACGCGGCGTTCACGTCGATGCGTGAGCGCGGGGCGAACCTGACGGATCTCGTGGTGCTGGTGGTGGCGGCGAACGACGGGGTGATGCCTCAGACGCTGGAGGCGCTGAACCACGCGAAGGCGGCGGAAGTTCCGATCCTGGTGGCGCTGAACAAGATCGACATGGGGCGGGACAACGTGCTGCGGATTTACGGTCAACTGGCGGAGCACGGTCTTTCGCCGGTGGCGTGGGGCGGCGAGACGGAAGTGGTGGAGACGTCGGCGACGACGGGGGAGGGGATCGACCGCCTGCTGGAGACGATCATGACGATGGCGGAACTGATGGATCTGAAGGCGGATCCGACGGTTCCGGCAGCGGGGACGGTGGTGGAGGCGGAGACGAAGCCGGGCGTCGGGGCGGTGGTTCGGACGCTGGTGCAGGAGGGGACGCTGAAGGTCGGCGACGTGGTGTTGTGCGGGACGGCGAGCGGGAAAGTCCGGGCGCTGATGAACGACGTGGGGAAGAAGGTCGCGGCGGTCGGACCGGGCCTGCCGGTGGAGATCTGGGGTCTGGACGAAGCCCCGCAGGCGGGGGACCGGTTGTACCGTCTGGATTCGGCGGCGCGGGCGAAGCAGATCGCGGAGGAAGTGCGTCAGACGCGGATCCGGGAAGCGCGGACGAGCATCCGGAAGGCGCGTTCGCTGGCGGAGATCTTCGCGCGGCGTGACGCGGAGGAGGTTCCGGAGCTGAACGTCATTCTTCGGGCGGACGTTCAGGGAAGCGTGGACGCGCTGCACCACCTGCTGGGCGAGCTACCGACGGAGAAGGTGAAGCTGTCGATCCGTCACTCGGGCATCGGCGCGGTGACGGAGAACGACGTTCTGCTGGCGGCGGCGTCGGACGCGGTGATCATCGGGTTCCGGGTGGAGCCGACGGCGGGCGCGAAGCGGCTGATCGACGAGAAAGGGGTGGACGTCCGGACGCACCGGGTGATTTACGAGGTGGGGGACGAGATCCGGCGTGCGATGGAGGGGCTGCTGACGCCGGAGGAGCACCTGGAGTCGCGGGGCACGGTGGAGGTCCGCAACCTGTTCCGGATTACGAAGGTGGGTCTGGTGGCGGGGTGCTACGTGACGAGCGGGGTGGTGGCGCGGAATCACCGGATCAAGGTGGTGCGGGACGGGGTGGTGATCCGCGAGGGGTGTCCGATCGAGTCGCTGAAGCACTTCAAAGATGACGTCAAGGAGGTCCGGGCGGGCAAGGAATGCGGGTTGATGTTGGAGGGATTCACGGACCTTCACGTGGGGGACATCCTCGAGACGTTCGATCTCGTGCAGGTTGCGCAGACCCTCACGTAACCGGGAGCTGCGTCGGAAATGATCGAGTTCAAATCCCCCTGCGGTCATACGGTGCGTGCCCGGGATGAGGATGCGGGCCGCGACGTCAAGTGCAACTACTGCGGCAAGGAGGTTCGCGTCCCGTCGGATCGCGCTGATGACCTGGACTTCCTGATGTCGGAGGTTGGCGCGGCGTCCGCCCCGGCTTCCCCGGCGCGGAAGGCGCGGGGCGGCGGTCCTTTTTCGGGGGGTCGTCGCACGGCGGAATCCGGTCCGCGCGACATTATTTTGAAACTGACCTACGCGGCGGCGGCGATCACGGCGGTGGTGATCGTGACTCGGAATTACGTGCTTCCGGCGCTGGCGCCCGGGGAAGCGCCGGAGGAGGCGTCGGCGGCGCATCAGCCGCCCCCGGAACCGAGGCCTCGGCGGGCGACTTTCGGGCTGACCGACCTGAGCGGCGAGGGTGGATTGTACGTCTCGGCGATTCCGCCCGGGGCGGACATCTACATCGTGGAGGAGAAATCCTGGACGATGGGTCAGCGGATCGTGGCGGCGTCGGGATCGAAGCGGGTGGGGTCGGGGGAGACGTTCTGCGGGACGGAGGGCGTCTTCATCGTTGAGGCGGTGCTGCCGTGGAACGACAAGAGCCTGAAGGCGTACCCGGATTACAACTCGACGTTCCGGCGGGCGCTGGAGTCGGCTGAGAAAGGCGAGGCGAGCAACGCGCTGGCGCGCCAGTACTTCCTGCCGGACGGAGCGACGTCGGTGTTCGTCACGAAAGAGACGGATCAGACGTACGTGGTGCGTCAGTACAAGGTTCAATTGCGGAAGGACGGGTGGGAGTCTGTGACGGCGTTCTTCGTGCCGGCGAGCCTGAAGGTCGGCGATCTGGTGACGCGCTATCTTCCGTCGGAGTTGCGGTTCGGATTCGATGAGGAGCACGTGCGCGGGGAGCTGGAGTACTACGGCGTGCCCCTGCACGACCGCACGTACGTGATGGACGCGCTGACGCGGATCGGGGCGGTGCCTTACGACACGTCGGGCGGAAGCGGCGAGACCGCGACCCGCGTGGTGCGGATGTTCCGGATCGACGCGGGGACGGGGCAGTTCCGGACACAGGTTCTCAGCAGCGGCGGGGGATCGTCGGGGGGACACTAGCGTGGCGCGCTGCAAAGTGCTCGCGTTTGAACCGGAGCGCGGAGTTTTGCGGGGTACGAGCGGACCGGAGGTTCGCGGTTCGGAGTTGTGTGCGGAGCGGAGGTTCGCGCGGTTCGGAGGCGACGATGAACTTGCAACGGAGGCATCGAGGGGGTTGCGCTTGACGGTGGAGGGCGGGTGAATCCGTATCGACGTGAAAAGATGGCGAGCACGATCCGGACGGTGCTGGCGGGGGCGATCGGACAGCTCAATGATCCGCGGATTGAACCGCTGACGTCGGTGACGCGGGTGGAGGTGAGCGCGGACCTTCTTGCGGCGCGAGTCTACGTGGTGGTCCACGGATCGCGCGGGACGGTGACGCGGACGCTGGCGGGGCTGCGCAGCGCGTCGGGGCATCTTCAACGGGTGCTGGCGTCCGAGCTTCAGGTGCGGCAGTGCCCTCGGGTGTCGTTCGAGTTGGACGAGGCGTTCGTGGAAGCGCAGGAGACGCTGCGTCTGATCGCATCAAATGAGGCCGGGGGAGAGGAAGGAGCGCCCGACAAGGCGGGCGGCGAGCTGATCGCGGGGGCGGAGGCGGACGATCCTTCAACGGAGGGTTCGAGCGCATGAAGAACGGCAGCGTCTACGCCGATCGGGTTCGGAAGGCGTATCTTCGGCTGGCGAAGACCCACCGGAAGCCTGACGCGGCGTCCCCGATGGATCCTCTGCGTCAGGCTGCGGCGGCGGTGCTGGGGCGGCATGACGGGTTGGGGGCGGGGACGGCGGCGCTGGATCGGATTTTCAAGCGGGTGGTGGACTGGAACGAGGTTCGGGTCTCGACGGCGGAGGAGCTTTCGACGTGGGTGGGGGGATTGCTGAAGCATCCGCACGCGTCTTGTGAGGATCTGATCCGGATGCTCAACGGCGTGTTTCGGCGTGAGAACGCAATGAGCCTGGACCGCCTGACGCAGGGGAAGGTGAAAGACGCCCGGAAGTATCTCGAGGGCCTTCCGGGGTTCGACGCTTATGTCACGGCGTCGGTGTTGCTGTGGAGCCTGGGCGCGCACGCGATTCCGGTGAACGACCGCCTGCTGGAGCGGATGCGGCGCGAGGGGTGGGTGTCGCCGGAGGCGGAGCGTGAGGAGGTTCAGGGATTCCTCGAGCGGCACGTGAAGGCTCAGGAGGCGCGGGCGTTCGCGCAGGTGATGGAGTCGGCCTCGCTTCAGCGCTTCGTGGGTCCGTCGCGGTCGAGTGTCGCGCCTGCGGCGAAGTCCGCGGTCAAACCTGCGGCGAAGACCGCGGTCAAGCCTGAGGCGAAGGCGGACGGGAAGCCTTCCTCGTCGTCGGCGCGTTCCGCGCCACGGATCGGTCGGGCTTCGAAGCCGAAGCCGGCAGGTGCAAGATCGAAGTCGTCGGTCCGGAACAAGGCACGCAAGTGACGTACAAGCAAGATACGGCCGGGCGATCGGATCGTTCAATCCGCCGGGCGTTGAGAGGGGCGGCGTCGGTGGATCGCGGCACGGGGATCGTTATTGCGGTGTTGGCGGCGGCGCTCCTGTTTGAGGGCGGATGCGCACGAAGCGGCGGACTGTCGCGCGGCGGACCGGCGGAGGGCGTCGATCGGCAGAAGGCGTACCTGACGCTTTCGGAAGTTCCTCCTCCTTTTTCGTTCCCCACGTTGTCGCCGGCGCGAGCTTTGTCGTCGCGGGCGGCGGAGTCCCTCGTCCGCTCGGACAAGTTGTCGAAACAACAGCGTTACACGGAAGCCTTGCTCGAGCTTGAGCGCGGGCTGCGCTACGATCCGAAGCACCCGGCGCTGCTGGAGCGGCAGGCGGTGCTTCACGAACTGGCGGGCAATTCGGAGCGTGCCTGCACGTCGGCTCGGCAGGCGCTGGAAGGCGACGCGGGACTGGGGTCGATGCACGGCATTCTGGGACGGGCGGCGCTGGGTCAGGGCCGGTTGGCGGAGGGGGTGGAGCACCTTCGGCTGGCGGTGCTGCTTGCGGCGCATCGCGGGGATCGCGCCGCGGCGTCGGATCGACATCTTCTGGCGGGCGCGCTGACTCAGCTCGGGTATCTGACGGCGGCGCTGGAGCAATATGACGCCTTGGCGCAGGACGCGGATGCGGAGGCGGTGTTGCGTGAGGATGACGTGGGCGTCAGCGGGCGTGCGGCGGAGATTCTTGAGCGCCTCGGGCGTCCGGATGAAGCGCTGAAGCGGCTGGAGGCGACGTCGAAGCGCGGGACGGCGACCTCGGCGGAGCGGGGGCGACATGTGCGGTTGCTTCTGAAGGCGGGTCGCGGCGAGGAGGCGCGGCGTCTTGCGTCGGGCTTGTCGCTCGAGGATCCGGGCACGCTTCCGCTGCTGGAGGAGCTTTATCAGAGCCTGGGTCATCCGGAAGGGGTGGTCGCGGATCTGCGGAACCGGCTTGCGGATCGTCCGACCGATGTTGCGGCGGCGACGGCGTTGGCGGAGATCTGCGCGCGTCAGGGGCGGATCGAATCCTGTTTTGACGTGTTGCGGGAGTTCGTGCTGCGCGTGCCCGAGGCGGGAGGCGTGCGTGACCGGTTGCTCTCGGCGCTGCTGACGGCTCGGCGTTACGAGGAGTCGGTAGCGCTTTGTTCTGCCGTGGCGGAGCGTGATCCGAGCTTGCTGGGGTTGTTGTCGGGCGCGTTCGAGTCGCTGGGCGCCGCGGGGATCGAGGGAGTGCTGGCGACGCGCCAGAAGCTGCGGTCGGCGGAGGCGTCGTATTTCCGGGCGGTGGCGGCGCTGGCGGGGGGGCGTCCTGCGACGGCGCGGGCGGAGCTCGCCGAACACGCTGGATTTGTCGAGGCGCATGCGGCGGCGCGGCGCGTGATCGGGCGTGCGGCGCTTGCGGAATATCGGTGGACGGAGGCGCGTGAGGCGGCGAAGCGGCGGAATCCGGATGTCGCGGAGGACGGGGGGCTGGAGCGGATCAGCGCCGAGGCCGCGCTGGGGCTGGATGATCTCGCGGCGGCTGAGCTTCATTTCAAGGCGGCGCTGCAGCTTGACCGTCGGGACGAGCAGGCGTTGCTGGGCCTGGCGCGGGTGTACGCGCGGACGGATCGTCGTCTTCAGTATGAGCAGCAGCTTCAGGCGGCGCTGGAGGTCAATGCGCTGAACGTGGAGGCGCGTGAGCTTCTGACGCTGGAGTATCTGCGGACGGGCCGGGTTGACGAGGTGGCGCGGCAGCTCAAGGAGTTCGACGCGATTGCTCCGGCGTCGTCGGCGTTGGCGCGATGCGTGGCGGAGGTTCAGCGGCGGCAGCAGGGCGACGTTGCGGGGTTTCGAAAAATCCTCGAGCAGGCGGCGGAGCGGAACGGGCCGGATGCGCGGACGCTTGTGCTGCTGGGGGACGCGTGCGCCGTCGCGGAGGACTACGCGGGGGCGCGATCGCGATATGAGGAGGCGCTGTCGCTGGACGGATCCAACGAGGAGGCGTTCCTGAGGCTGGTCGGGCTGGACGCGCTTGAGCTTGCGTTCGAGCGAGCGCTGGAGCGGATGCAGCCGTGGCTGGAGC
Organism: Phycisphaerae bacterium; assembly: GCA_022072505.1. Taxonomy (GTDB): domain Bacteria; phylum Planctomycetota; class Phycisphaerae; order UBA1845; family UBA1845; genus JABWBH01. The sequence continues at coordinate 89,686 of JAJVHU010000013.1, forward strand.
GTTACCCGAACCGACATGCGTGGCGGCTGGAACGCGTGCAGGCGTTGACGGTAGTGCAGCGGTTCGAGGACGCGCTGTCGGCGGCGGAGACGGAGGAGGCGCGTGCGGATCTGGACGTGCTGACGCGCGGCGCCTACCGGGAAAGGATTCTCGAACTGCTGGATCTGCTGCACCGGGATGAGGAGCGCCTGCGGCGGCTGGAGGGGTGGGCGTCAGGCGAGGCGGACGGGGGTCCGTGGACGCGGCGGCTGATCGAGGAACACCTGTCCGCGGACCGTGCAAGGGAGGCGGCGGAGCTGGCGCGTCGGGTGTTCGAGGCGACGGGGGACCGGTTGATCGGGGAGATGTACGTGAACGCGCTGGCGGCGGTCGGGGAGTCGGACGCCGCGCTGCGGATCGTTCTGGACTGGCTGGAGGAAGACCCGGCCAGCGACATGTATGCGATCGTTCTGGCGGGAAAGCTGAATCTTGTAGATCGTCCGGAGGATGCGCTGGAGGTTCTTCGGAATCTTCTGGAAGTCACGACGGAACGTGATCTGGTGCGGGAGCGGATCAGCAGCGTCCTGCGCCGGTCGGAGCGGCACGACGAGTACATCCGCTTCGTGGAGTCGTGGATCGACGAGGTGACGGAGGCGGCGCGCGAGGCGGAGGGGCGACCGGGGGCGAGGCTCGAGCGGATTGAGGCGGTGGTGTCGTCGCGGCTGCACGAGCTTCAGGTGATGATCGTGCAGGAGCTTCTGCTGGCGAAGCGGTATTCGGACGCCGTGGCGCGGGTTCAATTGTTGCTGGAGGGGACGCTGGACGCGGGTCGGCAGGGCGAGCTGCTGATGCTGGCGTACCAGGTGTATCACTTTGCGGGGCGCGAGGCGGAGGCGCTGGAGGCGCTGGAGCGGTGTTATGCGATGCAGCCGTTTGATGCGGGGATCAACAACGATCTGGGATACCTGCTGACGGAGCGCGGGGAGCGGCTGGAGCAGGCGCTGAAGATGACGCGGTTCGCGGTGGCGCAGTCGCCGCGGAACCCGGCGTATCTCGACAGTTACGGCTGGGCGTTATACAAGTCCGGCGACTTCGAGGGCGCATACACGTGGATGCTGCGTTCGACGCGCGCCGAGCGCCGGGACGACGAGGTGGTTCTGGATCACCTCGGGGACGCGGCGTGGCGCACGGGTCGCAAAGAGGAGGCGGTGCAGGCGTGGACGCGGGCGGTGACGGCGGCGGATCGGGCGCTGGCGGGCGCGCCGGATGACGCGGATGCGCGCAAAGTGCGGGCGTCTGCGGCGGAGAAGTCGCAAGCGGCAGGCGCCGGGAGGGAGCCCAACGTTGCGGATGTCGCTGCGCTGGAACGACGACGGACGTAAGCAGGCGGGCGGTCTGGCGGGCGAGGGCGGCGGAGTTCGGGGGGTTGCAACGTGGCGGGACATTCACGCTGGGCGAACATCAAACACAAGAAGGCGGCGTCGGACGCGAAGCGCGGGCGGTTGTGGAGCAAGGCGTGCCGCGACGTCATGATGGCGGCGCGAGGCGGGGGAAACCCGGATGAGAACGCGCGGCTGCGGATCGCGATCGACAAAGCGAAGGCGGTCAACGTTCCGAAGGACACGATCGACCGCGCGATCAAGAAGGGGACCGGAGAACTGGAAGGCGAGTCGTACGAGGAAGTGACGTACGAGGGATACGGGCCCGGCGGCGTGGCGATCCTGTGCCGGGCGCTGACGGACAACCGCACCCGCACCGCCCCGGAGATCAAGAAGATTTTCGAGCGCGGCGGAGGGAACCTGGGCACGCCGAACTGCGTCGCGTGGATGTTCTCGCTGAAGGGGATCATCTGCCTCGAGGGCGGAAAAGTCGGCGAGGAGCGGTTGATGGAGGTCGCCCTCGAGGCGGGGGCCGACGACGTGGTGGAGGCGGACGGCGGATTCGAGGTGACGACGTCGCCGGCGGCGTACGAAAACGTGAAGTCGGCGATCGAAGCTTCCGGGATTCCGGTGGCGTCGTCGGACCTGGGCATGACCGCGGCGACGCCCGTCCGGCTGGACCTGGAGTCGGCCCGGAAGGCGATCAAGCTGCTTGAGGATCTTGAGGAGCACGACGACATTCAGAGCGTGGCGTCGAATCTCGATGTTCCCGAGGAAATGATGCGCGAGATCGCGTCGGCGTAGGCGCGGTCTCGGGAGCGGAGCCGGCGCGTCAGGAACCGCCGGTCCCCAGCGGTTCGATGATCGTGCCCACTTGGTTGACCAGATCCCAGGACAGACGACGGGCGGTGAGTCTCTGCGGGATCGATCCCGGGCGACGGAAGAACAATTCCGCGCCGCGGGGCGCCGCGCCTTCGAGCAGAAGCTGCTGAGAAGGGCGGTTGTACGCGAGATCGTCGGCGGTGAGGATCAACTGCGCGTCGTTGAGGCGGACGGCGCCTTTCGCGCGGAACTGCCGGATCCGCCGCGCGTCCATCCCGGCTGGGGCGCCCGGACGGGCAGGCTCTTCCGCGGCTCCGCTTGCGAAGTCGACGATCATGAGGTCGCAATCCAGCGTCGTCTCGCGCCCTTCGTCCTCCGCGGCGTCATCGCGGCGCAGACCGAGTTCGTCCGCAAGCACCAGGTAACGCCCGGTGAGATACTGCAGTTCGACGGCGCCGGCGAACGTCGCCCGGTTCTGGTCGAGGTCGTAGACGAGGTTTTTTCGCCAGGTGATGAGCGTCTGCGAGCGATCGTCAGACGCATCGACGGCGAGGAAGCGGTCGCCCGCGGCGGGGGGGGGCGCGGCGGCGGCTTCATAATCCTCAAGGGACAACGTTCCCTCGCCTTCGATCGACAACTGACGCGGACCGCTTTCCCGCAGGTCGAGCGTAAGAACCGATCCGGCGAGCCGCGAACGACTGAGCAGTTTTGTTCCGCTGTCGTCGTAGTTGGCCAGGACCGCGGCGACGCGGCCGGTCGCGGAAAGAAATATCGGTTGCTTGCGTCGGTTGCGGTCGGTCAGACGGTCCGCGTTTCGAGCGGCGGGCCGCTCGACGAGGTCGGAGAGAATCCACCAGTTGCGCGGCGGCGCGGCGGCGCCTTCCGACGGCGGCGCGTCGCGGAAGTCGATCGACAAATCCTGCGCGTCAAACAGGTGCCTTCCGCTTTCCGCGTGAACGCCGCCGCTGAACTCAGCGCGGTTGCGCTCGCCGACAAAACGCATCGATGTCTTCCAGGCGACGATCATCGGCGTCGGTTCGGACAGGTCGCGGCCGTCGAGGTCGCGGAGGGACAGGAACGTCATGCGTCCCGGCGCGTCCACGCGGGCGCTTTCCTGGATCACATCCACGAAGATCGAGGGGCCTTCGATCGTGAGATCCTCGATCGTGACCCGCGCCCAGGTTTCCGCGCTGCCGTCGACGGTCGCGGCGACAAGCTGCGAATCCGCGTCGAGGACGCACGTGAGGGAATTCGCATGAAGATCAAGCCCCCGGCGATCATCTTTCGCGATGACGCCGCGGCGGGCGGTGAGGCTTTGAAGGTATACGTGCGTCTCCGTGCGGTTCCGCGCGGCGCCGGCACGGCGGAGCGCTTCCCAGTCCAGGGTGGACGGGTCCACCCCCGCCCGGCGGGCTTCGAGGCAGGCGTCGAGCGGATCGAACCCGCTGACGACCCGGGTTTCCTTCGCGAACGTGAACGTGACGTGATCCTCGGCGGCGAGCGTGCCCGAGCCGTGCGACGCGACGACGTTGCCGAAGGCGCGGGCTTCGACCGGCTCGATGCGTCCGGCGGAAGGGTTGAAATTCACTTCGAGTCGTTCGCAGGTGATCGATCTTGCCGCATCCGCGCCGAGGCGCGCGTCCACCGCGGCGTCCGCGCGAAGGCTGCGGACGCGCAGCTCCCGGGCGTCCGGGTCGAAGAGGACCGTCATCGCGTTGGCGGCGACGCGGTTGTCGGCGTCGGTCATCCGGGTGTTTCCGAAGAAGCGGGCTTCGACCGGAACGACCTTGTCCTCGGTGACGGTTTGAAGCGAGGCGACATCGTAACGGGTGAAGGCGCGGCGCGCCAGGTCGAGTTCGAGCCGGTCGGAAAATTCGATCGTGCCTGGCGGAACCACATCGTCCGCGGAGGATGCGCCCCCCGTCGGCGAGGCTTCGGCGTCGCGCGGCGGCGGATGCACTTCGACGAGTTTTCCGGGACCGCTGAAGATCGCCGTGTGACGATCGCCTTCGGCGCTGGTGGAAAGCGCAACGGCCTCGATGCGACCCTGCTCGGCGTTGTCGAGAATGATCGGGGACGACGCGGAGCCTTCAAGCCGAATCCTGCGCGCCTCACGTTCGAAGAAGAGGCGGTCGCAACGGGCCTCGCCGGTGGGATCCGCGATGATGACCGGCGCGCCGGCCGCCGTGACGTGCAGGCGGTCCGCGGCGTCCTGCGGCTGCGAGAGCGGATCGACGGCTTCGACTTTCAGAGGCCCGGTCCAGGTCACGGTCAGCGTGTCGGTGGAGGGGGCCGGGGAGGCGCCGGGTTGAGCGTCCCGCTGCGGCGGCGCTGCGACGCCGCCGCGAACAAAGTCGCGCAGGATCGTCAGCAGTCCGGATTCGAGCCGGCCGATCTCCGCGCCGTCGCGTTCGTGCGCGACGCGGACGTTCTGCTCGAAGTGAACCTGATAGGTGGTCGTGCGGGCGGGGGCGGATGCTTCGTTGCGCGACGACGAACCCTGAAGGACCAGCGCTCCTTCCTCGTCGAACTTCGGCGCGTCGGCAGCCGGCGTCGGTTCAACGGGCTTTGCGGACCGCGGCGCGGTTTGCCCGGGACCGGTCGCGGCCAGTCCCGAGCGCAGCGCTTCGAGCCAGGACGTTCGTCGGGCGGCGGATCCCGCGGACTGAAGTTCGGCTAGTGAAAACGCGTCGGCGCTGCCGCGCACGACGAGCTTTCGGCCGTGCGCGAGGGACAAAGACTCGACGATCTCGCCGCCCGGATCGAGGCGGACTTCCAGATCGGCGCCTTCGAGATCGACGTCTTGCGAGGTCAAGGAGAACGGTCCGTCGATGCGGACGTGATTGTACTCGAGGTCGAAGGCGATGCTCTCGAGCTGGAGCGTCACGAGGCGCCACGGGGCGAGCAGATCCCGCTCGGTGGCGGGAAGGGCTTCGCGTTCCTTGTCGGTGAGACGGTCGATCTGGACGGTGACGCTTCCGGTCAGCGTGCCGCGGCGCCACTCAGGGCGCTTTCCGCTGCCGGTGATGATCCAGTTGATCTCGATCACGCCTTCGTCGCTGCGGACGTTCACGCGCTGCCCGGAGCGAGCGCGGAGTCGGATCAGCGGCTTGATGAGCTTGTACTCCTCGCCGCCTTCGCGGACGGGGAACCAGTCCTGCGCCTCGACCTCGGCGATCGCCTGGTCGCCGGTGGGCGGGTAGATCGAGAGGACGGCGCCCGCGCCGCGTCCGATGCGGACGTTGGGCGCGAGTTCGACCGCGCCGCCGGGCGGAGGAGGATCGTCCGGCGCCGCGCCGTTCAGGGCCGCGGGCTCGATCGGAGCGGCTTGGACGGAGGGCTGGCGCGGCGTCCGTGGTTTCTGCGCCGACTGATAGATGGCGAAAACGACCATCAACGTCGTCAACGTTGCGGTGGCGACGACGAGCGTGCGCAGCAGGCTGGAGGCGCGGCGCGTGCGCGACGGGCGGGAGGTCTGGAACGCAGCAGGTGTCGTCGTGTTCATCAGGCGTGTCTCGCGCCGGTCGTTTCCTGAAGCAAAAAATCAATCACTTCCGCGACTGCGCCGTGTCCGCCGGATCTGCGCGTCACGTAGTTCGCCGCCCGCTTGACCGGAGGCGCCGCGTCGGCGACCGCGACGGCGAATCCGCACCGCGCCATCGCGGGGAGGTCCGGAAGGTCGTCGCCGATGTAACATGCGTCGCTCGCCTCGACGCCGGATTCGGCGAGGAGTCCTTCCAGCGCGACGCCTTTCTCGTCCGCTGGGACGCCCTGCCGGATTCGGGCAATGCCCAGTTCGGCGGCGCGGGCCGCGACCGCATCACTGCTCCGTCCGGAGAGGATCGCCACGGTCCCGCCGGATGCCCGCCACCGCTGGATCGCCGCTCCGTCATGAACGTGAAACGTCTTGCACGGCTCCTTGCCCTCCCGATCCAGCGTCAACCGCCCGTCGGTGAGCACACCGTCCACGTCGAGAATCAGAAAGCGGATCGCTGCCCGTGTCATGAGGATCCGGCGACTCCGAGGAGTGCGGACAAGGCAGTATCCCGTCTCCCGGCGGTCGGGTCAAGACGGGTAGACGCCTTCCGGCCGGGCCGCTACGTTCAGGCATGATGGATCGCCTGACTCCCCACGACATTTTTGTGGTGCTTCTGAGCCTGGCAACCCTTCTGCTGGTCGCCCGAGGCGCTGGGGAGCTTGCCCGGCGCGTGAATCAGCCCGCGGTGCTCGGAGAAATCGTCGCCGGGATTCTTCTGGGACCGACGCTGCTGGGGAGGCTGGCGCCGGAAGCCTACGTCTTCCTGTTTCCGCAGACCGGACACGCCGCGATCGTGCTTCAGGGGTTGTCGGCGGTCGGCGTCATATTGTTCCTGCTCGTGGCGGGGCTCGAGGTGGATCTGTCGATGATCTGGCGTCAGGGCCGATCAGCCGCGACGGTCAGCATCACGGGCATTGCGGTTCCGTTTCTGCTCGGGCTGATCGCGGCTTGGACGGCGGCTGACGCTTTCGGTCGGGAGGCGGGGGCGGATCCGTGGTTGTTCGCGCTTTTTTTTGCGACCGCGCTTTCGATCTCAGCGCTCCCGGTGATCGCGCGAACGTTGATGGACCTCGACTTGTACCGGACGGACTTCGGGATGGTGGTCATCGCCGCGGCGGTGGTGAACGACCTGCTGGGCTGGCTGATCTTTGCGGTGCTGCTGGCGATGATGGGCGGTCCGTCGGCCCAGGCGGGCGTCGGGTGGACGATCGTGCTGACGCTCGCGTTTGCGACGTTCGTGCTGACCGCCGGGCGGTGGATGATGGACCGCGTGCTGCCGTGGCTGCAGGCGCACACGAGTTGGCCGGGAGGGGTGCTGGGGTTTGCGTTGTCCGCGGCGCTTTTCGGGGCGGCGGCGACGGAGTGGATCGGGGTGCATGCGGTTTTCGGGTCGTTCCTGGTGGGCGTGGCGCTGGGCGACTCGATCCACCTGAGGGAGCAGACGCGGGCGACGATCGATCGCTTCGTGGGGTCGTTCTTTGCGCCGCTGTTCTTCGCGACGATCGGTTTGAACGTGGATTTCGTGGCGAACTTCGACCCGATGCTGTCGCTGCTGGTGCTGGCGATCGCATGCACGGGGAAGGTGCTGGGATGCGCCGCGGGGGCGCGGGCGGCGCGGATCAGTTCGCGCGAGGCGTGGGCGATGGGCGTGTCGCTGAACGCGCGGGGCGCGATGGAGATCATCCTCGGACTGCTGGCGCTTCAGAACGGGATCATCGGAGCGCGTTTGTTCGTCGCGCTGGTCTTCATGGCGCTGGTCACGTCGATTGCGCCGGGACCGTGCATCCAGCGGATTCTCGGTCGGCGGCGCGTGCGGCGCTTCGTGGACTACCTTGTGCCGAAGGCGTTCATTCCCCGCCTCGCCTCGACGGACCGGCGCGAAGTCATTTCCGAGCTTTGCCGGACAATTGCTCCGGCGACCGGGCGAAGCGCGCAGCTCCTTGAAGACGCGGTCTGGAACCGGGAGCAGACGATGTCCACCGGGCTGGAGCAGGGGCTGGCGATTCCGCACGCGCGGATACCGGGTCTGGCCGCGCCGCTGGTGGGACTCGGGTTGTCCTTCGGCGGCGTGGATTTTGACGCCTACGACGGCGAGCCGGCGCGGATCATCGTGCTGATTCTCACCCCGGAGGACGATCGCGGCGTGCAGGTCAACCTGCTGGCCGACATCGCCCGGACCTTGAAGGATCCGGAGTTGCGGACGAAAGTGCTCCACGTCACGAACGCGACGGAACTGCTCGCCCTGATCCGGACGGAGGCGCCCCCGCCGGCGTAGGACCGATCGAGCACCGACGCGCGGCGGTCGCCCGCCGGGTGCCTCCGCGTCAAGCGCCGCGCATCGTCGCAAGCGCCTCGTCAGCGCCGACCGGCAGCGCGTCGCTGAGCGCTTCCGGACCGCCCGCCTCCTTCGTGCGGACATGCACGGTCTGCTCGAGGCGGACGCCGCCGAAGCGACGCGCCAGAAGCGCTTCAACCTCCGGCAGGTTCACTACGTCGCGGAAAGGCGCGACCAGGTCCGACCGCTTCCAGATCGCCGGACTCAGGTAAACTCCGGGCTCGATCGTCACACACATCCCGGATTCGAGATCCCGATCAAGACGGAGGAACTTCGAGCCGAACTCCGTCGGACGCTGCCGACCGGGGGCGTAGCCCGCCAGGTCGCCGAAGTCCTCCATGTCATGCACGTCCAGCCCGATCAGGTGTCCGACGCCGTGCGTGAAGAAAAGGGTGTGCGCGCGACGGTCAGCCAGCGCGGCCGGATCGCCCTTCAGAAGCTCCGCGGCGACGAGACCCTCGCAGAGAACTCTCGCCGTCAGGAAATGCACGTCGCGGTAGCGCGTGCCGACGGTGCAGGCGGCGACGCCGGCGCTCATTGCGCGGTGGACGGCGTCGTAGACCGCGCGCTGCTCCGGCGTGAACCGACCCGACACGGGGTACACGCGCGTCACGTCGCAGGCGTAACCGCCCGGCTCCTCGGATCCGGCGTCGATCAGCAGCAGCGCGCCGTCGTCGAGGTGGTTCGGATAGCCGCTGCAATGCAGAACCTCGCCGCGGACGCTGATGATCGGGTTGAACGAGGGCTGATGCTGGTGGGCGGCGAGGACGGCATGAAACGCGGCAGCGACATCGGCTTCGACCCGTCCGGGACGGATCGCCCGGGCGGCTGCGGCGTGGGCCTCGATCGTGACTCTCGCGGCGCGGCGCATTGCGGCAAGTTCATGCTCGTCCTTGCGCAATCGCAGGAGGATGATCGGCAGGAGGTCGTCCGACGCCGCATCCGCGATGCCGCAGCGTCGCGCGGTTTCACGGGCGCGGGGGCATACGACCGGCGCGAACACCGCCCCTCGTCCGGACACCGACGTCATGAGCTTGTCCGGATCGCGGACGGCGGAGACGAGCAACCCGGAATACCCGGCGAGGTCCGCGTCCGTCGGCGTCGGCCCCAGCCAGACTTCGTCGTCCGGTCCCGCCGGTTCGCAGAAGAGCACGCAACCGCTCTCGCCGTCGTTGCCCGGCTCGATCAGCATCGCCGCGCCCTCGATCGGCGGACCCCCGAAGTAAAGGTAGGTGCTGGCGGCCCGGAAGACGTAGGTGTTGGCCGGGTAGTTGCGCGGCGCCGCCGATCCGGAGAAGATCGTCATCGGCCTGCGCAGCGACGCTCCGAGTCGGCGGCGGCGGTCGCGGTACACGTTCGGCGGGGCGGTTGCGGTCAGCAGATTCGCACTCATCGTCGGCCTCCTCTCACGTAGACGAACTCGTTCGGGAAAGCATACCCGCCGGTCGGATGCGCGCACACACGGGTCATTCAGCGGGGGGCGGGAAATGCAGCACGAGGCGGGCGGCGAATTCGTCCGGCGGGGCCGTCCACGTCGAAAACGAGGCGAACTCGACGCCCGCGCCGACCTGAATCATGTTGCGCATCGCGGGAATCGCGCGATCCAGCCCGGTGGCGGCCTGCGACGGCGTGATCGCAAGCTCCACGTCCGTGATCACGCCGTCGCGCAGGACGCGGAGGATCGGTCCGACCGCGCGCCGTGAATGAAGCAGCTTGCGACGCAGGTCGTCAACCGGTTCTTCAAGACTGAGCACCTGTCCGTCCACGGCGAGGACGGAGTCGCCCTCGAGCAGCCGCGAGGCGGCCGGACCCGTCGGCTCGACTTCGACGACTCTTGCCTGTCCGGGAAACTGCTCCGAAGCGACGCTGGCGCCGATCCGCGCGAGGCGGGCGCGGGTGCGGCTGCCGATCCACGCGCTGGGGTCGAAAGGGGAGGCGCGTCCGGCCTGGTACTCGTTGATCCACCTCGCCAGGACGGCGGCCGCCAGCGCCGGTTGCGCGACGGCGAGCGACGTCGATCGGATCGGCCGCCCGGCGCCGGCGTTCATCGGCGGCGCCGCGCCAAGCGCGGGACGCAGATCGTGATAGGCTTCGATCAGAGCGCGAAGATGCTCGGACGACAGCGCGATGACCAGCCAGCGGTCGAGCGGGGCGAAGCAGGGGGCGAGTTGGATCGGGTCCGCGTCCGGATCGCCCGCTCCGTCATCGGACGCGATCCGCCAGCGCACGCCGGTGACGGGGACGCCGAAATGATCCGTCGTGGAAACATCGGCGCGAAGCGCCGCGACGGTCGCCGAGGCGTCGTCCGTATTCAGGCCCCGGGGGGCCTCTTCCGCGTGCGCCTGCAGGATCGTCGAGAGCGAGGCCGCGACAACCGCGGCGTCGTCGCATTCGAGAAACGCGGCGAACTGCGGAAAGGACGGCTGCTCCGCCTCGGGGCGCCCCCACACCAGAACCACCGGGGGCCGCGTCTGCGAGATCACCTCCGTCAGCGCGGCGCGCAGCGGCAGCGCGATTTCGATCCGCTGCATCATGACGCTGGACGGATCCGCGTCCACCAGTTCAAGCAATCCCTGAACGTTCTCGCGCCAGTCCGACGTCATCGCCCACGCCGCCAGGGTCGTCGCCGGGAGACGCCGGATCAGGTCGTGCGCCGCACGCGAAGACGGAGCGTGCGACTGAGGATCGGGCATCTTCGCCCGAAGGTCGATCTCCAGCGCGGCGCCCGACTCATGCACGGAAACCACCGCCATCTCGAAGCCGAACTCCACCCGCATCGGTTCGACCGCGCCGACCGGCTGAGCCGCGGTCCGGCGAAGCCCCACGCGCAGCAACGTCGGCGCCTTGAGCGGACCGGCAAGACGCCGGAACACCGGATCCGCGGACCACCCCGCCTCCCTGCGGCTGCGCAACTGCGTCACGACGCCGTCAAACAGCGCCTGCGGGGCGGTGTTGCGAACGACCGCGACCAGATTCTCGCGCGTCGCGACGCGGAAACGTCCGCTGTCGAAGACGAGGGTTCGCTCTTCCCGCGTCACTTTCGTGCGCCGTGACGGTGGGAACCACGCCGTCAGGAGTTCGTCGCCGGGAATCCGCAGGAGGATCACGGCTCCGTCGAGTTCGCGCCACGACGGCGCCGCCCAGATCGCCGGGCACGACAGGATCCGATCCAGCAGCTTTGCCTCCGTCACCCCCAGCAGCGCTCCCACGCTTCGGGACAGATCCGCCCCGGGCGCCACCTGAGCGCCGCGCCCCGCGAAAAACGAGATCGCGTTCATCACGCGCGTCCGGCGAAGCGCCGTGTCCAGCGACGAAAGCCGGGACGTCTCGATGAAAAACTCCGCCGTCGCGGGAACCCACCCCGACAGTGTCGCGTCAGGAGTCGGCCCGGATTGCGCCGGAACAGGCGACGCAAGTCCGCCAGACCCCGCGGGATCGGCGCCAAGCAAAAGATGCATTAGGATGTTGACGCAAACCGCGGTCACGACAGGCATTGTAACCGATGATCCGACGGCAGCCTTCACGGCCGAGCGTCGTCGTCCCGTGAGGATCCTCCGAGCGTCTTTGACGCGGTTTCAAAACCGAGCCGCGCCCGTCAGGAAGCGTTCTTTTTCCCGTCTGCACCGGTGGTTTTGCAACAGCGTCGTCGCTCCCGAAGATTGTCCGAGCGTCGTTGCCCCGTGAGGATCGTCCGAGCGTCTCAGCCCCGGCAGGGGCGCTGGAAAACAGCCCAGCACGCCAGTGCTGGGAAACCGTCGCCGATGACCCGAAAGTCCCGGAGGGACGACAGAAGTTCGGGAGCAAGGGAAACCGCCGCGCCGCCGATCGCCGTCCCTCCCAGGCATCATCGCACGTCGCGTCACAACGACCGAATATCCGGAACGCAGAGCGCCGGAGTCCGTCGGAGACTCGGGAACGCCGGAAAGGTCCGCCTCGGTCGGGCCCGCAGCACGGACCGTCAGCGAGTGCCGTCCGCCGCGGAATCCGGAACCGCCGCGGGCGCGTCAGGGGGAGGAGAAAACTCGTTGAACAACTCGCGGGCCGTGCCCTCGATCCCCTCGCGAAGCGGACTCGTGCCCCAGCGGGTCTTCTGCCACTCCGCATAAATGTCGTCGAGCGTCTTCTGCCACGCGTCAACCGGATCCTCGGGTTCCAGCGGGGCGGAATCGAGATCATCCGGAACGGGTTCACCGGGCACAACGACGCCGGCGACGACGTGAGCTTTGCCGCGCCCCCACGGACCGTAAACGAGGAACGCAAGCGCCGCCGCCGCGGCAAGCGCCGCCGTCAGCACCAGCGTCCGGCGCCGCCGGGATCGCGGAGCAGCCGGCAGGCACGCCATCAAACGATCCGTGAAGTCGTCGCAAAGCGGCTCGGGCTCATCAATTTCCGAAACAAGGACATGCTCGACCACCTCGAGAAGGGCAAGCTGCCGGCGGCAATCCTCGCACTCGATGCGGTGGGCCGCCAACTCGGTCGCCAAGCCGGGCGGCAGATCGCCGTCCAGATGAGCGTCAAAAAGATGCTGAGCTTGCTCGCAGTTCATTCCTGACTCACACCTCGCGCTTCGACCTGTCGCGCCGCCCAGCCGGCCGCGGCGCCGCGGCGATCCGTCGAACGCTCGCGCGAGGCGTCGCCCGCGTGCGTCCGGCGTCACCCGGCGGCGATCCGCATCCGACCTGAAGCGGCCGCTTCCTGTCCGAATTTCCCCGCCAGCAGATCCTTCAACCGCGCTCGAGCGCGGTGCAGATGGCTTTTCACCGTCGCCACCGGAACCTGCATGATTTCCGCGATTTCCTGACAATTCTGATCCTGCCGGTAAAACAGCAGCACCGCCGCCTTCTGTGGCGTCGTCAACCCGTCGACCGCCTCCCAGACTGCGTGACGGGCTTCACGAGCGGCTTCGGACTCGGCCAACTGCTCCTCCGGCCCGTCGTCCACGCTGCCCAGCGTGTTGAACTCCAGTTCCGTCGTCACCGTCTTGCGGCGACGCAGCGTATTCAGGCAGACCCGGTATGCGATCGTGAACAACCACGTGCTGAACCGATACTGCGTCGAAAACGTGTCCAGCGCCGAGAACGCCCGGAGGAACGCCTCCTGACACACCTCCTCGGAGTCGTGATGATGCCCCATCACCCGGTGAACGAAAGCGTAAAGGCGATCCTTGTGCAGATCCACCAACACGCGCGTCGCCCGGCGATCGCCGCGTCGAGTCTTCTCGACCAGCGCCGCCTCTTCCGCCCGACTCATCCCTTTCGAGGCCTCGGTGAACGTTGTCATCTCACCATCCTCACCTTATTATACCAGTCCCCCGGACGCGCGCCGCAGGCGGAGGCTCATCCTGACATCCGCCAGGCTTGCTCCGGCGGACCCGATCGTCCGCGCGATCGTTCGCAGGACCGCACTCAACCCTTTGTCAGTCAACGTTTTATGTCGAAAAAACCGGAATCGCCGTCGGCGGTTTGCCGCAACCGGAACGCGGCGTTCAAATTCGAGATCCTCGAAAAAACCGAGTGCGGCATCATGCTCCTGGGCAGCGAGGTCAAGTCGCTGCGAACCGGCCGGGCGTCGCTCGACGAGGCTTTCGCCCGTTTCCGGGAAGGCGCGCTCTGGCTTTTTGCCTTCCACATCCCCCCGTATGAGCAGGCCGGTCCGGCGAATCACGAGCCCGCCCGTCCCCGCAAACTTCTTCTTAAACGATCGGAACTGCTCCGTATTGAGGCGAAACTCCAGCAAAAAGGACTGACCCTCATTCCGACGGCCGCGTACTTCAACGATCGCGGTCTGCTCAAGATCACCCTGGGACTTGCCCGGGGGAAAAAGCTGCACGACCGCCGCCAGTCCCTCCGAGAACGCGACGACCGTCGCCAGATGCAGCGCGCCGAACGTCGTGGACGCTGATTCCCCACCTTTATTATCGGTTGTCAGGAAAAGGGGCGTCCAGCAAGATCGGCCGGAACGCCCCGTTTCTAACGATCCCTGTGCTCTGCGAACCGCGACCGCCCGTTACGGGTGGGTCTTCGACTCCGGGGACGCCTTCGTTTCCGGCGAAGCCTTCGCGTCGCCGGGCTTGGCGCCGTTGGCGGCAGCCGCCTTGGTGTCCGCGCCGGGCTTCGCGCCGTCCGCCGGAGGCGCGGGCTTGTCCGCACCCGTCTTCGGCGCCGACGCCGTGGTGGAAAGCCCCAGCAACTGGTCGAGCGTCTTCTTCATGTCGCCTTCGAGCGTTCCGGCGTTGCCGAGAATGCACTTCTCAACATTGCCGGTCTTGCCGAGCACGAAGAGCGCCGGGTAACTCTGGACCTTGAACTCCTTCGCGGCCTTGTTCTCCAGGTCGATGACGAGTTCGGCGTTGAGGTTGTTCGCCTTGACGAACTCCTTGATTTCGTCCTCGGTGAACGCCTTGGCGCGCTTCGAGGCGACGTTGACCCAGCGGACGTTCTTGCCCGAATACTGCTCGTGCAGCTTCTCGAGGCGCGGCATCTGAAGCTTGCAGAAACCGCAGTCGGCCGCCCAGAAGTTGAGCACGATCGGGCCTTCGGCGGACTTGAGCGTGTCGTTCGACACCGGCTTGCCGTCCGTGGAGACCAGCGAGAACGACGGTGCGGGCTTTCCGACGAGCTTTTCCGGCTCGCGGAGCGGCGGCTTCGGCGGCGCCTTGATCGGAATCATCAGCGTGGGCTGCTCCTTGTCGTCGGTCTTGAGCGTCAGGGCGATGTCGCTCTCCTCGGGCACGACGAACTCGGACGGGAACTCGACCTCGATGGTGTAGATCTTCCCGGGCGAGGTTTCGGTCACCTTGGCGGTGATGCGTTCGTCGTTGATCGAGGCTTCCGTGACCTTGACGGGCGTCTCGCCGTTGTTGGTGAGGCGGACCGGGTACTTCGGAAGGCGGGAGTTGTACACGATGCTCGGCGGACGAAGCGCGAGGCGGGGCGGGACGACGGCGTTGATCCGGACCGGAATCTCCTTCTTGTCCTCGAAGTTGGTGGCGAGCTTGACCTCGCCGTTGAGCGTGCCTTCCTTCAGCGGCGGCACGGTGACGACGCGCAGCTCGTAGACCTTGCCCGGTTCCTTTTCGACCAGTTCGGTCTTGTAAGGAAGTTCCTCGTTGACGCCGGTCAGCTTCAGCTCCAGCGGTTTCTCATCGTTGTTCTTGATCGTGATCGTCTTCTCAACCGAGTCGGTGGACTTGAGGCTGCCGAAGCTGATGCTCGGCGTGCTCAGCTCGATGCGCTGCTTGGCGACGCCCTGAAGGGTCAGCTTGATTTTGCTGTTGTCCTTCTCGTTCGTCGTGACGTCGATGCTCTTCGAGAACTTTCCGTTCAGCGTCTCGCTCTTGAGACTGAAAGGGAACTCGCCGGTTTCGCCGGGCTTGATGACCTTGGGCGACTCGCCGGCGGCGGTGCATCCACATGCGGGCTTGACGCCGCGGATTTCGAGCGGTTCGGTGCCCTGGTTGGTGATCTTGAAGGCGTGCTTCAGGAGCGGTCCCGCCCAGACCTCGCCGAAGTCGTAGGTCATGGCATCGACGACGGCCTTGACGTTCGACGAAAGCGGACCCGCGGGGGCGGTCTCTTTTCCGGCGCCGACGGTGGCGGGCTTGTCCGCCTTGGGTTCCTTGTCCCCGGCGGCGCGAGCCTCCTCTCGCTCCTTCTTCTTCTTGGCTTTTTCAGCCGGATCCTGCTGGGCCTTAGCCGGCGCCGCGTGGTCATGCCCGGCGTGGTCATGCCCGGCGTGGTCGTCCTGCGCCTGAGCACGGACGGGCGACCCCAGGAAAAGAGCGCCGACGATCGCGGCGACGATCCCCCCTCGTTTCAAAATCATCCCCGTGCGGGTTTTCGCAATAAGCTCCCTCGCCATCTTCTGCCTTGCCTTTCAGTTAACCTTTTGAACTAGAATAACTTGTACCGATCACGCCGGGTGGACGACCTGCCTCCCGAGCTGAATATCCACCGGCTTCCGGTCTTGACCGCAACCGAAGGTGTACCGGAGTTGTATCGGTGGATGAGGCGTCATTTCAACCCCGAAGCGGGTCATGTTGCGCCCGCGTTACGCGCCGCCCGGGCGCCCGCCCCGCCGCCCGCTTCGCAACATCCTGACCTGCCTCAGGTTCGGTGCAGTCTCCGGGCGGATTGCATCCGAAGGGGATCTTGTTATGATGCCCGGCTCGCTCGCCGGAAGGCGTGGAGCCGGATCGGCGAGGGCGACGCATGAGGTCGAGGTTATGCATTATCCAAGGCGCAACAGCAGGATCAAGCGGAAGAGGACGCACGGGTTCCGGGCGAGGATGCGGACGTCGAAGGGGCGCAAGCTGATCAACCGGAAACGTCGTCACGGTTTTCACAGCGTAGGCGTTTCCTCTAAGGGCTGACGCCCGCGCTTCGAGTCGGGTGAATCCGGATTCGGCGGGCGAAGTCGGCGCGTCTGGATCTGCACATATCAGAACCGGCGTGTGCAAGTAAAGCGGCATTTCGGATTTCAGGGCTGTCACGGCGCGGAACAGAAGCGGGCGCCGATCGACGGCGGATCAGCAGCGCTTCTGAAGACCCTCCACGGCGGCGGTTTCTTCCCGGACCCGCCTCCTCCTCCGCGAACACGGCGACCTCGCGGAACTTCAAAGACATCAGGGCGAACATGGTTGACTTCAATCTCATCAACGATCTTGACAAGGGCAGCGACGATCTGGACGCCCAGCTTCGATCCATCTTCGGCGGTGACGACTCGGACAACTCGGTCGGGACGCTGACGTGTCCGGCGGAGACGGAGTTCCGCCCCGGAACGATCCTGACCGGGCGCGTCGTCGGCCGGGCGGGCGACGACATCGTGGTGGACGTCGGGCTTAAGAGCGAGGGCATCGTCCCGGCGACGGAGTGGGACGACGCGCGGTCGGTCGAGCCCGGAGCGGAGGTCCAGGTCTGGCTGGAGGCGGTGGAGTCCGAGTCGGACGGTCACATCGTCCTGTCGAAGCGCAAAGCGGACCGGATCATCAACTGGCAGCGGATCGTGGACACCAAGCATGAGGGCGACCTCGTCGAGGGCACGGTCATGCGGAAGATCAAAGGCGGGTTGCTGGTGGACATCGGCTACCCGGTGTTCCTGCCGGCGTCGCAGGTGGACATCCGTCGCCCGGGCGACATCGGCGAATTGATCGGGCAGCGGGTCGAGGCGGTCATTCTGAAGGTGGACGTCGAGCGTCGCAACATCGTGATCTCCCGCCGCAAGCTGATCGAGGAGAGCCGGAACGCGGCGAAGGAGGCGTTGTTCTCCAGCCTGGTCGAAGGACAGGTCCGCAAGGGCATCGTCAAGAACATCGCGGATTTCGGGGCGTTCGTGGATCTGGGCGGGATCGACGGTCTGCTGCACATCACGGACATGAGCTGGGACCGCATCGGTCACCCGAGCGAGCTGCTGCGGATCGACGACGAGATCGAGGTGAAGGTTCTGAACATCGACCGGGACCGGGAGAAGATCGCGCTGGGCCTCAAGCAGCTCGCGGCGAATCCGTGGGACCAGATCGAGCAGAACTACCCGGTGGGGCGGCGAATCAAGGGCGAAGTGGTCAACATCATGAACTACGGCGCCTTCGTGAAGCTGGAGCCGGGGGTCGAGGGGCTGGTGCATATCAGCGAGATGAGCTGGACGCGGCGGATCAATCACCCGTCGGAAGTGCTCAACGCGGGGGACGTGATCGACGTGGTGGTGCTGGAGATCAACAAGGACAAGCAGGAGATCTCGCTGGGCATCAAGCAGACGCAGGTCAACCCGTGGACGCAGGTGGCGCAGAAGTATCCGCCGAACACGCGGGTCAAGGGGCGCGTCCGGAACATCACAAACTACGGCGCGTTCATCGAGATCGAGGAGGGGGTGGACGGGCTGCTGCACGTTTCGGACCTGAGCTGGACCAAGAAGATCACGCATCCGTCCGAGATTCTCAAGAAGGGCGAGGAGATCGAATGCGTGGTCCTCAAAGTGGACGAGGACAACCAGCGGATCGCGCTGGGCCTCAAGCAGCTTCACGAGGATCCGTGGGTCCGCGCCGTGCCCGAAAACTACATTCCCGGGCAGATCGTCGAGGGCACGGTCACGAAGATCACCAACTTCGGGGTCTTCGTCGAACTGGAAGAGGACCTTGAAGGACTGTTGCACGTCAGCGAACTGGCCGATCATAAGGTCGAAGACCCGCATCAGGAGGTGAAGCTCGGCGACCGTCTGCAGGTGAAGATCCTGCGGGTGGATCCGGTGGACCGGAAGATCGGTCTGTCGAAGAAGCGCGCCGAGTGGAGCGCGGATCAGGACCAGGAAAGCGTTCAGGAGCGTCGTCCGAAGCCGCGTCGCGGCGGTCTGCACACGGACGGCGACCAGCAGATGGGCCTGATCTAAGACGGCGCGTTCGCCGCGGGTCAAGAGCGACGAAACCCGGAACGATTCCGGCCGGGGCGGGTTCGCGCCCTGATCGAAGATCATCGGTTCGTGTTTTCGGCAAATTCGCCTCAACTGATCCGCCCGAGGAGGTCGATCCGACGTGGGGGTTCCAGTGACTTCGTATTGCCTGCGCGGCGGCGCGCCGCCCGCGCCGGTCGAGGGCGCCCATGATCGTCGATTCCGGTCTCCAGACGTATCTGAAACAGATCAATCAGTCGTACCTGCTCTCCCCTGAGGAGGAGCGGGGGCTCGCGGAGCAGGTTCGGTATGCGCGGACCGCGGCGGAGCGTTTCCGCAGCGGAGAGATTTCGCTGGTCGAACGTGACGAAGCGGAGCATCAGGCCAACGTCGCGCGGGAGAGGATGGTGCGGGCGAACCTGCGCCTGGTGGTCAACATCGCGAAGAAATACGCGAAGCGCGGCATGCCGCTGGCGGACGTGATCAATGAGGGGAACCTCGGTCTGATCCGGGCGGTCGAGGGTTATGACCCGGACCAGAACACGCGTTTCAGCACCTACGCCTCGTGGTGGATCAAGCAGGCGATCAAGCGCAGCCTGATCAACGGCGACAAAGCGGTGCATATCCCGGCGTACATGGTCGAACTGATTTCCCGGTACCGGCGGGCGGTCGAGTCGTTCCGCGATCGGGAAAAGCGTCAGCCGACGACGGCGGAGCTGGCGGAGTTCCTGAAGATGCCGGAGCGGAAGATCCGGCACATTCAGAACGCGGTGAAGGCGGTGAGCATCACGGCGGGGGACGGGGATGATCCGAATCATCCGTCGCTGACGGACTCGCTGGCGGACCCGAACGCGTACGCGCCGCAGGACGCGATGGCGCTTGAGGGAGATGCGACGCGGTTGACGGCGCTGCTGGATCAGCTTGACGAGCGCGAGGTCGAGATTCTCAAGTACCGTTACGGTCTCGACGGGTCCGCGCCGCTGACGCTGAAGCAGATCGGGGCGCGGATCGGACTGACGCGTGAGCGCGTGCGTCAGATCGAGCGGGACGCCCTGCGGAAACTGGCGATCCAGTACGAAGCGTGACCGTGCCGGGATCCGCACCCGCGCCGGGGTGCGCGCCGGCGGGGGGACGGTCGCCGCCCCGCCGTCTCAACGGCGCCACTCGTAGCGGACGAGGGTCTGCGGAGCCGGATGCGGCGCGAAATGATGCACCTCCTCGCCGACGAACTCGAACCCGGCGCGCTCGTAGCATCGCCGCGCGGGCGGATTGTCGCGGTAGACGATCAACGACAGGCGGTTGGCGCGGTGGCGCAGGATCGCCAGGTCGCGGAGCCGGGCGACGAGGGCGTGTCCCAGGCCGCTGCCGCGATGCTCCGGGGCGACGACGATGTGCCCCACCCACCAGTGCCGCGGGTCGTTGCGCATCGGGTTCAGTTCACCGTATCCGACCGGTGTCCCGTCATCGCCGGAGATCATGACGAAGGCCCGGGTGTGAGGCTTGATCCAGTCGAGCACTTTCTGCGGCGTAAGCGGCGGGAAGGTTCCCGGCGCCAGCCGGCGAAGCGCGGCGTCATCCGGCGCCCAGGCGGCGATCGTCGAGGCGTGGGCGGGCTGGAAAGGCTGAAGGCGCCAGGGCGTCCGCCTCGCCGGCGCCTGCGGGGTTGCGATGAAGGAGGACATCGTAGCACCTGAACCGGACGGGCCGGTCCGGCGGACACGCGCCGCGCGGACGGCCGGTATTCTCATCGGAAACCGGGAGTATCATACTTCGGATTTCTTCGGAATCGACGGGGGCGCGGGTGAACGAACGCGTGGACGTGGATGTCTGGGTGGATGCGAAACCGGCGCTGCGGGTGCGGGCGCGGGCGAACTGGCTTTATGTGCGGGCGGTTTTTCACCGGTTCCGCCTGCGGTTCCTGATCCTGCTGGTGGTGCTCGCCGGGGGCGGGGCGCTGTTTTCGGCGCTGTCGCCGCCGGACCAGGAGGTCACGTTTTTCCGTGGTCTGTATTACACGTGGTGCCTGATTTTCTTCGAGCCGCAGGTGGAGTTTCCGGACAACCTTGTGTTGGACGTGATGTTCTTCGTCGTGCCCTTGATGGGGTTGATGATCCTGGTGGAGACGTTCCTTGAGCTGTCGATCATGCTGCGGGACCGTCGGCACAATGAAAGGGAGTGGTCGCGGATGATCGCCTCGGAGATGTCGAAGCACGTGGTGCTGGTGGGGTGCGGGCGGCTGGGGCTGCGGACGCTGGGGCATCTTCTGAAGATGCGCATGCCGGTGGTGGTGATCGAGTCGGACGAGAAGAACGCTTTTCTGGAGCAGGTGCGCGGACAGCGGATCCCGATCCTGGTGGGAAACGGGCGCGATGACCGGATGTTGATCGATGCGAACGTGGCGAAGGCCAAGTCGATCATCTGCTGCACGAACGACGACCTGGCGAACCTCGAGATCGCGCTGGACGCGCGGCGTCTGAACGCGGGCATCCGCGTCGTGCTGCGCTTGTTTGATCAGAACCTCGCCAACAAGATCCGCGACGGATTCAACATTCACGTGGCGTTCAGCACCGCGGCGATGGCGGCGCCGTCGTTCGCGGCGGCCGCGACGGATCCGAGCATCAAGACGTCCTTCATGGTGGACGGGCAGCTCGTCGTGGTCAGCCGGGTGCAGGTGCAGGCGGGGGCGGAGCTTGCAAACCGGTCGATCACCGAGATCAGCGGCGACCTGCCGATGCACGTCGTCGCGCATCACCCGGCGGGCGCCGCGGAGACGCGGACGTTTCCACCGCCGGACACCGTCCTGCGCCCGAAGGATCAACTCCTGGTTCAACTGCGGTTTGAGGATCTTGCGCGGCTTCGTGAATTGAACGCGGTGGGGGGGCGAAAGCACGAGGCGGCGGCGACCTAGGTCCGTCGGCGCACGTCAGGTGCGAAAGTCCTGAATCAACGCCTCGTGCAGTCGCGGAGCGGCGGCCAGCGACGGGAGATTGCGGTCGGGGGCGTCGCCGGGCTGCCAGGGGAAAAGGGCGGCGCCGTCGAGGGCGGTCATGCGGCCGCCGGCTTCGAAGACCAGCAGCGCCCCCGCGGCGATGTCCCAGATTTTGCACTGGAAGCCGTAAGCGGCGTTCAGCGCTCCTGACGCGACCAGGGCAAGGTGATACGCCGCGGAGCCGGTGTTGCGGAGGATGAGGTCGTCCCGGCGGAACCAGCCGGCGACGACGCGCTGAGTGACCGCGTCCATGCTGGTCGGGATGCCGACCAGTTTCTTGCGGAACCC
Source organism: Phycisphaerae bacterium (assembly GCA_022072505.1). Classification (GTDB taxonomy): domain Bacteria; phylum Planctomycetota; class Phycisphaerae; order UBA1845; family UBA1845; genus JABWBH01. The sequence goes on from JAJVHU010000013.1 coordinate 111,396, forward strand.
CTCGCCCTCGCTGACGCGGACGGGGCGGCCGTCGAGCGTGACGCCGCCGCCGAGGCGGGCGCTGAAGACCTGTCCGGAGACGTGCTCCGCGACCACGCCGACGACGGGCGAGCCGTCTTCCAGCAGGGCGATCGAGGTGGCGAAGCAGGGGAAGCCGACCGCGTAGTTGCGCGTGCCGTCGATCGGGTCGACGACCCAGGCGTAGCCCGGCAGACGCGGTGGGAGACGGGCGGCGGACTCGTCCTCCTCGCCGACGAGGGCGTGATCGGGGAATTCCGCGCTGAGGGCGTTGAATACGCGCTGCTGCACGGCCAGGTCCACCTCGGTGACGACGGTGCGATCCGGTTTGATCGACACTCGAGCGGATGACAGGCCTTCGAGGACCGGCGCGCGGCAGGCGCGCGCGATGCTCTCCGCGGCGTGCTGGAAACGTTCATGATCGGCGGATGACACGGACGTATCATCGCGGCGTTGCGCTGCGATGCAAACCTGAGAGCGGTCCGCGTTCCGGCGGAGCGCCGCGAGTTCGTCGCGTTCGAGGTGGAGCGCGCAACTCCGCTCCGCACGCGCGGAACAGAGCTCCGCTCGGGCGGACCGGAGGTCCGCGATCCGGAAAGCGGCGGACTCGAACTCAGGATCCTCAGGTTTTCGGCTTGAACAGGGGTCGGCGGATTTTCTCGTCCTGCGAGGGACAGGTGAACGAGTACCGGTACACGTCGGGGCTTCCCCGGTAAGGAACGAACTCGAAGTCGTATTTCGCCCCCTTTTTCAGCACCGCAACCAGAAAGAACTCGGGCGTTCCGGCCTTGATGTCCTTACCGGGGATGACCGAACTGCCCATCTCGCGCTTCAGCGGGACGGGGTTTCCGGAAGCGTCGGTCAGTTGAAAGTGATTCTGCACCCACTCATCCCAGTACGTCGTCCCGGTTTTGAGGTCGACGCGCGGCGGATCCCTGCGGATGGTCAGGCCGAAGATGACCGTGTGCATTTCGATCGCGTCACCGTCGGCATTGCCGAAGGCGAGTCCGAAGTTCTGCCCGGGATCCTCCGAGGCCTTGAAGGTGACGTAGTAGACGGCGCTGAAGATCAGCAGGCCGATCACGAAAAGGACAATCAGGTTCTTCATGCGGGGCTCCTTGATAAAGGAGGCGAACGCGGTCCGTCCTGCACAAACCGTCGTGGGAAGTATGCCGAAACGAGGCGGCGCTTGTCAAGAAGGAGTGCAACTCGGCCGGGCATTATTCACTTGTTCAGGGGCGCGTAAGCCGGGTATTGTCTTCGCGCTGCGGTGATCCGAAGCCCGTGAGACGAGCGGGCGGTCAAAGAGATGAACCGGGCATGACGTGGAGCCGGGTAAAATGAGAGACAAAGGACGGACAAAGCAGGGGTCTATCTCGACAGTGAACGTCGGTGTCCTGGCGGGGGTCGCGTCAGCGTTTCTTGTCGCTTCGGCGGCGTCTCCCGCACGGGCGGAGACGCCGGTGAAGGCGAGCCACCGGGCGGAGCTTTCCGGTGCGGTCGAGTCGTTCATCAGTTCGCGGCTGGAGGCGTGGCTGGAGCTTTATGCCGACCTGCACGCGAATCCGGAGTTGTCGCTTCAGGAATTCGAATCCGCGCGGAAGATGGCGGAGCGGTTCGAGGCGGTCGGGTACACCGTGACTCGAGGGGTCGGCGGGACGGGGGTGGTCGGGGTGCTGAAGAACGGCGAGGGTCCGACGCTGCTGATCCGGGGCGACATGGACGCACTGCCGATCGTTGAGGAGACGGGTTTGCCTTATGCCAGCCGGGTGATGGCAAAAGGACCGGACGGAACCGTCGTCGGCGTGATGCACGCTTGCGGTCATGACGCACATCAGACGTGTCTCGTGGGCGTCGCGGAGGCGCTGGTCGCGCTGAAGGATCGGTGGTCGGGGACGCTGGTGCTCGTTGCGCAGCCGGCTGAGGAGATCGGCAAGGGCGCGAAGATGATGATCGAGGACGGGTTGTTCGAGCGTTTTCCGCGTCCGGATTACTGCCTCGCGCTGCATGTGACGGGCAGCATTCCGGTGGGGACGGTGTCGTACACGTCGGGATGGGCGCTGGCGAACGTGGACTCGGTGGACATTACGATCCACGGCCGGGGCGGGCACGGATCGCGCCCGCACGAGGCCGCGGACCCGGTGGTCGCCGCGTCGCAGACGATCGTCGCGCTTCAGACGGTGGTGAGCCGTCGGCTGGACCCGACGCAGCCGGGGGTGATCACGGTGGGTTCGATCCACGCGGGGACGAAGCACAACATCATTCCGGGCGAGGCGAAGCTGCAAGTGACGGTGCGGTCGTTCACGGACGAGGCGCGGCGAACGCTGCTGGACGGGATCCGCGAGGTGACGACGCACACCTGCCGGGCGCACGGATGCCCGCGCGATCCGGAGATTTCGGTGATCGAGGATGAGTTCACTCCTGCTTTGTACAACGATCCGGGATTGACGGCGGCGGCGGCGGAGGTGTTCCGGCAGGTGCTGGGGGCGGAGCGCGTGCTGGAAATCACGGGTCAGATGGGCGGCGAGGATTTCGGGCGGTATTCGCGGCACCTGAAGGTTCCGGGGTTGATGTTCTGGCTGGGATCGGCGGACCCGAAGGTGTTCGCGGCGTCGAAGGCGCCGGGGGGCGAGCCGATTCCGTCAACGCATTCAAGCCGGTTTGCGCCCGAACCCCGCGGGACAATTCAGGTCGGCGTGCGGTGCATGACGTCGTTGGCGCTGTCGCTGCTGTCGGCGCAGTGAAACGACGGTCGAGAAGGGAGGTCGGGCGTGCCGGCGGTACTGGTGATCGGCGCGGGAACGATGGGGGCGGGGATCGCGCAGGTCGCGGCGACGTGCGGGTGGGACGTCGTGCTTCAGGATGCGGCGACCGGCGCGGTGGAGCGCGGCGTGGCGGGGATTCGTGCGCAGCTTGGTCGGCTGGTTGAGAAGGGGAAGATGACTGACGAAGCCCTGGCGGCGGCGCTGGGGCGTCTGCGGACGGCGGGGACGCCGGAGGACGCGGCGGGGATGATCGCCGACTCACAGAGTCGGCGGACCGAGGGCAGGTCGGAGACCTGCCCCACCTCGGAGGCCTGCCCTGCCTTGGAGGCTTGTTCCCCGCTCGTCATCGAGGCCGTGGTTGAGCGGCTGGAGGTGAAACGCGATATCTTCCGGCGGCTGGAGACGTTGCTGCCGGGTTCGGCGGTGCTGGCGACGAACACGTCGTCGCTGTCGGTGAGCGCGATCGCGGAAGGGATGCGCGACCCGTCGCGCGTGATCGGGATGCACTTCTTCAACCCTGCCCCGCTGATGCCGCTGGTCGAGGTGATTGCCGGGCAGGCCAGCGCGACGGAGGCGGTGACCTTCGGGATGGAGACGGCGCGGGCGTGGGGCAAGACGGCGGTGCGGGCGAAGGACACACCGGGTTTCATCGTCAACCGGGTGGCGCGGGGGTATTACCTCGAGGCGCTGCGGTTGCTCGGGGAGGAAATCTCGACGGTTGAGAAGATCGACCGGGTGATGAAGGAGTTGGGGGCCTTCCGGATGGGGCCTTTTGAATTGATGGACTTGGTCGGACTGGACGTGAATCTTGCGGTAAGCACGTCAGTCTGGGAGCAGATGAACCGTCACGCTCGCTTCACGCCGCATGAGATTCAGCGGAACCTCGTGGCGGAGGGGCGACTCGGGCGCAAGACCGGCTGCGGGTTCTACGCCTACGACGGTCCGTCGCCGACGCCCGCCGTGCCCGGTCGGAAAGGCGACCTGGCGATGACCGCTGATCTGCGGCGGGCCGTGCATGCGTTCGCGGATGCGGCGGGGGTCGAGGATCGTCACGACGCATGCCGGTTGATCTTCACTCGCGTGCTGTGCGCGATTCTCAATGAGGGGGCGCTGGCGCTGGAGGAGGGCGTCGCGTCGGAGGCGGACATCGACACGGCGATGAAGCTGGGGACGAACTACCCGCACGGTCCGCTGAAGTGGGCGCGGCGGATCGGAGTCTCGGTCGTCGGGGACGCACTGCGCGCGTTGAACACCGCGGCCGGCGACGATCGTTATCGCCCGGCGAAGTTGTTCGCCGCACTGTGATCGGGCGGTGCGGGCGGCGCTGCAAGGAGGCCGGCGTCGCGGAGGCGTCGAAGATCGTCCCCGACGATCCGCGAGAAGCGTCGCGCGCCGTCGGCGTTCAGGTGCAGAAGGTCAAAGAAAAGCGGCGCGGGGTCATGCGCGTCGAGGTCGGCGGCGTCGTAACGCAGCACCGGCAGACCGAGTTCTTCCCCCAGCGCGTCGATCCGGGCGCGAAAGGCGTCCAGCGCCGACATCAATCCCTCCGCTTCAAGTCGGTCGAGCAGCGCCGGATGCAGCGGGGCGTCGACGATCGCCAGCGGCGCGCCCGTGGTCCGCAGCGTCCGCACGTCCGCGGCGGTCCGCGACCAGCGCACGCCGTCCACGCACGGGGCGTTGAACCAGGTCCGCATCAGCCGCGCCAACTCCTTCTCGATCCGCGCCGCGGAGGTCGCGCCGTTGAAGGACGGATCAAGCGGAACAAAACCGGCTTCGCCGAGCACTTCGGGCGGGAGCGGTTTGCGCAGCGGCAGCGTCCAACGCTCGACGAGCGAGCGCTCGGTCAGAAAGGGCGTCAGCACCGCTCGTCGGAGTCCAACCAGATTTTGCCGCTCGGCGAAGTTCAGCGAGGCGAGGAGCTCGTCACCGAGCGGATCCGGGTTCGCGTCGTTGACGCTCCAGAAGGAGATGCTCAGCAGGATCGTCGGCGGAGCGCTCAGTCGCGGCTGAACGTCGCGGTACAACGCGAGCGCGGCGGGCACGTCGCAGTGATCGCCCGCGAGGTTCGCCGCCGCCGCTGAGGGGACGCCGAGCGCGTCCGCGATGATCACGGGAGCCAAGTCGTACGTGCCGCGCGAGTCGCCGAGGACCAGCAGGCGCACGTCGCCGTGCGTCAGGAGTCGCTCCGCCTTCTGCGCCAGCAGCGGTCTGGGCAGCGGGTGCGGCAGGAGCCGGACCGCGACCAGGTGAAGCACGATCGTCAACGCGCCCGCCAGCACGACGGCGCGCGGCGCATTCCGCCAGGCATGCGCGACGCCGACCGCAACTGCGCGGATGCGGCGCGTGCGCGGCACGAGGCTGTGCGCGTCAGAACTGAAAGTAAACGAAAGGTCGCTCAATCATGACTCCGAAGGCGGCCAGCACAATGAACATGACCGAATACGCCGCCGCGCGGACCGCGACAGGCAGGCCCGCCAGCGCACCGTCCTCTCCGCCGCGCCGCGAGAGCTGGAGCCCCAGCAGGAGGACCGCCGCGCCGGAGACGATCCAGATCCCGGACGGAGCGCCCACCGCGCCGACGATCCACCAGTACGCCCAGGGCGACAGGATGCGATCCAGCAACGAGGAAACCTGTCCGACCGACTCCGCGCGGAACATCAGCCAGCCGAGGCAGACAAGCTGGAAGAACGCGATCGTACACGTGGCGCGCCACGCCCGCCCTCCGCGCTGGTCCAACCTCCGCGCGATCGGCATCCACCACGGTTGCACGGCCTTGTATGCAACGAGCAGCGTCCCCTGGTACGCCCCCCAGAGAACGAAGGTCCACGCCGCGCCGTGCCAGAGTCCGCCGAGGATCATCGTCAACATCAGGTTGATCGCGGTGCGCCGCGGACCGCGCCGGCTGCCGCCGAGGGGGATGTAAAGATAGTCGCGCAGCCAGGTGGACAGCGTGATGTGCCAGCGTCGCCAGAACTCGACCGGATTCGTCGCCAGGTAGGGAAGGTTGAAGTTCAGCGGGAGTTCGATCCCGAGCAGCTTCGAGCAGCCTCGCGCCATGTCGGTGTACCCCGAGAAATCGCAGTAGATCTGCAAGGCGAAGGCGTAAACGCCGACGAGGACCGCGCCGCCGTGATGCGTCGCGCCGGGCTCGAAGATGCGGTCCGCGATCAAGGCGAGGTTGTCGGCGAGGACGAGCTTCTTGAACAAACCCCAGAACAGGAGCCGCCCTCCGTCGTAAGTCTGCCGGAGCGAAAGGGTGCGCGGCCGGGCGATCTGCGGAAGCAGGTCCGTCGCGCGCACGATCGGACCGGCGACGAGTTGCGGGAAAAAGGACACAAAGAGCGCGAACTCGACGAAGCTGCGGTGCGCCGGCAGATCCCCACGGTAAACGTCGATCGTGTAACTGAGCGTCTGAAAGGTGTAGAAGGAAATCCCGACGGGCAGCAGCACGCCGAGGGTCATCGGCGACGCCTGAACGCCCAGCGCGGTCAGCGCCTCCGCGAGGCTGTCCGCGAAGAAGTCGTAATACTTGAAGACGCCCAGAACGCCGAGGTTGACGAAGACCGAGATCAGGAGGACTCGGCGGCGCGCCGTCGGCGGGCGCCGCAGCGGCGCGGCCGCGAGGTTGACGGAACCCGGCGGCGCGACGCGCGGGTCGATCCACCGGGCGCAGGCGTAGTCCACGACGGTCGAACCCAGCAGCAGCCCGAGGAACCGCCAGTCCCACCAGCCGTAAAAGACGTAGCTGGCGACGAGCAGCATCGCGTTCTGCGCGCGCAGGCGGCGCATCGTCAACACGTACAACACGTAGACGATCAGCAGAAAGATAGCGAATTCGACGCTGTTGAAGAGCACGTCGCGTTTGTCCGCTCCGCCGCATCGGCGAAATCAGCCGACCCGGTCTTGTATCGGACGTTCGCCCGGGGGAGTGAAGACCGGCGCTCGATCCAGGTTGTGCGCGACCGTGCGCGCGAGGCGGCGCGCGATCAGCGCGAGACAGGTCGCCGCGAGCGCCGCATCCGTCGCCGTCCAGACCGCTTGAAAGCGAGCGACGGCGTCAAGACTGGATCCCGTCAGACCGACGAGGAGGGCGTCGGCGATGCAACCGGCGGCAAGCAGCGCCAGCGGTTTCCGGTGCGCGCCGAGCAGCCAGCATCCGGCCAGCGCCAGCGGCGGGAGCAGGAACCGCCCCGGCATCCGCAGGAATTGCAGAACGCCCTCCGTCAAAGGATGCATGACGACGTATCTCAGCGTTGTGAGCGGCTCGCAGGATGCGCATGCCGCCCGCTGTTCCTCGAGGGATCGGAGCCGGGTGCTCAGCGCGATCGCGTCGGCGCAAGTCCGGTGCGGCAGCGCCCACGCGAGATACCAGGGATCGCCGGCCGACGGCGCGGTCTTCGCGGGCGGCGCCGCAATCATCGGAAGACGCTCGACATCCGGCAGCGCGGCCTCGATCCGGGCGGACGGGAGCCGCGCCAGATGCGCCGCGGACAGGATCGCCGTCGTTTTCAGATAGGATCCGAGGTTGGCGCGAATTCCCTCGAGCGCCGCGTCGCGGAAAGCTTCGTCGGCGTTCCACTCCGAGAGGCGGGCGTCGGCGATCGCCCGATGCCGCGCGACCCAGACGTCCAGCGGATGCGCGCGGAAGGCGTCCTCAGCGCTTCGTTCGGGGAGCAGCGCGGCGCAGCGGGCGGCGGCGGGGGCCTCGGGCGCGCCCTGACCCTCCAGCGCCCGCGTCCGCATCAGCAGCATCGGGCCGAGCGTGCCGGTGCAGGGGCGGAACTCGCCCGCTCCCGCGAAATTAAGGCCGCACTCGAAGGCGAACGCCGCGGCGGCGGGAATCATCAACGCGGCGCATGCATGCAGCGCGCGCCACGGCGTGCGCCGCAGCGACACCAGCGCCGCGAAGACGGTTGCAACCAGGATCGCCGTGGCGGAGGATCGGGTCAGCCACGCCAGCGCCAGCAGCGCTCCCGCACCCCACCACGCCGGCGCCGCTTTCGCCTCGCCGCGCAGCGCCTGCAATCCGCAGAGCAGTCCTCCCGTCATCAGAACCGCGTACAACGTCTCAGACATGATGCGGTCCGCCCAGACGAGTTCACCGACCGCGGCAACCGTCATCAAACCGGCCGCCCACGCTCCGCCGCGCCCCGTTCCGAGGGTTCTTGCGCCGAGGTACGCCAGCAGGGCGAGCGCCGCGTGCATCACGTGCTGAACGAGGACGATCTTCCACCCTTCAGGACCGACCCCCGCCGAAATTCCCGCAAGAAAGAAGGCGTATCCGGGCTTGCGGAAGGCGAAGACCGGGCTGCTTTCTCCAGTGAGGATTGCGTTCGCACCGTCAAGGTATTGCATCGAATCCGCGCAGACGATCGCTCGTCCGTGTCTGACGGCGAAGCGCCCTCCCTCGACGGCAAGTGCGATCGCGGCAAGCGGGACGAGGTCGAAGAAGAAGCCCGCGCCGCGCTGCGCCTTCGGGTCGGAATGCGTGTCAGAGACGTTCACGGTCGGGTTACCCGGAACTGTCCGCCGATCGACCGAGGCGCGGCGCAAAGCACCAGGCGTCGGCCGTTCCGCTTGTGACGTGTTGAAGCAGCGCTGCGTGGCGCTCCGCCAGGGCGCGCCATCGGACGCGCTCCTCTCCGAAAGGATGCGTCATCAGGAACCAGACCCGGCGGTTTCGTTCGAGAAGGTCGGCGAAACGGGCCTCGAAGCGGTCGTCCAGCCCGCGGTCGCTTCGGGGTTGCACGAGCGCTTCCACCTCCGGGTCCGGCCAGTAATACGCGAAGGCGTCGTCCGTGGCGTAGTAGACGAAAAGCGCGTCGCCGGGTTGAAGCTGCGGGCGCACTTCCGCCAGAACCGGTCGGAGGTGTTCATCCGGCGTCAGCGTCGCCGCCGCGCGGACCGCCCGGACCGCGGGAACCACCAGCAGCGCCCCGATCACCAGCACTCGCGCCGGCGCGACCGGCAACCCCCGGATGAGTTCGACGATTCCGCAGCCGACGTACACCGCTGCAAGCGGGGCGAGGTACGTGTTGTTTCGGAACGCGCCGTAAGGCCACTGCCGCGCGAATCCGGCGATGACGGCGATCAGCAGCAGCGTCGCGGTGAAGATCACGAACCCCCGCCACCGGCGCCACAGCACGCTCGCGCCGACGATGAAGGCCAGCAGACCCAACGTCGCAAGCACCGTCGCCAGCGGCTCCCAGACCGCGCTCACGCCGAAGACGTACCGCGCCAACGCCCAGGTCCGATCCGCCAGCCACGCCGCGGACTCGACCGGATGAAACGGCGGCGGCCAGGCCCGCTCGGTCGTCGTGAAGTATTGCATGATGCCTTGACGAAACCGGCAGCCGGACCACCAGAGGTACAGCGACACGGCCAACCCGGCGAGCACGATCCCGGCAAGGATGTAGCGCCGTGTCAATCCCGGGTCGTCGCGCCGCGCGGAGCGAAGGCTCCACCACGCCGCCGGTCCCCACGCCGCCACCACCAGAACCGGTGCGAAGCCGAAGCACATCGCGCCGATCGACGCGGCCGTGAAGAACCGCAGCGCGGTCCGGCTGGGGCGCTCGATCAGCGCCGATCCCGCCCACGCCAACACCACCGTCAGCAGCATCTCGTAGCCGAATTCCTTCACGACGCGGGAGTAGACGATCGCCTGCGGGTGAAACGCCAGACATGCCGCCGCCGCGACGCCCGCCGCCCGTCCGAGGCGGCGCGACATGAACCAGGCCAGCAAAACCACCGCGCCCAGTCCGCACACGGCGCTGGGGAGGCGCACAAGAAGTTCGGACGAGCCCAGCAGGTGCTGCAACGCCCACGACACCGCCATCTGACCCGGCGGAAACCACCGGCGCATGTCAAGGTCTCCCGCGCGCATGCCGTTGACGCGCCAAGCCTCGTCATGCGTCAGGCTCGCGTCCGCGAGGTGGTGAAAGCGCAGCGCCGCGGCCAGCAGGACGATCAACACTCCCGCGACCGCAATGAGTCGCGGACGCGCACCTACGTCCGTCCGTCCGGCGAGGACGCGCGGGGGCTGACACGGGAGCACGGATTGAACCGAGGCGGCGGTCATCTCGGGTCTTATCGGACAGCGGATCGTGCGAGTCGAATTGCGACCGCCCGCCGGATCGGCAAGAACCGGGACGCGGGCGCGACGGGTCCGCTTGCGGGTCGGGGTGTGCCGGATACGCTTGCGGCGTCACCGGGACGGATCGACTCCGAGATGGCGAGCACAACCCGTATTCGCGGCGCGACGGTCGGCCTCTCCGGTCCTGCGCGGACGGTCCTCGGGTTCGCCCTCGCCGCCTTGCTGGGCGGATTGCTGCTTTCGATGTCCTTCTCCGGTCGCGCCGAGCACGTTCCCTTTATTGACGCTTTGTTCACCTCAACCTCCGCCGTGTGCGTCACCGGGTTGTCCACGATCGACGTGGGGCAGCGTCTGACGCCCGCGGGGCAGGGGATCTTGCTGGGGCTTATTCAACTCGGCGGCCTGGGCATCACGACGGTCTCGACGTTCCTGCTCCTGACCGCCGGACGGGCGACGCTGGGGCACGCCCTCGGCGCGGGGGAGTCGCTAGCGGCAGTCCGGGTGCAGCCGTTGCGCCTGATCTGGTGGGTTGTCGGCTCGACGCTGGCGATCGAGGCGTGCGGGGCGGTGCTGCTGCTGTGGCGCTTCGAGGGCGACGGCGCGGCGTGGTCGGCGGTGTTTCACAGCGTCTCCGCGTTCTGCAACGCCGGGTTCTCCCTTAACTCAGACAATCTGACGGGATACCGCTCGGATCCGGTGGTGCTGACGACGGTGAGCGTCCTGATCATGACCGGAGGGATCGGGTTCATTGTCCTGCGGCAGGTCGCGTTGTGGGGCTGGTCGCTTCTCCGCGGGCGGCGGTTCCCGCTTTTTCTGCATTCGCGCGTCGTCCTCCTGGCGAACGCGATGCTCTGGCTGCTGGGCGGCGCGATGTTCCTCGGTCTTGAGCGGAACGCCCTGCTCTCCGACGAGTCGTTCCTCGTGGCGGCGGGCAATGCGATGTTTCACTCGATCAGCGCCCGCACCGCGGGGTTCAACTCGGTGGATCTCGCGTTCGCGCGGGAGCCGACGCTGTTTCTGATGATGTTCCTGATGTTGATCGGGGCGTCGCCGGGAAGCTGCGGCGGCGGGATGAAGGTGACGACCGTCTCGGTGATCCTTGCGACGATGTTCGCGCGACTCCGGGGCGTCGAGACGGTGACGCTGCTGCGCCGGACCGTCCCGCCGGCGACGGTGCAGCGGTCGTTCCTGCTGCTGTCGATCGTGCTGGCGTTGCTGACGCTGATTGTGACGGGTCTGTTGTTCGCGGAGGAGGCGGCGCCGGCGGCGGTCCGGGCGGACCGGCTGACGGTGCTGTCCTTTGAAGCGGTCTCCGCATTCGGAACGGTCGGACTGTCGGCCGGAGTGACGCCGACCTTGACGACCGCCGGGAAGCTCCTGATCATCGTGGCGATGTTCGTCGGCCGCGTGGGTCCGCTGGTCGTGGCGCTGGCGATCCTGCGTCCGCGCAGTCATCCGTCCTTTGCATACCCGCTGGAAGAGCTGGCGATCGGTTGACGTACATGAAGAGCTTCGCCGTCATCGGGCTGGGTCGGTTCGGGCAATGCATGTTGGAGGCGCTGTGCGAGCGGCGGCGCAACGTCGTGGTCATCGACCGCGACGAGCAGAAGATCCAGCGCGTGCGGGATCTGGCGTCGACGGCGGTCAAGGCCGACGCCTTGAATTTTGAGTTGCTCAAAGAACTCCTGCCGGACGAGGTGGACTGCGCGGTCGTGGACCTCGGGCAGGTCATCGGACAGAGCATTCTCGTCACGAACTACCTTCAGAAACTGGGCGTGCCGCACATCGTGGTCGAGGCGGTGGACGCGGAGCACGCCGAGATCCTGCGCATCGTCGGGGCGACGCGGGTGGTTTTTCCCGAGCGCGAGGCGGCGGAGCGCCTCGCGGGGATGCTCGCCGGCGGGAGCGTGCTGGATTTCTTCTCGGTCAGCGAGGGGTTCTCGATGATCGAGATCCCGGTGCCCAGAAAGTGGGTGGGGAAGACCACGGCGCAACTGCTGCTGCGTCAGAAGGCGAGCATCGAGGTCGTCGCGGTGCGCCGTCCGGCCTCGTCCGCCTCGCACGAGAACTGGAGCCTCGCCGACGCGCACCGCCCCTTCGAGGCCAGCGACATCGTCCTGGTGGCCGGCAACGCCGAGAACATCGACAGGCTCGCCAACGGGCGCGGCTGAAGGACGACGCTCACGGAATCGCGAGGCGAAGCTCCGCGAAGATCAGTCGCGGCGTCTCCCCCGCGTCGATGAAGGCGCTGGTGCCTTCGAGGTGTCCGCCGTCGAGCAGGTTCTTCACGCCGAAGGTGAGCGTCGCGCGGTCCTTCCGGAGATCGGTCTCGACCAGCACGTCCAGCCGGAAATAAGGCGCGATCGACGCGGGCAGGATGAAGAGGCGCGGATCCCACGCTTTCGTGGCGTCCACCCAGTACAGGTGTCCGGAGAGGCGCCAGTCGTCCGCCAGATCGTAACGCGCGCCGATCATCCCCTTGTGCTTCGGAGGCGAGGCGATGTCCTTCTGATACAGCGTCGAGTCGCCGGAGTCCCACGCGAATTCCTGGTAGGTGTAGTTCGACAGCAGCGTGAGGCGGTCCGTGGCGCGATACCGGGCGTCCCACTCCACGCCGTAAAGCGTCGCGTCGGCGCGGTTGTCCACGTCCATCCGCAGCAGCGTGGGGGGGGCCAACTGCGGCTGCAGCGTCGTGATGTCGTGGACGTTGTGCCAGAACGGCGTCACGTTCATCTCGAGGCGTTCGGTAAGGCGCGTCCGGTATCCGAGTTCGTACGCCACGACGCTTTCGACGTCGAGGTCACGGTCGCCCTTGACGCGGGAGAGCCCGCCGAAAAGCGGGAAATCCGTGAAACGCAGCCCCACCGACGGCATCTGAAACGCCCGGGATATTGAGGCGTAGACCAGCGAGGTCTCGTTCAGCTCGTACGACAGGGCCGCGCGCCCGCTCGGCTGAAAGCCGCCGTAAAACTCGTAGTCCACGCGCCCGCCGAGGCTGAGCATCCACGACGGCGCGAAGCGCCACTGATCCTCGAGGTAAGCGCCGATGATGGCGGAGGACATGAAATCCTTCGTCGTCAGCATCGGGTCGGAGTTGCTCGTGTCCAGAAGGTCCGTGCGGCTGTCCACGCCCCAGGTGACGGTGTGCTCGGCGCTGACGACGGTGGTCTGCCCCCACTGCGCGGCGAACTGCTGATATCGGTAGTCCGCCGTGTTGACGCCCGGCGACGCCTGAAAGTCGTTGACGTAAAGCGTCAGATCCCAGTGATCGCCGGGCGCCGGGTGTCCGCTCCACCGGCCCAGGATGAACGACGCCTGCGACCCGGGATTGCGCTTCGCGGAAAGCCCGCGCAGGGGCGTCGCAGGGAAGCCCCCGTCCACCAGCGCGCTGCCGGCTTGCAGGGTGAAAGATTCGCCCTCGGTCTTCAGGTCCGCGACGGCGCTGAGACGCACGCGCCCGGCGCGGTAGTCGTCATCGAGAGAACCGGCGAACGAACCGCCGTGGACGAACCCGTCGTGCGACTCCTGCTCCAGCGAGAATCGCCAGCGCAACGCCGCCTCGCGCCGGGCGTAGGAAACGTGCTCGCGGTTCCACCCGCGCGACCCGCCGCCGAGCGTCAGGCGCAGACCCGGGTCATCGACCGGATCCCGCGTGATAATATTGATGACGCCGCACATCGCGTTGGCGCCCCAGGTCACGCCCGCCGGTCCGCGGATCACCTCGATCCGCTCCACGTCCTCGAGACTGATCGGCCAGTGATGCCAGAGCGTCCCGCCGAAGAACGAGTCAAAAAGCTGCCTCCCGTCGACGAGAACAAGCACTTCACGGTTGACGAAGGCGTGAAAGGCGCGCGGCGAGATCGCGGACGCGCCGCTGGCAAGCTCGGCCACGTCGACGCCGGGCGCCAGGCGGAGCGCGTCGCCGATGTTGCGCGCCCCGCTGCGCCGGATGTCCTCGCGGGTGATGACGCTGACGGCGTGGGCGACCGCGCTGAGCGCCTGCTCGTGACGACCGGCCGTAACGACGACCGGAATGTCAAGCTCCATCAGCGCCAGCGGATCCTCGCCGGCGCCGCCGCTTTCGAGGGGGTCCGTGTCGTCGAAACCGTGATCCGCGAAACCGAAGTCGCTGCGCGCGGAACCCCGCGCGTCGGCGGATTCCTGCTCCGTCTGCGGCGCAATTCGGCGCGCCGTCGCCGGCGCACTCGACGCCGCAACACCCAGCATGACCCCGATGATGAGGTGAAGTTTCACGGTTCGTCTCCGTACTTGATGACGTCGCCGGACAGGAAGGCGTCGGCGACGCGCTTGCCGATGATGTCGGACGTGTGCAGGTTGGCCGCGCGACGCGCCAGGGCGGCGTACTCAAACGGCGAAGGCGGATCCGCTTGCGGGTCCAGCATGTGCATGACGAGGTCCGCCGTCTGCGCCGCGATCCGCCGATCATCGAAGAAGGCGCCCGCGTACGCCCCCGCCTTGACGACGTTGGCCGAGAATCCCCAGATCGGCGTCGATCGCCGGGCTCCCCAGGTCAGCAGGCTGCGGATCGCGGCGCTGTCGTAAACCTGCGGATCAGGAATCATCAGCACGGCGTCATGAGCGGTATTTTCCAGCCGGGTCAGCGCGTCAAGGAACCGCTTCTGATCCGCCGACACGAGGATGACATCGATGCCGAGCGCCTTGCCCGCCTCCCGGATCGACTCCGCGGTGCGCGCCGTCGACGGACTGTGAAGCAGCGCCGCACGCCGCAGCGACGGAAGGCAGACGCGAACCTCCTCCAGCACCGCGCGCGGCGCCAGATCCGCCGCGATCCCGCCGGCCGCGACGCCCTCCGTCCGGGGTTCGACTCGGACGTAGGACTCATCCAAGGCGTTGGCGACCAGCGTGAAAACGGTGGGAACGCCGCGGACCTGGGCGCAGGCCCACTCCGTGGCTTGATCGCCGACGGTCAGAATCAGGGCGGGGGAGGCCTGCGCGATGGAGCGGAGAAGCGCGTCCAGCTCCTCCCGGCGATCCAGGGGGGGGAGGTTCGCCAGTTCGGGGGTCACGGATCGTTTCCGAAGCTCCGCGGCAATCTGTCCCGCCACGGCGCGATGAATCTCAAGCGGACCGGCGACGATCATGATCCGCGGGGGCGCGGCGGCGGAAGCGGCTTGAGCAGGCAAGGCCTGCGCCGTGCCGAGGACAGCCCAGGCCAGCGCGCCCAGCAGCGCGATGATGGCGCCTGCGCATGCGGGCTCCCGGTGCGTCATATTCATGCGTCGCTCTCTTGCTCCCGGAGGCGACAACCGGTTCGTGCGCGGGGCGTCACCCGGCTGGTCGCTTCCGCTCAGTTCCTGCACGGGGGTTGCGGATGCGCTCCCGGGGCTGCGTCACGAACCGAACGATCGTCGATGCCTTACCCTGTGTTATCGGAGGAAGCGCTGGATCGGTTGATCTGCCGCGGAATTCTCCGTGCCGGAATGCCGCATTCTGAAGGATTTCCCCGATGTGCCCGGACGGATGAAAGTCGCCTGAAGAAGGGGGTCGCCCTCATGCGCGGGGGCTTCGCGTCCGATGTACTTTCCGAAAACGCGGTCCAGACCGAGGGGGCGTTCGTCACGGACGCCCGGGCGGACCTTGCCGGCAGTCCGGTGAAATCACGTGGGCATTCGAGCGCGGTCCATCCTGCTTTGCATCCTGATGCTGCTGACGGTGGCGGCGCCGCTGTCGCACATGCTGATCCGGTCGCATTCCGACGACATGCACGCGCAGATGCGCGGGCATGCGGTCGCGTACGCGTCGGCGGTGGCGGCGGCGATCGAACCCGACGTCCTGCTCAACGACACGGAGAGCATCCGTCGTCTGCTGGAGCAGATGCGCTGCCGCGGGGCTGTGCGCTGGGGGCTCGTCTACGACCGTCAGGGAAGATTGATGACCGCTTCGGATGCGGGGTCGGGCGGCAACGCGCGGGTCGGCGCACGGACCTGGGCGGGTCTGGGGGATGATCAGCGGATCAGCGCCACGGACACGGACCTGATCGTCACCGTGCCGGTGCATCGAAGCCCCGCCGACGCTGAGCTGGCTCCGGGAGAGTCGCTGTCCGCTCCCGAGAACCCGGCGCCGATCGCGTGGGTCCGCCTCTCATTCAGTCTCGAACCGCTGGCCGCCAGCCTGCGCGAAAGCGTCAGCGCGTCGATTAAGATCGTCGCGGCGATCCTGCTGGGCGGCGTGGCGCTGATCGTGGTCGTGACGGGCAGGATTCTTCGTCCCCTGACGGACTTGAGGCGATCGGCGACGCGCATCCAGCAGGGCGACATGACGGCCCGCGCCGACGAGCGCGCTGCGGCGGAATTCGGAGCGCTGGCGGCGGCGTTCAACCGGATGGTGGCGACGATCCAGTCTCAGACGGAAAGCCTCGAACGCCAGGTGCAGGACCGCACCGCCCAGCTTCGCATCTACGCCGACACGCTTGAAAAAACCAACGCCGAACTTCGCGAAGCCACCGAGGCCGCGCTGTCCGCCAGCCGCGCCAAGAGCGAGTTCCTCGCCAACATGAGCCACGAGATCCGCACCCCGATGACGTCGATCCTCGGATTCTCGGAACGTCTGCTCGAGCCCGACCTTGACGCCGCGACCCGCGAAGACGCCGTGCAGACGCTGCGGCGGAACGCCGAGCACCTCCTGTCGCTGATCAACGACATCCTCGACCTGTCGAAGATCGAAGCCGGGAAACTCGTCCTCGAGTCGGTCTCTTGTTCGCTGGTGCGCGTCGTGCTCGAGGTCGAGTCGCTGATGAGCGTTCGCGCGAAGGCGAAGAACCTGGCGCTGAACGTCGCGTTCGAGGGGCGGATTCCGGAGTCGATCGAGAGTGATCCGAGCCGCTTGCGGCAGGTTCTCATCAACCTGGTCGGCAACGCGGTGAAGTTCACGCAACAGGGCGCCGTATCCGTCACGGTGCGCGGGAGAGCGGGCGACGACGCGGCGGCCGGCGAGACGTTCCCGATCGAACTGGTCGTTCGGGATACCGGCATCGGCATGACGGACGACGTCCGCCGTCGGCTTTTTGAGCCGTTCCAGCAGGGAGACGCGTCGTTGTCACGGAGATTCGGCGGGACGGGTCTGGGGTTGGCGATCAGCCGACGGCTGGCGCGTCTGCTCGGGGGGGACATCCAGGTTCGCAGCGAGCCGGACCGCGGAAGCGAATTCGTGGTTCATCTTTCCGTGCGCGTCCCGCCCGGCACGCGGATTCTCGACGCCACGACGATCCGGACGGTTTCGGAGGCGGCGCCGACAACCGCGCCGACCCCGGTGGACGACGACGGACTCGACTGCCGCATCCTTCTTGCGGAGGACGGAGCGGACAATCAGCGTCTGATCCGGGCGATCCTCGAGCGGGCCGGGGCGACGGTCGAAGTCGTTGAGAACGGCCGGCTCGCGCTGGACCGGGCGCTGGAGGCCCAGGACAAGGGCGAGGCGTTCGACGTGATTCTGATGGACATGCAGATGCCGGAACTGGACGGGTACGAGGCGACCCGGCGCCTCCGTCGCGCCGGGTACGCCCGCCCGATCATCGCCCTCACCGCGCACGCCATGTCGCACGACCGCGACCGCTGCCTTGAAGCCGGTTGCGACGCCTACGAAACGAAGCCGCTTCGCCGCCAGCGCCTCCTTCAGGTCATCCGCGCGCAGTTGCTGGTGGAGGCGTGACGCCCCCGCGTCGCGCGGAACGCGCCGATCGCCGTCTTCCTTCCGGAAACGGCGCGGCGGATCAATCCTCCTTCGCCGCTTCCTTCGCGTCGTCATCCTCCTCCGCGGGCTTCACCGAGGAAAGATCGAGTTCGTGCGCCGGCGGGTCTCCGCCCGGTCCGGTCAGGTAGTGCTCGAACCACTGCATCATGCGCATCAGGTACTCGAGGCGCGCCGCGGCCTTGCGGTTGCCGTGCCCCTCGCCGGGGAACCAGACCAGCCGGACGGGCGACTGCCCGAGCGTCTTGAGAAAGCGGTACATCTCCAGCGACTGCGACGGGTCCACGCGCGTGTCGTCCGCCCCGTGCATGATCAGCAGCGGCGTCCGGCACTTCTGAAGGTGCGTGATCGGGCTGCGCTCGCGGAAGAACGCCCAGTCCTCCCACGGGTACTTGCGGGCGTGGACCAGCGTCATCTCGTTCGGGATGTCCGTCGTGCCGAACTTGCTGACCAGGTCGCTGATGCCGACGAACATGACCCCCGCCGCGAAATGTTCGGACAGCGCCGTCGAGCACCACGCCGTCGCGTAACCGCCGTAAGACCCGCCCGTCACGCCTACTTTCTTCCGGTCCGCCAGCCCCGTCGACGCGAAGTAGTCCGCCGCATCCACCAGGTCGTCGAACTCCTTGCCCGCGTAATCGGCCTGCCCCAGCTTCGAGAACGCCACGCCGCGACCCGTGCTGCCGCGGTAATTCGGATAAAAGACCGCGAACCCGCGAGCGGCCGCGTACTGTCCCGGGCGGGAGTAGTTCGTCTTCCAGCCGTTGCTCTCGTGTGCCTCCGGTCCGCCGTGAACGCTGAGGATGAGGGGGTAGCGCGTCCCCGGTTTCTCGTCGAGAGGCCGCACCAGCACGCCCTCGATCTCCAGTCCGTCGCGGGCCTTGTAGCGCACCGCCTCCTGCTTCGCGAGGCGCACTTCGGCAAGCCACGGATTGTGCGTCGTGATCCGCGTCGGAGCGGCGTCGCCGTGCTGCATGACGAACGCCTCCGGCGGGTGCGCCGCGCTCTCGCTGATCATCGCGCCCTGCTGTCCGTCCTTCGACAGCGACAACCCCGACAGGACGTGCGTCCCCGCCGGAAGGATCGTCCGCTGGTTCGCTCCGTCCGCGTCCACCTTCCCCAGCGCCGTCCAGACCCCCTCGTCCACGAGATACATGATCGTGTCCGCGTCCTGCCACGCGAACGAATTGACGTGCCCGGGGTAATCCGGAAGCACGTTCTTCAACGCCCCTCCCGCGACGCTCCCGACCAGCAGCGAGCCGTCGCCGGGGTCGTTCAGGTCGGCGCCGGCCATCATCGCGATGTGCTTGCCGTCCGGGCTCCACTTGAACGAGGCGAGCTTCCCGGGGTTCTCCAGCTTCGCCAGCACCTTGCCCGACTCGACTTCAACGACGTGGACCTTCTGCTTCATGTACTCGTCGTCGATCAGCGGCGTCGGCGCCAGCGAAACCGCAAGGTGCGCGCCCGTCGGGCTCCACTCCACCGCGAACGCCGACCCCGGAAGCTCCAGCGCCTTCGGCTCCAACGACTCGTCCGCCTCGACCCACGAATCTCCGGTCGGACCGGGCGTCGCCAGCCAGACTTTCGTCACGCGCCAGTCTTCTTCGTACACCTCGGCCTTGAATCCCTTCTCCTTCCGCTCCTTGAGATCCTTCGGCTCCTTTTCCTGCGCCAGGAACGCGACGCGCCGGCCGTCCGGGCTCCACGAATACCCGCCGACGCCCGTATCATGTTCGAGCACTTTGCGCGCCTCGCCGCCGCTGAGGGCGATGACGTAAAGCGACGTCTCCTTGTCGTCCCCGCGCTTCAGCCGAAAGGACAGCCCCGATCCGTCGGGCGTCCAGCGCACGCCGCTGACGTTCACTTTGCCCGTGATGAAAGGGCGCGAGTTCCCTGACCGGTCCGCCACGTGCAGCTCGACCCACGCCCCGCCGTCCTCATCCACATAAGGCCGCCTCGGCACGTTCCGCAGGTACGCGACATGCTTCCCGTCAGGCGATAGTTCGACGCCCGTGACCGCCTGAAGCCGGGCCACGTCGAGAAGCGAAATCGTTCGGTCCTGTGCAACCGCAGGCGGCGTCAAGACCGGCGCCGGAAGGATGACCGTGAACATCACCGCAACCTTGCGGGAAGCGAAGGTTGAAAAGAGCCTCGTCATTGTGTGTTCCTCCTACGTTCCTGATTGAGGGCGGATACGAAGATCGCGCCGGGCGGTCAACCTAGAACCCCCCCCTGCAAGCGTCAAGACAAACCGACGGCATTTCATTCCCGCGGGTCATTCCAGATCGTCCACCGTCCGAGGGCGGTCCGGACCCAGCAGTCGCGACATCGACCGGTCCGCCAGCAGACGCCCGCCAGTCTGGCAGGTCGGGCAGTAATTCGTCTCGTTTTCGGCGTAACGAATCCGCTGGACCTTCGTACCGCAGACCGGACAAGGCGCCCCGAAGCGGCCGTGGACGGCGAAGTCCGCGCGGAACGCGGTGATGTCGCCGGGCCCCGGAAATCGCTCGGCGAACTGCTCGCGGAGACGTTCCGTCCAACGCGCCAGCGTTTCCTTCGCCGCCAGGTGCAGGCGGGCGGCTTCGGCGTCGGTCAGCCGCGAGGTCAGAACCACCGGCGAGAGTCGCGCCGCATGCAGGATTTCATCGGAGTAGGCTTGGCCGATCCCGTCGAGAATCCGCGGATCGGTCAGCGCCCGCTTGAGCGTGTGATTCTCGCGCCGAAGCGCCGCCGTGAATGACGGCAGGTCCGCCGACAGAACATCCAGCCCCCCGGAGTCGAACTCCGCGAGCCGCGACCGGCCCGCCACGACATGAAGGGACGCACGTTTTTGCTTCGCGGTCTCAGTCAGGACCAGCGTTCCCGCCGGGAACGCCAGCGACGCCAGCGTGATCTTCCCCGGCAGGCGGGCTGACGGCGCCGACCACCGGAACCGCCCCGCGATCATCAGGTGAAACACCAGGAAGACATCATTGTCGAACCCGATCGTGATCCGCTTGCCGATCCGCCCGACCTCGACGACGTGGCGCCCTTCGACGCACTCCAGCGGCGGATCATGCGTACGCAGAAGAAAAGGCGAAAGCACCCGGGCGCGATCCAGGCGTTGGCTGACAACCCGGTCGCGCAAGGCGTTCACATAAACAAGGATGTCGGGCAGCTCGGGCATCGCCGGACATCGTAGACCGAGACCTCATGCTTCGCCCGAGCGCCGCCGCCGCCGCCGCCGTGGTCATTGTGAAAGCGCGGGATCCCCCGACCGGACCTTCCGACAGGGCCGAAGCCGCTTGAGCGATCCCCGACGAGCGACCTTCTGAACGGCGTCAGGTCGTCCCGCGGCCTGACCGGTCGCCCGGGAACCGCCGGCGCCGGGGTCACGGGCTTGGAACCCCCGCGAACGAGAGCCTATACTTGACTGATTATTCATCGTTCATACGTAACGGACCGGATACATCGGCGGTCGCGCGTCGCGGCCTGCCTGCACGCGTTCATACGACGGCATTCGGAGTCATCACATGGGCCGACCTCTCGGACGTTCACCCCTGCGACCCCGCGAAGCGCGGGACAGCGCCAGTTCGATCATGCTGCTTGTGCTCCGACTCGTGTTCTTCCTCGTCCTTTTCTCCGTCGGGTGGACCTTCGCGTCCAAATCCGGGCAAAGCGACATCCTGCCGGAGTTCCTGCGCAACAACCCTTACTACATGCTGATCATTTTCGGCAGCGTCGGGCTGGCGTTCATGCTCTTCGACGTGTTCATCCCGCGGAAGTCGCTGACGGCGATGTCAGGCATCTTCTTCGGACTGGTGATCGGCATGATCGTCTCCTACGGTCTTTCGCTGATCATTGATCTGCTGGTGGAGTCGAGCTTCGCGTCGGTCGATCTTGACTCCCGTCTGGTGAGCGTCATGAAGCTGACCGTCGGCGTGATCTGCTGCTACCTCGCGGTGAGCTTCATTCTTCAGACGAAGGACGACGTCCGCTTCGTCATCCCCTACGTCGAGTTCTCGAAGGAGACGAAGGGCGCCGTGCCCTTTGTGCTGGACACGTCGGTCATCATCGACGGGCGCATCGCCGACATCGCCGAGACGGGCATCATCGATCAGGAGCTGGTCCTGCCGCGCTTCGTCCTTCAGGAGATTCAGAGCATCGCCGACAGCGGCGACAAGCTGAAGCGCAACCGCGGGCGCCGCGGGCTGGACGTGCTCAACAAGCTTCAGCTCTCCGACCGCGTCGACATCCGCATCCTGGACGTCGAGTTCGCCGCCGAGGGCGTCAGCGTCGACGAGATGCTCGTGGACCTCGCGATGGAGCTGGGCGGGCGCGTCGTCACCAACGACTACAACCTCAACAAGATCGCCCAGCTCCGCGGCGTGATGGTCATCAACATCAACGATCTGGCCAACGCCCTGCGCCCCGTCGTCCTCCCCGGCGAGACGATGCAGGTCAAGGTCATCAAGCCCGGCGAGGAGGCCGGTCAGGGCGTCGGCTACCTCGAGGACGGCACGATGGTCGTCGCCGAGGGCGGACGCGATCACATCGGCGAGACGATCCAGATCACCGTCACCAGCGTCCTCCAGACCTCCGCCGGACGCATGATCTTCGGCCGCAGCGAAGGCTACGAACCGCCCCTCGACCGCCGACGCCCGAGGGTGACGCGGACATGACAGCCCGTTGAACAAGGGCGGGGCGTTCCTCCGGGACTTCATTTCCCCTGCGCGGGACGCTCAGCGCTGACGTGCCCGGCTGGTATCTGACGCCCTTTCGGAGCCAAATATCTCCCGCCGATCTCACCGCAGGATCGTCAGTTCATGTGATTTCAGCCCGTGGCGGCCGAAACCAGATGGAGACTCGGGTCATAACATTCCCTGCCCGCTTCCTACGGGCGCGGTTCGGTTAAGACCAGCGTCCTGGACGCGGTTTCAAAACCGAGCCGCGCCCGTAAGGAAGCGTTCTTTTTCCCGCCTGCACCGGCAGTTTTGCAACAGGGTCTTCATGTTACGGAACGGCCAGCGTTGACCAACCAGGGAGAGTCAAGCTGCCGGTCTGCGCGAGCCGGGCGGGACTTCGCAGGGCCCGGAACGCGGACGCCCCTCGGTATCCGGATACGGGCGAAACCGCCGGGTTGGGCGCCCGCGTCCCGAGGGGGCTGGGATGCGGACCGGAGGTCCGCGATCCGAGCGGGCGCCGGTCTAAGCACGGCAGGCCGGGTCGAAGCCGGGGTCCGGACCGTCGCGCCCCCTTGACAGGCAGAGGCCGAACATGTACCGTACCCAAGGGTGAACGTCGGTCGTATCCCTGGGATCGAAAGGAAACGCATGTCGACGAACGAGACGCAGGCGAAGAACGAGGGGCAGTCGAAGAACGAAGCGCAGGCGACGAAGCGGAAGGAAGCGCTGGGGCGGGCGCTGCAGATGGTCGAGAAGGCCTACGGCAAGGGCGCGATCATGCAGCTCGACCAGATGGGTCTGGAGTTCGAGGGCATCTCGACGGGGGCTCTGTCGCTGGACCTGGCGCTGGGCGGGCGCGGGCTGCCGCGAGGGCGGATCGTCGAGATTTTCGGACCGGAGTCGTCGGGGAAGACGACGCTCGCGTTGCACGTGGCGGCTGAGGCGCAGAAAGCCGGGGGCATCGCGGCGATCATCGACGCGGAGCACGCGATGAATCCGACGTGGGCGAAGAAGTGCGGCGTTGATCTTCAAGGCCTGCTGATCAGCCAGCCCGAGTGCGGCGAGGAGGCGCTGGAGATCACCGAGATGCTCGTCCGCAGCGGGTCGGTGGACGTGATCATCGTGGACTCGGTCGCGTCGCTGATTCCGAAGGCGGAGCTTGAAGGGCAGATGGGCGACACGCACGTCGCGCTGCAGGCCCGCCTGATGAGCCAGGCGCTGCGCAAGCTGACGGGGGCGATCAGCAAGACGCACTGCATCGTGATCTTCATCAACCAGATCCGGATGCAGATCGGCGTGATGTTCGGCAATCCGGAGACGACGCCGGGCGGAAGGGCGCTGAAGTTCTACTGCTCGGTCCGCATCGACGTCCGCCGCATTTCGTCGATCAAGGAGGGGGAGACGGTCACCGGGTCGCACATCCGCGCCAAGATCGTGAAGAACAAGGTCGCGCCGCCCTTCCGCGAGGCGGAGCTCGATATTCTTTTCGACGGCGGGATCAGCACAGAGGGCGATCTGCTCGACCTTGCGGTGGGGGAGAACATCATCGCCAAGTCCGGGGCGTGGTTCACTTACGGGGACATCCGCGTCGGGCAGGGGCGTGAGAACGCGCGGCAGTTCCTCCGCGACAATCCGAAGTTCAAGGCGGAGATTCGCGCCAAGGTTCTCGCCGCCCGCGCGCCGCACATGTCCGGGGCGAAGTCCGGCGTCGTCGAGCAGCGCACGGCCGCCGCCGCCCGTGTCGATCCCCGCGCTGAGTCCAACGGCGACGGGCGCGCCGACGCCAGGACGGATGCGAAAGCGGACGCCCGCACGGCCGCCGCCGCGAAGCGAAAGCGCTGATGCGCCGATGCCCGCGGCGTTTTGACCCGTGCGGCGCCGCATCTTAGGATGGCGCGTCCGCCCGTCGGACGCGCGGTCGGTCGTTCCGCGCACCGGAACCGCGGCCGAGACGTCGATCGCGTCCGACCGTCCGTCGATGCGGCGTTCACCGGCGACGGCGAGGGCTTGCGGGCGGAGGTCGAGTTGATCCAGGCGCTGCGTCAAGACGGAATTCCGTCACGGACCGCGTTTCCGGATCGACGGCGAAGTCGCGCGGGCTGAAGCCCGCGGCTCGTGATTGCCAGGCGTTCGGGGCGTCGCAAGAGAACGAACATGATCCACCGTCACGCCATCGGCCTGTTGCCGAAGAAACCGCACACCGTGCTCCGCGACGACGCGGGGAAGCTCATGATGGAGGTGTGCGTCACGCGCGAGGGCTTCCACGGCCCGTTCAGCATTCTGTATTACCGCAAACCGCCGACCGACGAGTTCGCCGTCGAGCGCCTGAGCCTGTCCGGGTTCTGCCCGTTCAAGTTCGTTGACGAGCAGCCGCTCCACCGCCGGCACGTCCGCACGCAGGATCTGAACCCGGGCGGAGACTTCCTGACCAGCCGGCGGACGTTGCTCGCCAACGACGACCTCCAGATCGGCATCTGCAAGCCCGCCGATCCGCCGATGCGGTTCTTCTCCAACGGCGACGGCGACGAGCTTTACTTCGTCAAGGAGGGACAAGGCCGCGTCGAATCCATCTACGGCGTCCTCCCGTTTCGCAAGTATGATTACGTGCTGATCCCGAAATCCACGCCGTACCGGATTCACCTTGACGGGCATCGGGGCGTCCTCCTCGTGTTCGAGGGGCGCCCGTACCTGGGCATTCCTTCCGAGTACCGCAACGCTTACGGACAGATCACGGATTACGCCCCCTTCAGCCACCGCGATTTCCGCGTGCCCGAAGCGCTGCTGAAGTTCGACGAGAAGACGCACGGACCGCCGCCGTATCCGGTCGTCGTCAAGCAGGCGGACGCGCTCACGGTTCACCAGTACCAGCACTTCCCGCACGACGTGGTCGGCTGGGACGGGGCGATCTACCCCGTGGCGTTCAACATCCTCGACTACCAGCCGAAGACGGGGCTGGTGCATCTTCCGCCGACGATTCATACGACGTTCGCCGGCCGGGGGTTCGTCGTCTGCTCGTTCGTTCCGCGTCTCGTGGATTATCACGAGCAGTCGATCCCGTGTCCTTACGGGCACGCCAGCGTGGACATGGACGAGATTCTGTATTACGTGGACGGCAACTTCACGTCGCGCCGCGGGATCGAGTCCGAGTCGATCAGCCTGCATCCGCAAGGCGTACCTCACGGACCGCACCCGGGGACGTACGAGCGCTCGATCGGGACGAAGCGCACGGAAGAGCTGGCCGTCATGTGCGACACGTACAAGCCGCTGAGGCTTACCACCGACGCCGCAGCCGTCGAGGACAAGGACTACCACATGAGCTGGGTGAAGAAGGAAGCGCCCGACGCGTGGACGTCGAAGTAGGTCCGGAGCATGCCGGAGAGGGGGGCACGGCGCCTGCGTCCCCATCCCCGCGCCGCGCCCCGCGGATTTGCGGTTTGATGAGGTCGACGGGGAGGCGATGCGCGAACGACCCCTCTGCGCCCGACGTTGAACGACGGAGCGGTTGCCGGGGTTGACCGTCCCGCCGCCGACTCCCGACTTCAGTCGGGAGGCTAACCCGCCTGATCCGCGCGGTGTCATGATATCATGTGGGGAGGAGGCCCCGTGGCGGCAGAAGCTCAATCCCGCGAGGAAAGGGAGGTTTGAATGACGAGGAAAGCGGTAGCGGCGGCGACGTGCCTGGCGATGACGGCCGCGCTGGGCGGTTGCGTCGGGGTCATCGGCAACACGGTGACGGTGCGCGACGAGGTGCTGGCGAGGAAGCCGGTCGTCATCGACGGTCGGATTTACGTGGTCGACGTGCGGACCGGCGCGGTGATGGCGCTGGATCCCAACGCGGCGGGATCGGCTTCGTCGTTCACGCCGGTGATCGCCGACGACGACGGTCCGTGACCCCGCCAGCAGGGAGTCAGGAGGCGTCGCATCCAGCGGCGAGACGGGCGTCTGAGCGGCGCGCCGTTGCGACGCGACGTTTTCAAGCCCGGTCGGCAGGTGTCCGGGCGGGGTTCTCCGCCATCTTTGCGCGAGGGAGGCGCAAATGAAGTGCCGCGCATGATCGACCGATAGACGACCGGAGGCTGAGGGTCTCCGCTCTTCGGAGCGGCCAGCCTTCCTTGACAGGGGGAGTCCGGGACACGGCGAACTCGGGCTCCCCTGTTTTTTCACCGCCCGTTGAAAAACTCGGCGTCGTTCTCATGAGCTTTGAGTTTTTCCCGGAGCAATCGGCGTCCGCGAGGGAGGCCCACCCTTTTTCGACGGGCTGCTGGGGAAATCGGCAACCGGGAGAGATACGCCGTCGACCTGCGTCGGCCGCCGCTATCCGATCACGCCGTGGTTCTGCAACTGCGGCAGCGTCATTCGGAAGTGGGCGCCGCCGAAAGTCGGATCCTTGCGGTGGACGAGTTCGAGACGCCCCCCCAGCAGTCCGCACCAGTTCCTCGCCAGCGCCAGCCCCAGCCCCAGCCCGCTTTTCGCCCGGGACTCGGCCGACTTCCCCCGCCGGAACGGCTTGTACAACGCGCGCACGTCCGACGCCTCGATGCCCGGACCCGTGTCGACGACATCCAGGGCGATGCGCTCGCCGGCTTCGCCGAGACGCACGAGCACGCGGGAGGCGTCGCCGTTGCGTCCGTGCCGGCAGGCGTTCGCCACCAGCACGCCCAGCACGCACAGCACCAGTTCGACGTCGGTGGTCAGCGGGCGCCCGTCCGCCCACTGATTGTCGGTGACGAGCTGCACGCCCTCATCCGCGCACGCCTTGCCGAACGTCGTCCGCGTGCGGTTGAGAAACTCGTCGGCACGGATCGTCGCGGGCGCGAGGCGGACCTTGCGGTTCTCGATCCGGGCGTACTCGAGCACGCCGTTGACCACGTCCGCGAGGCGCTTCGACTCCCGGTTCAGCGTCTGAAGGTACTCCGGACGGGACTCCTCCGGAACCAGCCCCTCGGCCAGCATGTCGGTGTAAAGACGGAACGTTGTCAGCGGCGTCCGCAGCTCGTGCGCCACGGCGTACGCGAACTCGACGCGCCGGTTCGACACCGTCAGCAGCGTTCGCAGCCCCAGCCCGATCACGCCCAGCGACACCAGCGCCACGCCCCACACCAGCAGGAGCGTCGCCCGCCCCTCGTTCCACGTCCACAGCGACGCGCCCGCCGTCACCGGTTCGATGTCCAGCCGCGCCGGCAGCGTCGCCAGCACGTTGTGGTCGCGCGTTCCCGCCGCCGACGTCACCGGCGTCAGCGTGGCGCGGGGATGCGACGCCGCAAGCTGCGCGAGCAGACTGTCGCGCAGCTTCTCCCAGTTGATCACCAGCCCCTGATACACCGACGACTCCGTCACTTCGGGCACCGCCACGGTCACGCGCCGCATCAGCACCAGCCCCGGAAGCTCCCCCTCCCGAGGCAGCCACACCGGGATCATCGGCGTCACCCAGACCTCCGCGTATTCCGGAACATCCGAAGGGAGCGCCGGGTTTGAGTTCTCCACTTCGTTCAGAAGGTTCTGCGCCACGACGTCGATCGGATCGCACCCGATCAACTGCGTGTTCGACTGCTGCAACTGCCGGTTCACGAGCTGGCGCGTCGCCCACTCCTGCGTCCCGCGCATCTGGGCTTCCTGAAAGCGCTCGTAACCGCGCGATTGTGCGGAGGCGAGGCGGATCGGTTCAGCCGAAGCGCCGGGGTCCGGTGCGGAATGAAGGTCTCGCGCCACGGCTGCGTTGAACCGGTCCCGCAGATCGTCATAGGACAGGTGCGACGTCAGCTCTCGCAGCGCTTCGGCCAGCGCGAGCGTTTCCGCGGGCGGCGCGGCGGGCGTTTCCGTACCCGCGAGCCCCCAGCGATCGCCGGTGTGCGGAAGAATCTGCGGCGAGGTCGGCTGACCGTTCTCCCCCCACTGGAAGTACACGTCCACCCACTCCGGCGGATCCTGCTCGAGGATCGGCGACGGAAGCGTGAATTCGGAGGCGTTGACCTCGGTCCCGTTGCGCGACAGCGACGTCGGCGCGTAGCGCGCGCTGTAGTGCCGGTACGAGCGGCCCGTCTCTCGCGCGAGGAAGGGCATCAGCGTGTTGTCCAGCCGCCACAGCGCCGACTGCACGCCCTCCTCCCGCAGCGCCCGAAGCTCATAATCCTCGAGGCGCACCGTCAGCCACGTCGCCCAGATCAGTCCCCCGAGGACGAACACGCAGATGAACGCGAACCCCGCTCCCGCCAGCGTCTTCAGTCTTGCCGGTCCGCTCACGACCCACGCCCTTCCGTCTCGACCTGAACGTCCGCGCCGAGCATGTATCCCTTCCCGCGCACCGTCACGATCCAGTCCTCTCCCCCGCCGTTGCCCTCCGCCGAGGATCCGCTCAGCTTGTTGCGCAGCCGCGTGATGTGCATGTCGATCGCCCGCGTCTCCACCCGTCCGTCGCGGATGCCCCAGACCGAGCTGAGCAGCGACTCCCGCGACACCGCCTGTCCGCGCTGCGTCGCCAGCCGCCGCATCACCTCGGCCTCCATCTCCGACAGCGCCGTCCGCTGACCGTCGGGCGTCACCACCTCATGACGCGCGCAGTCCACCACCGTCGCCCCGTGCTTGAGGCGAAGAATCTGCGCCGGACGCTCCGGCGTGCGCCGCAACACCGCCTCGATCCGCGCGAGAAGCTCCCGCGCCGAGAAGGGCTTCACCACGTAGTCGTCCGCGCCGAGCTTCAATCCGCGGACGCGGTCGTCCTCCGCCCCGCGCGCCGTCAGGATGATCACCGGCAAGGACGTGTGCGTCTCGCGCAGCGCCGAGAGCACGTCGAACCCGTCGAGCTTCGGCAGCATGAGGTCCAGCAGCACGAGATCCACCCCGCCCGCGCGCGAGGCATGAAGCCCCGCCTCGCCGTCCGCCGCCTCGACCGGCTCGTATCCGGCCATCTTCAGAATGTCCACCACCGCGCGACGGATCGCCGGCTCATCCTCAACGATCACCACCCGACGTTTCGCGCCCATGTCGGCTCCCCCGCACGCCCCCGACGGATTCTACGCCCCGAAAGACCCCCTTCGCCGACCCGCGGCGGCCCGGTCCTCCCTCGGCTCATCGGAAAAGTCTAACCGCGCGTCCGACGCGGGTCTGTCACGCGCCTGTAACGCCGACCGCCGGGGCTGCGCCGTCGTGCTCGCGGGATTGCGTCGGGAAATGCCTGCGGGGGCTTCTGTGCCGCGTCCGTTGCTACGCCGACACCGGCAGCACCTTGTCGCTCGGGTGAATCATGTCCGCCGGGTTCAGCGCCTCGTCGAGCTGCGCCGCGGTCAGCTTGATCTTCCCGGACGTGATCTGTTCCTGTGCGACCTGGCGGACCGTCTTGCCCGTGGCGAACGCCTCCTTCGCGATCGCCGCCGCCGTGTCATACCCCACCAGCGGCGCAAGGCTCGTACACATCGCCAGCGATCCTTCGATCAGATCGCGGCATCGCTCCGCGTTCGCCGTGATGCCGCTTACGCACTTCTCCGTGAACACCCGCGACGCCGACGCCAGCAGGCGCACCGCCTCCAGCAGGTTGTGCGCCATCGCCGGCATGCCCACGTTCAGCTCGAAGAAGCTCTCGCGGCACGCCGCCGTCACCGCCGCGTCCGCGCCGATCACGTGCGCCGCCACCTGGCCCACCATCTCGCACATCACCGGGTTGACCTTTCCGGGCATGATGCTGCTGCCCGGTTGCGTCGCGGGCAGGAGAATCTCGCCGATGCCGCAGCGCGGACCGCTGCCCAGCAGGCGGATGTCGCCGGCGATCTTCGCGAGGCCGACCGCGATCGCCTTAAGCTGACCGCTCACTTCGCACACCGCGTCCTTCGACGCCTGCGCCTCGAAGTGATCCTCGGCCTCGACGAACTCGATGTTCGTGACCTTGCTCAACTCCGCGCAGATCCGCCGGGCGAACTCCGGATGCGTGTTGATCCCCGTCCCCACCGCCGTCCCGCCGAGCGGAAGCTCCCGCAACGCCCGCACCGCCTTCGTCGCCCGCAACGCCGCCAGCGCCGCCTGCCGCGCGTACCCGCCGAACTCCTGACCCAGCGTCACCGGCGTCGCGTCCATCAGGTGCGTTCGGCCGATCTTCAGCACCCCCGCGAACTCCTTCGCCTTCTTCGCCAGCCCCGAGGAAAGCATCTCCAGCGCCGGCACGAGGTCCGATCGCATCGCCTCCGCCGCGGCCACGTGGATCGCCGCCGGGATCACGTCGTTCGACGACTGTCCCATGTTGACGTGGTCGTTGGGGTGAACCTCCTTCGAGCCGATCTTCCCCCCGCCGATCTGCACCGCCCGGTTGGCGATGACCTCGTTGGCGTTCATGTTCGTGCTCGTGCCCGACCCGGTCTGAAAGATGTCGAGCACGAAGTGATCGTCGTGTTTTCCGTCCACCACCTCCTGCGCCGCCCGGAGGATCAGGTCCGCCTTCTTCTCGTCCAGCTTGCCCAGATCGCGGTTGACCTTCGCCGCCGCCTGCTTGATCAGGCCCATCGCCCGGATGAACCGCCGTCCAAACCGGTACCCGCTGACCGGAAAGTTCTCGACCGCGCGCTGCGTCGTCGCCCCCCACAGCGCCTCCGCCGGAACGGTCATCTCCCCCATGCTGTCCTTCTCGATCCGCGTCGCCATCGCTTCACCTCTCGAAACCCGAGCGGCGCATTTTCAGCCCGCACGAACGTCCCTCATCGCCAAAACGCCCCCTCAACCGAGCCGCGTCTAGTTGCGCCCCGGCGGCGCGCCCGCGTTCGCGCCGTTCATCACGGCGCGGCGGACCCACCGTCCCTGCTCGTAGGAGAATCGGCGCAGGGCGACGCGATCCTTGTTGAGCGGTCCGCCGCCCTTGATCACGCGGTAGAACTCGTCCCAGTCGGGCGTGCTGAACCCCCAGCGGCCGGTTTTCTCGTCGAGTTTCGCCAAGGGGTCCGGCGTCACGTCGAACGATCCGTCCGGACGGCGCAGAACCAGTCCGTCCGGACCCTTGCGGACGACGTGAATCCTCAGCCCCAGATCCAGCGCCGCGGGCGAGAAACGATCCACGAATTTCCGGCGCAGCTCGTCATTCGTGGCGGTCTTGATCCGCCACCTCATGAACGGCGTCGTTTTCACCGAGTCCTTGTCGGGCGGACCGAAGAACATCACGCACGGCCACCACCAGCGGTCGAACGCCTCCTGCATCATCTGC
This sequence comes from Phycisphaerae bacterium, assembly GCA_022072505.1. Lineage (GTDB taxonomy): Bacteria > Planctomycetota > Phycisphaerae > UBA1845 > UBA1845 > JABWBH01. The sequence continues at coordinate 142,842 of JAJVHU010000013.1, forward strand.
TTCTGACGCCGCGTGCCGCTCATGAGCGTGAGCACCATGTCCTCGCCGCTCTTGAAGTGAAACGCCTCCTCCATGTTGATCCGCTTCATCGTGCGGACGTAGGGACCGTAGCTGCCGTCCGCGAGCGACTTCTGATTCATGATCGCCGCGCCGTCCACCAGCCACTGGATCGCGGCGACGTCCGCCCACGTCGGCGCGGGATAGTTGAAGACGTTGTGGTAGCGCGTCACGCCGGTGATCAGGTCGCGCAGCATCGCGTCGCGCGATTTGCCCAGATCCTGCGACACGCGGTAGAGCATCTGCCCGTGTCCGACCTCGTCCTGCACCTTCGCGATCAGCGCCAGCTTCCGCCGCAGACAAGGCGCCCGCGTGATCCACTCCCCTTCGGGCAGCGCGCCGACGATCTCGCTGTTGGCGTGATGCTCGGCCATCTTGAGCATCCCCGCGCGATAGTTGTGCGGCATCCAGTCGCCCGGTTCGATCAGCTCGCCGCGGTCGATCCGCGCCTCAAACGCCGCGAGCTTTTCCGGATCCTCCTGGAGGCTCCAGTCCACCTTGATCTGTTCCGTCCCGCCGCCGCAACTCATCACGGTTCTCCCTGCTTACGCGTCCGAACTCCGAAGCCTTGCTTTCGGCGGGACGGCCTCGATCAACGCGATATGAACAAGGGCGATATCCACGTTGCGCTCCTTGTCCGCGTCATCCAACAACCCCACCGTGCATCGGCTCTTCCCCACCCGGATGAAATCAGGTCGCCGGACGTTGAATTTGTCTCTCGTGCTCAGGAATAATCGAAAAGGAATGAAGGGTTCACGACGTATCCAGTGCTCCAGATCCTGAGGTCTCATGCTCGTTTTCCCCGGTCGGACTTGCCCGGAGTTCGGTTCCTGCCGCCCTCTCCGTTTCGGACGTTTGCGCCGCCCCGGGGTTCAACCGTCTCGACGTCCTCGTAACGCAGCGTCACGGTCCGATCCAGCCGGCGGCCTTTGAAGATACCGATGTGGCGGACGTTCGGACAGATCCAATACCGGATGCGCGGAGGGAGTTTGATCCTCGGCCCGTCGCGCAGCGCCACATGCAGGGACCGCGACGCCCCTTCCCCCAGCGATCGCTCGAAATCTTCCCTGAGCATGATGAGCCCGTCGCCTTCGTGGGTCCGCAATTCGTGGAAAGCGGCGCGTCGCCCCGTCGCAAACCATCAGACCTTCCGCGTACCGCCTCGGACGCTGACGCGCGCCAACCCCGGCAGTTCCGCACGCCGCCCTGTCTTCGATTATACGTTTCGACGCGGTTCGTCGATACCGCGCCCCTTGCGGTGAAGGCGCCCCGCCTCACACCGCCGACGGGTCCGGCGACGTCGGCGGCGCGGGCGCCAGCGGCGGATGATGAGGCGCGGGAGGCGCGACGTGACCACCGTCCGCGCGGGAGGCGTGCGCGCCCCGCCCCGCGCCGGACGCCGCAACCGGCGAGTCTGGCGCGGAGGCATGCGCGGGAGCCGGTCGACGCCCCGGCCCTTGTCCGAGCAGCGATTCCGGGATTGCCCCCGCACCCACCGGCGCGTGCCGCTCTTCCGGAAGCGGTTCGCCGTAGATCCAGACCTTCAGGTCCATGAACAACGAGAACAGCGCCGGAACGAGCACGAGGGTGAAGATCGTTGAAACGGTCAGCCCTCCGGTCATCACGCTGCCGATGCCGCGATAGAGCTCGCTGCCCGGACCGGTCATCAACACCAGCGGCAGCGTGCCGAAGACCGTGGTCATCGCGGTCATGAAGATCGGGCGCGTCCGCGTCCGCACCGACTTGATGACGGCTTCGGTGTGCGAAAGCCCCTCGTCGCGCATGCCGTTGAGCGACTGATGCACGATGAGGATCGCGTTGTTCACCACGACGCCGATGAGGATGACGAAGCCGAGCATCGTGACCACGTCGAGCTGCTGGATCGGCGTGTAAGGATCATACGAACTCCGCCAGCTTACCCACCGCAGCGTCGCAAACCCGCCGACCACCGCCAGCGGAACCGAGAAGAGAATCACAAAGGGATAGGCGAACGACTCGAACAGCGCCGCCATCAGCAGGTAGGTGATGACGACGGCGAGCATCATGCGCGACTGAATCAGCTCGAACGTCAGGTGATAGTTGTACGCGAAGAACCCCAGCGCCAGCAGGCAGGTCGACAGCACCAGCGCTCTTAAGCCCCAGCGCCGCCCGTGCGTCGCGCCGAGCCCGAGCGACCCGAGGACCGCCAGCACGCCCAGTCCGCCCATCGTCACGGGCGCGGACGCCCCCAGCAGGCGCGGCCCGCGCACCAGCCCGTGAAAATCGCCGATCAATGCGTGCCGCGTCTGCGTCAGCTTCCCCGCCGTCCCGGACAGGGATACGAACACCGACGGCGGAATCACTCCCGCTGCGCGCATCGGCGCGATCAGCTCGTTGTTCAGATCGTCCATCGTGGTCTGAAGCGGAACGCCGGGCTTCGGTTGCACGGAGAGCGTCACCGAGGGCATCTGCTCGATGTGGTTGATCTGCTGCGGCGCGGTCGTGCGCTCGATGTGAACGATGCTCGACAGGGGCACGACGTGCTGCCGCGGCGTGAAGATCGGCGTTCCGGCGATCGTCTCGAGCGGGGCGCGCTCCTCCCGGGCGATCTTGATCGCCATGTCGATCTTGTCGCCGCGGTCGTTGTACTCGCCGACGAAGGCGCCTTCGACGCAGGCGCGAAGGATGAACCCCACGTCCGTGGCGGACAGCCCGACGTCGGCGGCCTGCGCCCGCTTCGGCGTCATGCGGATCTCGGGGCGGCCGAGGTCGAAGTTGCCGGGGTTGGGTTGCGGGTAGTTGTACCCGCGGCCCAGGATGGCGCCCTGGAGGGCGGACGCGACGGAGACCACCTGCGCGAGGTTGTCGCCGCGGATGTCGAGGTCCACGGCGTTGCCCGAACCGGTTCCGCTGTTGAACAGCGAGAACTGGAAAAACACCGGGAAGACGCCGGGGACGCGCATCGCCGCGTGGCTCATGTAGTTCACCAGCGGGCGGACCTGGTCTTCATCTTTCGACGTGCAACCCATGAAAGCCCCGCCGCCGAACGACACGAAGAAGAAATCCTGGATCGGAGGAGGGACGACCCGCACCGGAACCGTGCCGCCCGGCCCCAGCATCATGTCCACCGGAGGCAGCGCCGCCGCTTCCGCCGAACCGATCGCCGCCTCCCACGAATGCCGCACGCCGTCGATCGGATCTTCAGGCGCGCCGTCCTCGACGATCGCCGCCATCTGCTTGAATTCCTCGACCGAGTAACCCGGCGGTGAGATCAGAAATCCGAACACCAGGTTGCGGTTGCCTTCCGGGAGGTAGTCCAGGTCCGGCGCCAGCGCCCAACTCCCGGCGATCGACAGCGCCGTCAAACCGAGCACCACCGCGACGCGCGACCCCGTGCGCCCCAGGAGCAGACGGTTCAGCGAGCCGACCCACTCCGCAAAGAACCACGGCTTGTCGCCGCGAAGCACCGACGCTTCTCCGCCGAGCACCCTCGCCGCCAGCGGGGGGATCACCAGCACCGACACCAGCAGCGACAACCCGACCGCCGCGGAAATCGCGATCGCAATGTCCTTGAAAAGCTGCCCCGTCTCCTCCTGGATCGTGACCACCGGGATGAACACCGCCATCGTCGTCAGCGTGCTCGCCAGCACCGCCGTCCAGACCTCGCGGGCGCCGTCGAACGCGGCCTGGAAGCGCGTCTTGCCCATCATGCGGTGGCGGTAGGTGTTCTCCAGCACGACGATCGCGTTGTCCACGACCATCCCCACGGCGAACGCCATCCCGGCGAGCATCACGACGTTCAGCGTGCGCCCCAGCGCGTGAATCACGAGGAACGTGCCGATGATCGAGATCGGGATCGCCACGGCGATGACGCCCGTCGCGCTGGGACTCCGCAGGAAGAGAAAGAGGACGACGATCGTCAGCAACCCGCCCACCCAGATGTTCTGGATCACCAGGTCGATCGCGCCGTTGATGTACGTCGTCTCGTCGTAGACCTGCGACAGCGAAAGATCGAGCCCCATCGGGCGCAGGATGTCGCGGTTGACCACCTCGATCTGGCGCTTGAGGTTGTCCATCGCGGTCAGCACGTTCGCGCCGGTCTCCTTCCGCGCGGGCATCGCGATGACGAATTCGCCTTTGCTCTTGACGAAGCTGATCGGCTTCTTGAACCCGTCCACCACCGTCGCCACGTCGCGCACCCGCACCGGACCGCCCTCGCGGTAGGCGATGACCGTCTCCTCGATCTCGCTCAGACGGGTGAACTCCCCGACCGTGCGGTAGGCGAAGTCGCGCTTGCCCTGGAGGATCGTGCCCGCGGAGATGTTGCGGTTCTGACGACGCAGGGCGCCGTCCAGATCACTGAAGGTCAATCCGCGCGCCGCCAGCTTCGGCGCGTCCACGACGATCTGCACCTCGCGCTCCAGCCCGCCGTAAACGTCCACCTCCGCGATGCCCTCGGCGCGCTCCAGCAGCGGCTTGACGTTGTCCTCCACGAACGTCTTGATCTTCGCAACGTCGAAATCCCTGCCGCTGCTCAGGATCATCCACGCGATCGTGTTCTCCATGTCGTCGTCGGTGGCGACGACCGTCGGCTCGTCCACCTCCTCGGGATACGCCTCCACCTGACGCAGTTTGTCCGACACGTCGCGCAGCGCCGCGTTCTTGTCGACGCCGACGGGGAACTCGAGCTTGACGACGGCCGAGCCTTCCTGCGCCGTCGAGGTCATTTTGACCACGTTCTTGACCGCTTTGAGCTTCTCCTCCTGGCGGTCGATGATCTCGCTCTCGACCTCCTGCGGGCTGGCGCCCGTCCAGGTCGTCGTCACCGTCACGAAGGGGCGGTCCACGTCCGGCGTGAGCTGCTTCGGAATCTCGAACACGCTGCGGAACCCGAAGAGCACGACCAGCGCGACGCCGACCGCCACCTTGACGGGGTTGTGAATGACGAACTTGATCGGGTCCAACTAGCGACCCTCCTTGCGCTCGCCCGCGCGGGATTCCGTCCCTTTCGCGTCGCCCGGCGGACCTGCGGGAGGCCCCCCCGGCGGCTGCGCTGCGGGCGATGGCGTCCCGAAGGCGTCCACCGGGATGACGGGCATCGGAAACGCAATTCGCTCGTTGCCCCGGCTGGCGACCTGCGTCCCCGGCGCGACGTTCCCCGACGTGATCGTGATCCACTCTTCCACGCCCAGACCGGTGGTCACGGGCGTCGGCATCCCCATCATGCCGCCTTCGCGCCCAGGCACGATCAACGTGACGTAATCCACGCCGTCCCGCTGCACGACCGCGTCCTTCGGAACCGCGACCGACTCGCGCTTCGGACCCCCCGCCAGCGTCACCCGCGCGAACATCCCCGCCGCCAGCCTTCCGTCCGTGTTCGACGCTTCAATCTCGACCGGAAACGTCCGCGCCTGCTCGTTGCCCTGCGGAATGACGTGTTTGACGCGCCCGCGGATCGTCTCGCCCAGCGCCTCCACCCGGATCGCGGCCTCGTCGCCGACCTGGATGAAAGGCAGCGCCGACTCCGGCGCGTCCACATGCACCAGCACGCTGCCCAGATCCGCCAACTCGATGACCCTTCCGCCCGCGTTGACCCACTCTCCGACCTCGACCACGCGGCTCACCACGCTCCCGGCGAAAGGCGCTTCGATCGTCGTCTTCTCGACCTCGCGCGCCAGCCGATCGACCACCGCCTGCTGCTCGGCGACGTCGTTGGCCGCCCGCGCGATCGTCTCCACCCGCGGACCGCGCTGCGCCATCTCGAACTCCGCCCGCGCCGCAAGGTGCCGCTGCACCGCCATCTCGTATTCCGCCCGGGCGTCGTAAACCTCGCGCATCGAACCTGCCTCGGATCCGGTATACAACTTCTCCACCCGCTCCAGCTCAAACTTCCAGCGCGTGACCCGCGCCTCGGCTTCCTTGGACAGCGCCTCAAGCCGACGCAGATCCTCCTCGCGGGTTCCGGCCAGAAGCTCGCGGTGAACGTCCTTCAGCGCCGCCAGCCGCGCCTTGGCCTCCGCCCGCCGAAGCTCGAGCACGTCCGCGTTCAACCGGCAGATCAACTGTCCCTGATCGAGGCGGTCTCCCTGCCGGGCCGGCATCTCCGCCACCAGCCCGGCCACCTCCGACCCGATCTGGCTTCGACGTGCGGGGGCCAGCGTCCCGACCAGCGTAACAGGCATCTCGGTCTCGATCGCCCGGGCCTCGGCGACGACGACCTTCGTCGGCGGCATCTGCGCGAGGGACCGCGCCTCAACGAAGATCGCCGTCACGGCGCCCGCCAAAATGCAGCGCAGAAATTCCCGTTTTGTATTAAACATGTGTGATTCATCCGAAACCGGGGGCGATCGACCCAGCGTTTATCCCCGGCGAAAACGCAACCCCTCGAAGCATCAAGGAGAAACTAAACATGCCGCAATTATTTCAGGATGGTAGCAATCGACTTGAAGCGGGGCAATCCGCCAACTCGGCAAGGTGCAACCCGACCCTCTTGGGCGACATCCGAGCGCCCCCTGATCTACGCAACCAGACTATCATACCTCAACGGTTCCGGAGTCGTTAACCGCGGTCCACGGCCTGACGAATTGCGACAGTTCCCGGCGAGCCGAACCGCGACCCGGTTACAATCTCCCGAGATGGCACGAGCCGCGATCAACCCGGTCCGACGTCTCCTCACCGATAAACTCGGGAACGCGACACGGGCGATTCTCGATGCGGTCTACCCTCGATGTTGTCTGATCTGCCGGACGGGCGCGACGGAGCCGGGAGCCGAGTTCTGCAAGGCGTGCGATGATGGCTGGCAGGCCGATATCGGCGTGCCCGGCTGTCCTTCATGCGGATCGGCGGCGCCGCCGGTTCCCTCGCGGGATCGACGTTGCCCGGCATGCCGTGACATGAAGCTACCGGTAAACGGCGCGGTGCGCCTCGGCGCATACGGACCGGCTCTGCGGAGACTCATCACCAGCGCCAAGTATGAAGGACGTAGTGAGATCCTGGCGCCGCTGGGAGAGGAACTCACCCGATCGGTGCTTCGTGAAGCGTGGGGAACGACGGTTGACGCCGTTGTTCCGGTGCCCAGTTCCTGGTCGCGCCGAGTGAGCCGCCCGCTTCACCTGCCCAGCGAGTTGGCGCGCGTCATCAGTCGCGGATTGCATCGACCCGTGATGCCGCTGCTTGAACGCGTCGGGCACCCGCGACCGCAGACGGGCCTGACGATCACGGCCCGGCGGGACAACGTGCGCGGCACCTTCCGGTTGGCGCGCGGTGTGACGATCGAAGGCCGTTCGCTTCTCGTGGTGGACGACGTGATGACCAGCCGAGCCACGGTGTTCGAGTGCGCCCGTGTGCTGCGTCGCGCCGGCGCGGAGAGCGTGTATGCCGCGACCGTCGCCAAGACGGAACCCCCTCGGGCGCTTCCTTTTATCGGCATGCCCCCGTGAAAGGGAAATACGGACGGAGAACGTAGTGACGGACCGCGGGTCTCAAAAGACATACCCCCGTCCGTCAAGACTCGCGCCGCTGCTTCGGCCCTTCGCGTCCGCCCCCGGTGGCAACTACAGGCGTCGAAACTCCCCGAGAATGTCGCATTAATCTCTCCTTAGACGATCCGGCGAGGGTCGCTCAGCGTTATGATGGTCTTTGAAGCGAGGAGAGAGTCGGTCGGGTTCGCCGTGTCGCACGCCGATGTGGTTTCCGCGACCTCGGCGGGCTAGGATTGGCTTGAGGCGTCTGGCGGCGATGCATACCGGAAACAGGCTCAATTCAGGGGGAACATCCGGCTGCGCCTTACCCGGGAACGCGCGGATCAGGTCGATGCTCTGCGCTTACCTGCTGGCCGCCGGCGCCGCGATCTGCCACGCGCAGTCAGAGCGGGTGTTTCACGATCCGGTCGAGGACGCCCGCATCCGCCGCACGGATATCGGCGACGACGGTCCGTATGATCCGCTCGAGCACGCTCCCGCCGAACTCACCTCGATCACCCTGGGCGCGTGGGCGCCGGTCAATCCGTCGCGTCATCTGTTTGAAGGGCGCTTCGACCGGCAGGGGGGGTTCGTCCGCCTCGACCTTGTCCTCGCCGGATTGATGAACCCGCCGGGACAGGTGGCCAAGCTTTTCGACCCTTATGCGTTCGGACCGAACCCGGTCATCGGTTTCGTCGAGATCGACGTTGACGCCGACGTGCGGACCGGCGGCGAACTGCGCTCGCCGATGCAACGGTATCTCGGCGTGGCGGCGCGCTTCGGCGGTCTGCCCTCCGAGCCGCGCTTTCATAACCGCGCGGCGCGGTGGTTCGAGGATTTTCTCCTCGGGTTCGACGAGCCGCCTTTCACGAAGCGCCACGGGGAGGAGTTTCACCTTGACTTCGTGGGCGAGTTCGTCGCTGACGGTTCGATCCTCATCATCGACGGCGACGACGATCGTCTGTTTGAATGCGGCGAGACGTGGTGGGTCGTCGCTCCGTTGTTTCATCGCGCACACGGGTACGAGCGCTACAGCTTCGCCTCCGGGTGCGGACGCCCGGGGCAGTACATGCCGCCCGACTCGATCGTGCAGTTCGCGCACGACGACAACCTCGATCAGACAACCATCTCGCTCGTCTTCCCCCTCACCAACGAAGCCGACGCCGAGCGCCGCAACGAGACGCCGCAGCGCAACGACGGCAACGCCTGCAACCAGTCCTCGGTCTTGGAGGCCCTTGCGGACCTGGTCATCGGAGCGCAGTGGTATTTCGAGCATCCCAGCGGCGAACCGGAGGAGGACATCATCCTCGCCTGGCGCGACAAGAACCCGCAGGGTCACCTTGACCCCGACGGCTGGACGCTGACCGCGGCGCTCGGCGTGCCTTACTCGCGCGAAGACCCGGACAGCCTGCTGGTCGTCTACACCGACGTGTTCCCGAACCCCGTGCTCGGCGACGTCAACGGCGACGGCGCGTCCGACGAGATCGACCGGGCGGCCACCGCCGAGTTCGTGCGGCTTCACGGAGAGGGCGGCACGTTCACGATCCGGCGTTTCGCGCACGACTTCAACGTCTTCGACATCAACTACGATGGCGCAGTGGACGCCTTCGACGTCAACCAGCGCCCGCGCCCCGGCGACGTTGACGGCGACGACGACGTGGATCTCTTCGACGCCCGCGCGTTCTGGATCTGCTTCGGCGAGGAAGGCCCGATGCCGCCTCCCTGCCGCCTGATGGACTTCGACCTGGACGAGCGGATCACGCTGCGCGACTACCGCCGCTTCGTCCAGCAGATGCGCGGTCCCGGCAGACGGTAGGCGGACCTGCGTCCGCGCCGTCGAGGTGCGGCTGGAGCCTGGACAAAACAACCGGCCTTGCCGCGAGCCGGATCCTTTCAAGAGGCTTGAACTTCCCGCTCACTCACGACGGCCAGCGCGGAATCGCGCCATCGGGATGATAACCGGGTGATCCCTTGGCGCGCGTCGGGGACGTGTGCTACAATAAAAGATAAGAAGATGGTTTTATCGTCATTAAATCCCGCCCGCGCAGGTTCGCGGTCGGCAGTGCGGAGACAACGTCATGAATCCACTTCGACGGCGGAACCCCCTGAAGGCCCGCCCCGGGGTCCGAACCTCCGGGCGTGCGCGTCTTGCGTTGGCCGCGGGCGTTCTTGTTGTCGGGATCGCTGCGGCGGCCGTCGTTCCGACGACGCTGCGCGACTTTCACCTTCCGGGAACCCAGGTGGGCGACGTCTCCCCCGACGTGATGCAGTCCCCCCGGTCCTGCGCGGAGTGTCACGCCTTCTACGACCGGGACGTCGAGCCGTATTCGACGTGGTCGGGCAGTTTGATGGCGCATGCGGGCCGGGATCCGCTCTTTTACGCCCAGATGACGCTCGCCAACCAGGACGTGGGGGAAGTCGGGTACTTCTGTCTGCGCTGCCACGTCCCGATGTCGATGGTGACGGGTCACGCGCTCGACGCGGACGGGAGCACGCTCGACGCGGTGGACCGCGAGGGCGTCTCATGCCACTTCTGTCACAGCCTGGTCGATCCGGTGTACCGTCCCGGCATCAGCCCGGCCCAGGACAAAGCCGTGCTTGCGGCGCTCGCCGAGGTTCCGGCGCATTACGGAAACGCGATGTTCGTGCTGGATCCCTCGGGAACGCGCCGCGGTCCGCGCGAGGACGCGGACTCGGGTCATCCGGTCGTCCCCTCGCCGTTTCATCGCAGCGCCGACCTGTGCGGCACGTGCCACGACGTCGGCAACGTCACGCTTGAGCGCCGCTCGGACGGCACGTTCAAATTCAACGAGATCGACTTCCCGGTTTCGGATACGGATCCGACGCATCACTTTCCTCTCGAACGCACGTACACGGAGTGGAAGCTCAGCGCCTTCGCCGCTGGCGGGGTGGACATGGGCGGGCGGTTCGGCGGCGACCGGGGGGGCGTCGTCAGCACGTGTCAGGACTGTCACATGCCGCGCACGACCGGGCAGGCGTGTTTCTTCGGTCCGACGCGCGAGGATCTCGCGCGGCATACGTTCGCCGGGGCGTCCGCCTGGGTGCTGGAGATCATCGCGGATCACTACGCCGACGATCCCGACGTCGATGAAGACGCGCTGCGAGAAGGACGCGAGCGCGCCGTGGACATGCTCCGGCGCGCCGCCACGCTCGAACCGCGACAGGAAGGCGGAACGCTGGTCGCCCGCGTCATCAACGAGTCCGGTCACAAGCTGCCGACCGGACACATTGAAGGCCGGCGCGTGTTCCTTCAGGTTCGCGTGTTCGATGCCGCAGGATCGCTGCTCCGCGAGTACGGCGCCTACGACGCGGACCACGCCGAACTCGACGAGGCATCGACCGTCGTCTACGAGATGCACGTCGGTCTGAGCGACCGCATGTCCGAGCTGACCGGGTATCCCGCCGGCGAAACGACGCACATGGCGCTCGCCGACCTGATCGTCAAGGACAGCCGGATCCCCCCGCGGGGCTTCACCCGCGTCGCCTTCGCCGCCGCCGGCGCGCCGGTCGTCGCACACGAGTACGCCGACGGTCAGCACTGGGACGACGCGCCTTACTGGCTTCCGCAGCGCGCCGCCTACGCCGAGATCCATCTTTATTATCAGACGGTTACGCGACACTACATCGAGGCGCTGCGCGACGGAAACACCACCGATCACTGGGGGGAGACGTTGCACCGCCTCTGGCGCCGATCCGGGAAAGGTCCGCCGATTCTGATGGCGGCCGGGCGGATCGAGCTTTCCGAATTCCTGCGCGGCGACGCGGACGGCGACGGCGATCTCGATCTCGACGACTACGCGCGGTTCGCCGGATGTCTCGGCCGGACCGTCGCGCGCGAGGAGGAATGCCGGACCTTCGACTTCGACGGCGACGGGCGGGCGGATCTCCGCGACTTCGCGGCGCTGTCCAACGTCCTGACTCATCCCTGAGGAACGATCGTGAGCGTGCGCTCGGCCGGAAAAACCCAGGGGGATCGCGGCGTCCGTCGCGGACGGGGGCGCGATCGGGCGCCGCGCGGGACGGCATCCGCGGCGGGTCCGGCGTCCGAGCGCGCCCTGGACCGCGTCAGGCCGCTGCAATCACGGTTCAGCCGGTGGCGCGCCCTTTCCTTGGGAGTCGTTCACCTGCTGATTGCGGCCCACATCGCCCACGCCTTCCTCGCCTCGCACACTCTGGCGCCGCTCGAACTCAACGAAGTCGTTTATGCGCTCGAAGCCGGCATCGTGACGGCCGGGTTTCTTTTCATGATCCTGGCCGTCGCGGCCACCGCCGTCTTCGGTCGCTTTTTCTGCTCCTGGGGCTGTCATTTTCTGGCCCTTCAGGATCTCTGCGCCGTCGCGCTTCATCGCCTTGGCGTTCGCCCGAAGGCGATCCGCAGCCGGGTGCTGGCGTGGGCTCCGGCGTGCGTGGCGTTGTACATGTTCGTCTGGCCCGTCGCGCTGCGCTGGCTGAGCGGTCGGACGGGACCGCAGTGGCGCGTCACGACGGATGCCGAAGGCTGGGCGTCGTTCTGGACGGAGCACTTCTGGCGCAACCTGCCCGGACCCGGGGTTGCGGCGGCGACGTTTCTGGTTTGCGGCGTCGTGCTGATCTACGTCTTCGGCTCGCGCGGGTTCTGCACGTATGTCTGTCCTTACGGCGCGTGGTTCGCGTGGGCGGATCGGGCGGCGCCGGGGCGGATCCGCCTTGCCGACCGGTCGTGCAGCGATTGCGGGCGATGCACCGCGGTATGCGGTTCGCACGTCCGCGTCGCCGACGAGCTTCAGCGCTACGGGATGGTCGTGAACCCGGCCTGCCTGAAAGACCTGGATTGCGTGGGCGTCTGTCCCGACGGCGCGGTCCACTACGGTTTCGGACCGCCCGCGCTGGCGAAGGTGACGGTCCGCGATCAGCCGGTGCGCGCACGGTACGACTTCTCGTGGACGGAGGAAGCGCTGCTCGCGGCAGGGATGATCGCCGGCGTCGTCATCTTTCGAGGGTTGTATGAAAAGGTGTCGTTCTTTCTGAGCCTGGCGCTGGGGCTGCTGGGCGGGTATCAGGCGGTGTTGGCCGCGCGTCTTGTCAGGCGACCGACGGTCTTTTTCAACCGCTGGTCTCTGAAACGCGAGGGACGCTGGCGCCCGGCGGGAAAGATCTTCGCCGGACTGGCCGTCGCCTGCGCGGGCTTCACCGTCCACAGCGCCGCGATCCGGTATCTCGTCTGGACGGGCCTGCGCGACCTCGACGCCCTCCGCCGGACCTCAGCGCATTCGGACGCCGACACGGAGGAGACGCTCGCTCGGTTGAATGAAGTTCTGCGACGGTTGGAGGCGGCGGATCGCTGGGGATTCCACCGTCCCCCGAACCAGACCGACGCCCTCGTCCGCGCCCACGCCGCGCAGGGCGCCTCCCTGATCGCCGCGGGGCGGGCTCGTCCGGCGATTCCGCATCTGCGACGGGCGATCGACCTGCGTCCGGATTTCGCCGCGGCCCACGCGGAACTCGGCGCGGCGCTGTGCGGTCTGAATGACGTCGCCGGCGGATTGCGCCACCTTCGCATCGCCGTCCGGTTGGATGCGCAGTCCGCCAGGGCGCAATACAATCTCGGCGTCGTCCTGGCTGCCACCGGACGCACGGTCGAGGCGCGACAGGCACTGACCGAAGCCCTGCGTCTTGATCCGGACGACGTTCAGACTCGCCAGTGCCTCCGCCTTCTCGACGAGGCGCCGACGCAGGCGCCGCCGGTCGTCGACCGTCCGTAGCCGGCGTTCCTGGCGGGCTGAAGGCAACGGACGGGCGCGCCGGCGGGACCGAAGCTTGTCATCCCGGATTCGCGGCGGCATAGTCCCCACCGGCAAAAGGTCCGCTGCGTCGTCAAGCGGACGGCGATGCCGGGAACTTCGAGAATGCGTTGGATCCACAGAAGTGATGCGGTCGTGGGCAGGCTCGCGGGGCGTTCGGGCGTCGTGCTGCCGCTGTTGCAGGTGGGGGGGTGTTCGGCCACGGAGTTTCGCGAACTGCTGATCAACGAGGTGACAAGCCAGTTCGCCACGGTGGTGTTCACCGCCGCCGAGACCGTGCTCTTGAACCTGTTCAACGTCTGACCCCTCGCGCGACCGCTGACCGCGGCGTCAGTCGGCGCGTCGAGTTGTCGAGGCACTGGCGGCGAACCGCGGGAGGATGTCCGTCTGCCATCGCTCTGGCGGGTTTGCAATACGCGGGGCGGGACCGCGAATACGCAGGGAACCCCGGCGGAAATTCGCGCTGGACTCAGATGCACGAAAGGAAGAATCTCATGTCGGCTGAACACGGCTGGTACTACGTGAAGGACGGTCAGACGGTCGGACCGGTGACGCGCGAGGAGCTTCAGCGCATTCTGCCCCAGGTCGGCGGACCGCACACGCTCGTCTGGGGTCCGGGCGCGCCGCAGTGGGTCGAGGCGCGGCACCTCGCGGCGTTCGCCGGCGCCCCCGCCGGTCCCCCGCCTTCGCCCGGCGGCGGTCGCAAACGCGCCGACGAGATCGACTACGAAATCTTCGGCGACGACATGCAGTTCGTCGAAGTCACGCTCGATCCCGGAGAGGTGGTCATCGCGGAAGCCGGGTCGATGATGTACATGACCGACGGCATCCAGATGCAGACCGTCTTCGGAGACCCGAGCAAGCAGCAGGGCTTTTTCGGAAAACTCCTCGAAGCCGGCAAGCGGGTGGTCACCGGCGAGTCGCTCTTCCTGACCACGTTCGGCGCGACGGGATCGAAGCGCGAGCGCGTCGCCTTCGCCTCGCCCTACCCGGGCAAGATCGTTCCGATGGACCTGGCGGGACTGGGCGGCGAGATCATCTGCCAGAAGGACGCCTTCCTCTGCGCCGCGCGCGGCGTGCAGGTCGGGATCGCGTTTCAGAAGAAGATCCTCACCGGTCTGTTCGGCGGCGAGGGCTTCATCCTGCAGCGCCTCACGGGCGACGGGTGGTCGTTCGTCCACGCGGGGGGAACGATCCATCGCGTTGAGCTGTCCTCCGGGCAGACGCTGCGCCTCGACACCGGCTGCCTCGTCGCGTTTCAACCGTCGATCAACTACGACATCCAGATGCAGCGCGGGATCAAGAACGCGATCTTCGGCGGCGAGGGACTGTTCCTGGCGACGTTGACCGGTCCGGGCGTGGTCTGGGTGCAGTCGCTGCCTTTCTCGAAGCTTGCGGGTCGTGTCCTCGCCAACGCCCGCGGACTCAGCAGCAAAGATCAGGGATCCCTCCTCGGCGGCTTGGGCTCGCTCTTCGAAGCGGGGGATTAAGACGACGCTGTTTCACAACCGAGCCGCGCCCGTAAGGAAGCGTTCTTCTCCCGTCCGCACCGGCGGGCTTTGAAACAGCGTGTAAGTTGGCGTGGCACCTCCGAGCCGCGCCCGTAAGGAAGCGTTCTTTTCCCGTCCGCACCGGCGGTCTTGAAACGGCGTGTAAGCCGGCGTGGCGCCTCCGAGCCGCGCCCGTCAGGAAGCGTTCTTTCTCCCGCCCGCACCGGCGGATTTTGAAACGGCGTGTAAGCCGGCGTGGCACCTCCGAGCCGCGCCCGTAAGGAAGCGTTCTTTTCCCGTCCGCACCGGAGTCAGATGGAGACTCAGGACTGCGCAAAAGAAGGGCGCGGGCAGGCCGCCCGCGCCCTCGATTGCTTTCGATGGTTCCGCGTCTTCGTCACGGACACTGCGAGGCGACGGGGTCGCCGCACGCGCCGTCGCCGCTGGACACGGTCACGGTCTGCTCGCCGGTGCGTCCCTGAAGGCGGAGCTTGGCGCGATGCCCGCGGACGACGACCGGGATCGGATCCGTGCCGTAAACGCCGTCGTTCACTTCGAGGATCAGGACGTCGCCGTCGCGGCCGGCGTCGGCCATCTTGACCACGACGCGCAGCGAGCCGTTCTCGTCGCACGACGCGCGGACGTTCCGCACGCCCTCGCACGAGTCCGACGCGGTTTCGAACAAGGCGTTCACGGCGCAGAGGTAGGTGAAGGGGATGCCGCCGAGGCTGCCCTCGCCGCTCCAGTTCATGCTGATCCGTCCGCTGCGGCCGTCCTCGTTGTACTTGACAAATCCCGTCGAGACGCCGGGCAGCACAAAGGGCGACTCGATGCCGAACTGGCTGAGGTCGCCGGTGAAGTGGACGGCGTAGACCTCCTCGGTGCGGAAGCGGCCTTCGAGCGTGTTGCCGCCGCTGAGTTCTTCGCTGTAAGCGCCGTGCGAGTCGCCGTCGAGGGCGACGGTGATGTCCCCGGTGCTCTGTCCGCCGATCGTCAGCGGGTTGACGTGTTGATACCAGGCGAGGATCGACGCGGTCTCGCCGGTTTCATCCACGGCGATGGCGAAGTGCGTGCTGACGATGTCCGCGGTGGTGACGCCGCCGAACTCCGGCGGGAACTCGACGGAGAAGAAGTTGGGCGAATTCGGATCATTCCGGGCGATCAGGACGCGCTGGTCCGCCTGAACGGCGACCGGCGCAGCCAGCGCCGCGATCGCGAGCATGACCGTCGAGACAAAAATCGTTCGCTGCATGAGAGTTCTCCCTTGATTCCCGAGTTGATCCTGATCCAACACCGCCGGCCCCCAAGAAGGCGCGGCTATCCTACCGAAGGGGCAAACCGCCCGGCAAGGCGGCGGGAAACTTCTTACATTCCCCGCCGCTCGCCCCGATCGCCGGGGATCTCGCCCCGATCGCCCGGGATATCGCCCCGTGTCGCAGGAACGACGGCGCCAAGATCAACACGAGGGCGAACCGGGGCGCGACGCGGCGTCAGAACCGAGCCGCGCCCGTCAGGAAGCGTTCTTTTCCCGTCCGCACCGGCGGATTTTGAAACAGCGTGTAAGCCGGCGTGGTACCTCCGAGCCGCGCCCGTCAGGAAGCGTTCTTATTCCGCCCTGTCAGTGAGGCGTTGAAACAGGGTCTGAACGGTCGCCGGCGTTCCGTCCGCCGCCGGGCGGGCGCGAGGTCGGCGGTCGAAGCCGCTTGAAATCCGACCGGCGGCGCGGCACGATGATCCCGCGTTCATGAACCTCACCCGTCACCAGATCGCCGCGACGATCGATCACACGCTGCTTGCGGCGCAGGCGACGCCGGAGGAGATCGACCGCCTCTGCGACGAGGCCCGCGAGCAGGGATTCTTCGCCGTCTGCCTCAACCCCGTCCACGTCGCCCGGGCGAAGCGGCGCTTGAGCGGGTCGCAGGTCAAGGTGGCGACGGTCGCCGGGTTCCCGCTCGGCGCGACGCGGTCCGACCTCAAGGCCGACGAAGCCCGCCGGGCGATCGAAGACGGCGCGGACGAGGTCGACATGGTCGTCGCCCTGGGACACTTGATCGCCGGCGACGCGGCGCACGTCCGCCGCGACATCGAAGCCGTCGCCCACGCCGTCCACGGTTGCGGAAGCGGACGCCTCCTCAAGGTCATCCTCGAAACTTCCGCCCTCCTCCCGGATCAGATCATCCTCGGATGCCGCTGCGCCGCGGAGGGCGAGGCTGATTTCGTCAAGACCTCCACCGGATTTCATCCGTCGGGCGGGGCGACGGTCGAGGCGGTGCGCCTGCTGCATCGCCACGCCAGCCCCCTGAAAGTCAAAGCCTCCGGCGGCATCCGCGATCGGGCGACGCTGACGGCGATGCTCGAAGCCGGCGCCTCGCGCATCGGCACGTCCTCCGGCGTCAAGATCATGCGCGAGGCGGCGAATGCAACGTCGTGAAATCCCGGCCGCGAGCGGCGCTTTGATCTTCGTGAGACAGACACCCGGGCGTCAGGTTTGATCGCACAAGGATGGCGACTTCGCGCACATTCAAGGCCGCGATGCTGGCGTCGGGGACGCTGCTGACCAGCCTCGTCGGACTCGGCAGCGCGATGGTGCTGTCGCGGCTGCTGAGCAAGGCCGACTTCGGCACGTATCAGCAGACGCTGCTTTCGTACAACCTCGCCGCGCCGCTGCTGGCGATGGGGCTGCCGCTGGCGCTGTATTACTTCCTTCCGCGCAACCGCGATCGGATGCGCGGGACGCTCGTCGAGAACCTCCTGCTGCTGGGCGTGTGCGGGCTGGCGTTCACGCTTTTCATGTTTCTCGGGGGGAACCGTCTCCTTGCGTCGCGCACCGGCGAGCCGAACGCGGCGCTGGAGCGCACGCTGCTGATCTTCGCGCCGTATGCGCTGTTCATGCTGCCCGCGATGGCGGTCAGCGCCGTCCTCGTCTCGACGGATCACTACCGGCGCCTGGCGATGTACAACTGGACGAGCCGGCTGGCGATGCTGGTGCTGGCGATCGGCGCATGCCTGATCTGGCGCACGCCCTCGGGGGCGGTCGCGGGGCAGGTGGTCGGAGCGGCGGTGGTGTTCCTTCCGGCGATGCTGCTGATGTGGCGGTCGTGTCCGGCGGGTCCGTCCGCGCCGACCTGGGGCGGGATGCGCGAGCAGATCGCTTACAGCTTCCCGCTGGGGCTGATGCGCGGTTTCGGGGTGTTGCGGTCTCAACTCGACAAGTTGATCGTCGCGGGCATGTTCGGCGTCGAGGCCTACGCCGTGTACGCCGTCGGGGCGGTCGAGCTGCCGCTGGTCGGGGTGCTGAGCACGTCGGTGACCGGCGTCCTGCTGCCCGAAGCCACGCGACTTACCCAGGAGGATCGCAAAGCCGAGGCCCTGGCGCTGTGGCGGCGCGCCGCGGTGAAGAGCGCCCTGCTGGTCTTCCCGATGACGGTCTTCTTCGTGGCGATGGCCCCGGAGACGATGCGCGTGCTGTTCACGGAGGAATACGAGGCGAGCGCCGCGCCCTTCCGCGTGTACACGCTGCAACTGCCGCTGCGGATCGTCAATATCGGGAATCTTTTTCTGAGTGCGGGCAAGGGGAAACTCCTGTTGTGGATCAACGTTGCGGCGTTGCTGGTCAATGCGGCGCTGAGTCTTGCGCTGGTTTCGCCGTTAGGACCGGTAGGGGCCGCGTGGGGCGGACTTCTGTCTCTTGCGCTCTGTCTGTTTCCGCTGAGCCTGAGCTGGATCGGAAAACACTACGGTGGTCGCATCGGGGCGGTTCTACCTTTTGCGACGCTGGCCAGGACGGCGGGTGTCGCCGCCCTCGCCGGCGCCGTGTTCCTGGCGAAGCCCTACGTCGGCGGGATACATGACATTCCACTTCTGTGCTTCAGTGCGGCTGCTTACGCCATCATTGTGGCATTGCTTTATGATCGGTGGGGCATCCTGTCGATGCGCGATCTCCTGACCGGCATTCGGAATCACTGGAACGCACAGCGAGATGGATCCTCTGCCCGCTCAGCGTCACCGGAGGCGCGATCCGAATGAGCCAGAGCCTTCATAAACCGGGCAAGCGTGTCCTGATGATCACCGTCGGCGCCTACCCGCCTTCGCGCGGGCCGGGATCGCTGCGCGCCCTGGGGTTCTCGCGGCATCTTCCGGAATTCGGCTGGCAGCCGGTGGTGATGACGCAGCGAGAAAGCGATCTCGGACCTCTGGCCGACGCCAGCCTGCGCGATCGCATTCCGTCGCATGTCGAGCTGCACGAGATGCGGAACTGGGAATACGTCTGGCGATCGCGTCTCCGCAGGGCGCTGGGCCGCAGTACGAGGAACGCGAGCGCGTCCGTGAGATCGCCTGAACCTGCCGGGGCGGCGGAGTCTGAGGCGACGACTGGCGAGACAGGCGCTAAGAGTTTCCTGATGAAGCTTTTCGGGCCTGAGGTTTACCCTCTGTCGTTTCTGCCGGTGCTCAAGACCGCGAAGCGTCTCGCCGCCGGTTGCCGCGCGATCTTCAGCACCAGCCCCCCGTTCCAGAATCACCTCATCGCCCGCCGCGTGCAGCGCGCGACCGGTCTGCCGTGGGTCGCCGACTTCCGCGACCCGTATGCCTGCGACGTCTGGCACCTTCGCGGCGCGCCTCCCGGGCATAAGGCCGCAATGCGCCGCGAACGCGCCGTGCTTAAGACCGCCGACGCCGTCGTCGTCGTGACGCAGGCGATGAAGGATCTGTACCTGACCGCCGACCCGACGCTTCCGCCGGACCGCCTCCACGTCATCTCCAACGGTTATGACGAAGACCTGGCGCTTCTGTCGGAGCGCATTGGCGCGTCGCTGACGCCGGACCCCAAGGCGCCGCTCACGCTGCTGCACGCCGGACGGTTCTACGCGGATGACGCGCTCGACGGCCTGTGCCGGGCGGTGCGCGGTTTGCTCGCCTCCGGGCGATGCGCCTCCTCCGACATCCGGCTCGAATTCCTTGGCGCCTTGACGCCCTCGCAGTCGGACTTGCTGAATCAGTGCGACCTCCTCGGGCTGGCGCCGCCGCCCCGCCGCGTTCCGCAGCGCGAAGCCTTCGAGCGGATGTGCCGCGCGGATGTCCTCCTCGTCGAGGCCGGGGCGAACATCGCCCACTACGCCGTGCGCGCGAAGCTCTTCGAATACATGGTTGCCCGCCGACCGGTGCTGGCGCTGGCGGAGGAAGGGGAGACGGCGCGGATCGTCAAAACCTCGGGCGTCGGGGTATGCATCAGCCCTTTCCATCCGACCGAAATCGAAGCGTTCATCGCCGAGCGCCTGACGGAGAAACGAACCGGTCGCCGGCCGGCCTTCGCAGATCGCCTTTCGACGGAGTTTGATCGCCGGTTTCTGACGCGGCGGTTGGCGGAGGTGCTGGACGCGGGGGGCGGGGCTCGCTCAACCTGACGGACTGAGACTCCGTCGGAACACGACCGGGAGGCGCCGCTGAATCGGAGTTCTTCATGTGCGGGATTTGTGGATCGTTCGATTATTCCGGCGAGCATCCCGGCGATGTCCCCCCCTCGATCGGATGCAGGATCTGCTTTCGCATCGCGGCCCGGACGGTCGAGGCCGGTTCGAGCGCGACGCCGCGGGCGTCGCGCTCGGGCACACGCGACTGGCGATCATCGACCTTTGCACCGGCGCACAGCCGATGTCGAACGAGGACGGGACGGTGCAGGTCGTCTTCAACGGGGAGATCTACAATTTCCGGGAGCTGCGGGCGGAGCTTCAGTCGCGCGGGCACGTTTTCCGCACGCAGTCCGACACGGAAGTCCTGGTCCATCTTTATGAGGAACAAGGCTTCAGGTTTGTCGACGCGCTGCTCGGCGATTTTGCCTTCGCCCTCTGGGACGGGAAGCGCCGCTCGCTGCTGCTCGCCCGCGACCGTCTCGGGGTCAGCCGCTGTATTACAGCGATTACGGCGGGCGGCTGACGTTCGCCAGCACGTTGCCCGCGCTGCTGGCTGGGTCGTCCGTGCCCACCGAGATTGATCCTCACGGGCTTTACTGTTACCTCGCATTTCAGTCGATCCACGCCCCGCTGACGATCTACAAGCACGTTCGCAAGCTCCCGCCGGGGCACCTGCTGACCGTGACGGCCGGCGGCCGCGTCGAAGTGGCGCCCTACTGGGACTTCGACATGCAGCCGGACGAGAGTCGCCGCGACGCGGACTGGGAGGAGGAGCTGGAGGCGCTGCTGCGCGACGCGGTGACGCGCCAGATGATCGCCGACGTTCCGATCGGGGCTTTCTTAAGCGGCGGGGTGGATTCGAGCACGGTCGTGAAGCTGATGCACGACGCGGCCGGCCAGCGCGTCAAGACCTTCAGCATCGGGTTCCGGGAGCGCGCGTACGACGAGTCGGCGTATTTCAACCTGCTGCGCGACACGCTGGGCGTCGAGCATCATGCGACGACGTTCGAGCCTGACCTGCTTAAGGATGCGGGTGACGTGGTGCGCGCGTTCGGCGAACCGTGCTCGATCGGGTCGGCGTTTCCGCTGTATCACCTGTCGCGGCTGGCGGCGGGGCATGTGAAAGTCGTCCTCTCGGGCGACGGCCCGGACGAGATCTTCGCCGGGTACGACCTCCGCTATCAGCACCTGCAGCGCCTCGTCGCCCTTCATCGCGTCTGTCCCGCGGCGGCGCTGGGCGCGCTGGAGGGGGCGCTGTCCGTGACGGAGCGCCTGCCCGCCACGTCGCGGCTTGGGAATCATCTGCGCCGCTCGCGCAAGGCCGCCGCCGCCGCGCGGCTGCCGCGGCGAAGCTGGATGGCGTTCCTGGCGATGAACCGCTCGTCGTTCGCCGCGCCGGCGAGGCTGCTGTCGCCGGACGTGCTGCGGCAGGTCGATCAGCCGCTCCCGTATGAAACGGCGTTCGATCGTTACGCGGACTCGCCCGACTGGATGACGCCTTTCATTTACGCCGACATCCGCACGCTGCTGCCGGGCGAGAGGTTCACCAAGCTCGACGGCATGACGATGGCGCATTCGATCGAGGGCCGCGTCCCGCTGTCGGACCGCCGCATCGTCGAACTGGCGGCGCGGATGCCGTCGCGGCTGAAGTTTCACCGCGGGGGAGGGAAGCGCGTCTTCCGCGCCGTCGCCGCGCGCCATGTTCCCCGCGAGATTCTCACGCGCCCCAAGGTCGGGTTCCGCGTGCCGCTCAACGAGTGGTTTCGAGGGGAGCTGCGGGATCTGACCTTGGCGTTGCCCGACGCCTTGGGGATCGGTTCGTCCGGATGGTTCGATGCAACGGCGGTCCGCCGGGTGGTGGACGATCATCTGAGCGGGCGCGATCACCTGGGCGGCGTGATCTGGTCGCTGGTCGCCTTCGACCTCTGGTGGCGCAACCTGCACGCAGGCGGTCCACGGGTGGGGGGGTAGACGTTTGTTCCGCGGCCAACAAGGACTTACAAGCGGTCTCAAAACCGAGCCGCGCGGTTTCAACCCGCGCGAATTCCGCCTCGAGCCGCGCGGCTTCAGCCCGCGCGAATTCTGCACCGAGCCGCGCGAATTCCGCCAAGGATTTCAGCCGGCCGAGTCGGCAGGCGACCGTTTTGAAACCGCTTGTTAAGATCGAGGCGACCCCGCATTCAGGAGCGGTGGATGCTGGAGCGCGCGGATGGCACGTCGAACATCAGAAACATTGCCCGACCTGATTTTCCGTACCCTGGTAACCCAGCCCTGGTGGTTCGGCCCCATCTTCGCGGCGATCGTTTACGTCGTCCTGCGAAGCATCATTCCGGCAATCCTGTTGAGCCCGAGGGGATCCGGCGCTACGGCGGCCGATCCCATCGGCGGAGTCTTCGCTTCACTGGCGTATAACTCGGCCCGCGTAGCGGCGTTCTGTGTTCTGGTCATTTGGGGGTTGGCCGAGTTCGTGAAGTTTCAGAATCGCCGGCGGCTCGACATCCAAACGGGGTTGGGCAGCATCCGCGATCTGTCTTGGGGTGAGTTTGAGGAGCTCGTCGCGGAGGCGTATCGCCGCAAGGGTTTTGCAGTCGATCGAACGGGCGATTCGCGGAGCGACGGCGGCATCGACGTCATTCTCAGAAAAGGCGGTCGGACGACGCTTGTGCAATGCAAGCATTGGAAATGTCGCAAAGTCGGCGTCCAGGTGGTGAGGGAGTTACGGGGCGTCATGGCGAGTAAGCGGGCCGATTACGGCATCGTGGTGAGCTACGGGACGTTCACGTCCGAGTCCGCCGCGTTCGCCCGGGAGAATCGCATCGCGCTGGTTGGGGGGGATGATCTGGTCGAGATGGTCCGCTCGGTGCAGGAAAAACCACGAGCGTCTGTTTCCGGAACCAAGGAGAGACCGCAGTGCGACGGGTCGCGGCTGGAAGGACAGGCACCCGCCTGCCCTCGTTGCGGCGCCCTGATGGTCCGTCGGACTGCAAGGCGTGGACCCAATGCCAACCGCCAGTTTTGGGGTTGTCCGGGGTATCCCAACTGCCGTGGCACGCGGCCCGGTTGACCGGGCGCCGACCAACGTCGCCGATCCCGTCACGCAGATCCTTCCGCACAAAGAAAGCTCCTCGGATGCGTGGGTTCGGCGCTGCGGAAGTGGCAGACAAACGCCCGGAACTTTTTGAAGCCTCGGGGGCGTCTTCGTCAAGACCTCCCGAGGTTTGAAGAGACTTTTCAGCGGAACCGCGCCCGCCTCCGGGCGACTTTGACGGTTGATTCCGAAAGCGGAACGCCCCTCGCCCCGGGCGCCGGACAGCAGGAGTCGTTGCGCAGTCCGGGGATTTGAAGAATCGGAACTCACGCGGATCGCGTCGGTTCCACCGCCTTCAGGATCGGACGCGCCAACCAGACCCTACCCCACCTGGCGCCGGTGGCTTCGCTGAGCATGCCCGCCTTCTCGAGGATTCCGATCGTCTTCTGCGCCGTCGGCGGGGTAACTCCTAGTTGCTCCGATGCACGCGTCACCGTCGTATAAGGATTGACGAACAGCTCGTCCAACAGCATCAGCGCACGGTGCTGCTTCGCAAGCTTCCCCCGAAAGGCGTCCCGTAGCTTCAAGATCGACTGACTCTGCGCGATCGCGCTTCGACCCGTGTCGCGCACCGCCGTCAGGAAGTACCGCAACCACGCCGGCCAATCGCCGTGCGTGCGTATGCGCTGGAGAGACTCGTAGTACGTGCTCTTGCTCTGTTCGATGTAGCTGGACAGGTAGAGCAGCGGCTTGCTCAGCCTTCCGCGCTCCATCAGGAACAGCATGATCAGCAGACGGCCGATGCGTCCGTTGCCGTCCAGGAACGGGTGAATCGCCTCGAAATGCTCGTGGATCAGCGCGCACTGCACCAGCTCCGGCATCGTGCCGCGCTGGTTGACGAACACCTCCCAGTGCTTCAGGCATTCGTGCATCTCTGGATCGGGCGGCGGCGGAACATAGGTCGCCGTCATCAGCGTCGAGCCCGGCGGGCCGATCCAGTTCGGCGTGCGGCGAAAATCGCCCGGCGTGCGTTCCTGGCCGCGCACGCCGTGCATCAGCACCTTGTGCAGGTCGCGCACCAGCCGTCCCGCGAGCGGCAGTTTCTCGATCTGTCGCAACCCGCGGTTCAGCGCCGCGACATAGTTGCGCACCTCCAACACGTCACTGCCCGGCGGCGTGCGTTTCGGCTCGATCTCGTCCAGCAGCAAGTCTGAAAGATCAGCCTGTGTGCCTTCGATGCGGCTCGAAGCCACGGCCTCGCGCTTCACATACAGCGCGATCAGTAGATCAGGGTTTGGCAGGTATCGCCCCAAGCCCGAGAGTTCGCTCAGCGCCGCATCGGCTTGCGAGAGCAGGAGCGTCAGTTCCGCGGTGTATTCGATCTTCGGGGGTAGCGGGCGGGGAATGAACGTCCAATAACCTGTGGATGTTTTTCGGATTTCACCTGCGTCCCTGGATGTAAAGCTTTTGGGATCCATGAATTAGGCGCTCTGAAAGAAGTTTACAGAGTTCGGAGGGCTTTGCAAATCCGAGGCCGTTTTCTTTCAAAGCCTCCCGAGCTTTGAAAATCCCTTTTCTTTCGCACCAGGCTCCCTAGAGTCCGTATTCCCTCCACCGCCGGGCGACGAGCGCCTTGATGTCGGCGCTCATTTCCAGCTCCTCAGGCCAGTCGCGAATGACGCCCTCGCCCGCGATCTTGCGCGTGGCGTCGATGCCGATCTTGGCGCCCGTTCCGTAGTAGGGCGTCGCGTGATCGAGGACATCGCAGGGTCCGTCGGCGATCACCGTGTCGCGGCGCCAGTCCACGTTGGCGCCGACGTGGAAGAACACGTCGTTCGGGTCATGCACATCCACGTGTTCGTCCACCACGACGATCATCTTCGAGAACATCATCTGCCCCGCGCCCCAGATGCTGTGGATCACCTTCCGCGCCTGCATCGGGTATTCCTTGCGGATGCTCACGAAGACGCAGTTGTGGAACGCGCCGAACATCGGCAGGTCGTAATCCACGATGTCCGGGATGAGCATCCGCAGCAGCGGCAGGAACACGCGCTCCGTGGCTTTGCCGAGGTAGTAGTCCTCCATCGGGGGCTTGCCGACGATGGTGGTCAGGTAAACCGGGTTCTCACGGTGAGTGATCGCGGTGACGTGAAACGCGGGGTAGCGGTCGGCCAGGGAGTAGAACCCGGTGTGATCGCCGAAGGGGCCTTCGATGAGCGTCTGCACCGGGTCGACCCAGCCCTCGATGACGAACTCGGCGTTGACGGGCACTTCCATCGGAACCGTCTTACACGGGACCAGCTCGATCCCGCCGTCATTCAGGAACCCGGCGAAGAGCAGTTCGCTAACGTCGGGCGGGAGCGGGCAGGTGGCGGCGTAGGTCAGCACCGGTTCGCCGCCGAGCACGATCGCCAGCGGCATGCGCTCGCCGCGCCGCTTGTATTTTCGAAAATGCCGCGCGCCGTCGTGGTGCATATGCCAGTGCATCGCCGCCAGCCGCGGGGCGAAGGCCTGAACGCGGTACATGCCGACGTTGCGCTCCCCGCTTTCGGGATCCCGCGTGTAAATGCCCGCGAACGTGACGTAGCGCCCGGTTCCCTCGGTCGCGCTCTCAGGCTTCCCACCGTAACCGGGCCGGCCGTCGTGAGGCCAGCACTGGATCAGCGGAAGGTCGAGGAGATTCGCGGCGTCGCCTTCCCTGACGACCTGCTGGCACATCCCGCGTTTGACGACCTTCGGCCCGAATCCGGCCATCTTCGCCAGCTCCGGGAGCTTTTTCATCTTCTCGATCAGCGTCGTGGGCATCTCGGGCTTGACGAGCTTCTGCACGCGGTCCGCCAGAACCTCGAAACTCGACACCCCCAGCGCCAGGCGCATGCGCTCGTAACTTCCGAAGACGTTGATCGCCACCGGGAAACGCGAACCCTTCACGCGCTCAAAAAGCAGTCCGTGTCCGCCGGATCGGCCTTGCACCGGATCGGTCGGGGTCGCCGGCGCGGCTTCGCCGCCGGTCGCGGGCGACTTGCTGACGCGGTCCGCGATGGCGCTGATCTCGAGAACCGGGTCCACCTCGGCGCGCACGCGCTTCAACTGTCCGCGGGCCTCGAGGTCCGTCAGGAACGACTGAAGATCAGGATACGACACCGTTGATGCTCCCTTGAGTCCGAGCGGCGATCATAAGGACCGCCGCAGGACGACGCGAGACGGAGGTCTGTTCCCACCGGGCGCCGAGCCGCGCGGCTTCAGCCCGCGCGATGCCCCGGTCGCCGGGTGGTCTTCGCGCGATCTCCCCGCCGCCCGGGTCTTCGCGATGCCCCGGTCGCCGGGTGGTCTTCGCGCGATCTCCCCACCGCCCGGGTCTTCGCGATGCCCCGGTCGCCGGGTGGTCTTCGCGCGATCTCCCCACCGCCCGGGTCTTCGCGATGCCCCGGTCGCCGGGTGGTCTTCGCGCGATCTCCCCGCCGCCCGGGTCTTCGCGATGCCCCGGTCGCCGGGTGGTCTTCGCGATCTCCCCGCTGCCGGGTGGTCTTCGCGATCTCCCTGCCGTCCGGGTCTTCGCGATCTCCCTGCCGCCGGGTGATCCTCGCGGTCGCAGGTTTGTGCGGGGAGCACGGCGCCGCAAGGTGGGCTGCGGTCCTCGGTTCGGTGACGAACGTCGGATTCCGAATCCTCCGGCGGACGCGCGTCAGGCGCCCACGGCGCTGTAGCGGCGCAGTCCCGCCCGCCAGACGACGCGGAAGAGCAGAACCCCGCCGGTCAGCCACGCGGTCTGCCACGCGAGTCCCGCGAGGATCTGCCCGCGATCGAGGTTCCCAAGGAGCACCGCCGCCGGGAACCAGACGATCCACTTGAACGGCATCGCCGCCGCCACCCACTGAATCGGTTCCGGCAGGATCGTCAGCGGAGCGAGCCTCCCGCCGAAGAAGAGCTGCGCGCCGAACCAGAGCTGACCCACGGCTTCAGACCGGGTGAACCAGAACGCGGTCAACGCCAGGAGGTAGCCCCAGAGGAAGTTGATCCCGGATGCCAGCAGCGTGGCCAGGGCGCCGGTCGCAAGGTCCGCGGCGTTTGCCGAGACGCGCGGCGCGGTGACCAAGGCGATGCCCGCCCAGATCGGCAGGAGGATTCCGGTGGTCAGCAGCTTGAAGGCGATGTTCGCCGCGAGGTTCTCCCAGATCGGCAGGATCGGGCGCAGCAGCTTCGGCGACATGCCGCCGGAACGCACCAGGTAGCCCATCTCGTAAACGTCCCACGCAGTGCAAAGATGTCCGACGATCATCGTCAGCAGAAAGTACCCCGCGAACTCCCGCTCCCCGAATCCACCGATCTGCGCTGCGCCGCCCGTACCGACAAGCGCGGCCTTCCACATCGCCATCGCCACGGCCGGGTACACGACGCCCCAGATCGCCCACAGCAGCATCTCCCAGCGATACTGAAACATGACCGCGAGGGCGATCCGCATGAACGTCGGGAAAGAGGTGAGGACGGCTCGCACGGGTTTCGGGTCTCGGTTTCTGGTTTCACAAACCGGTGATGTCGCGGCTCCTGGCCGGTCTGCCGGAAAAATCCGCTTTTTTCATCGGGGGGGAGGCGGTTTTCCAGCAGGTCAGTTGGACTGAGACAAAAGGCCCCCCTGTTGCTTCGACAGGCGGCCGCGCGGTGCGACCACGGCTGTCCCCGAACCTGAACCCATCAATACTACAACGCTCAAGAATCTCAAGTCTCCCCGCGCCGCGGCTCGAGGACTTAGACGCTGTTTCAAAACCGAGCCGCGCCCGTAAGGAAGCGTTCTTTTTCCCGTCCGCACCAGCAGTTTCCCGTCCGCACCCGCCGTATTGCAACAGCGTCTTAGCTCGATTTTGCCCTTTTTCAGCAGGGATTTTGTGAATCGCGGGGAACAACGCAGGGGTTGAGGTTTCGCAACCCCCGCCCGGAATGCCGAGGGGTTTCAAAACCCGAAGCTGCGGTTTTGATGTTCTCGATCATTCAGGCTGACCCACTACAGGGTGAGCCGTTTGCCTTGCTTGAGGCTCGGCGACCGGCTGGCGGTTGACCGTGCGACCGGTCCCTGGCGACGCACGAAACGGGAAGATTTCTTAACATCAATATTGACAATAATTTATATTATTTTTCCTCGGACGGGATTGCCGTTGAATTTGATGGCCCGCAGCATCATGAAAAAAGTATCCTTCGCGCTCTTGACGCCGTGGCGCGGGGCTGTAGTATCCACGACCCGCCGGTTGGAAAGGCTTCCGTGAGGGAGCCGGATCCGGAAGGCGGGTTGTTCTTTGAAAAGTGAAGATGTGAAGCGTGGAAGCCTGTCGCGAGGAAGGCGGGGTTCGGTTCATCCGGAGTCCGGCGAAATCGCGGCAAGGTGGATGATGGTTTAAGCGCCGAAAGAGGTGTGCGGAGATCGGCGGCGGCTGAAAAGCGGTCGGCGATCGAAGCACGATCTGAAGAATCGAAGACTCAAAGGTGGCTTGGACGCGAGGCAGGACGTTGTCCGGAGACGGACAGCCCCTCACCAATGCGGTCAAGCTACTAAGGGTGTGCGGTGGATGCCTAGGCGTTAAGAGGCGAAGAAGGACGTGGTAGGCTGCGATAAGCCCCGGGGAGCTGTCAAACGAGCTTTGATCCGGGGATTTCCGAATGGGGCAACCCGCCGACAGCGGGCAACCGTCTGTCGGCATCGGCGGATGAATGCATAGTCCGTCGAAGCGAACGCAGGGAACTGAAACATCTCAGTACCTGCAGGAGAAGAAATCAACCGAGACTCCGTCAGTAGCGGCGAGCGAAGACGGATCAGCCCAAACCGTGGTGCTTGCACCGCGGGGTTGCGGACCCTCGAGGGGTTACAAAAGTCGTGTTAGTCGAACGATCTGGAAAGGTCGAGCACAGAAGGTGACACTCCTGTAGACGAAAACACAGACTCCCCGTTGAGAGGGTATCCAGAGTAGCGTCGGGCTCGTGGAACCCGGCGTGAAACAGGGGGGACCACCCTCCAAGGCTAAGTACTCCTTAACGACCGATAGTGCACAAGTAGGGTGACTGAAAGGTGAAAAGAACCGCTACAAGCGGAGTACAAAGAACCTGAAACCGCATACTTACAAGCAGTGGGAGCACGATGCCGCTTGCGGCGCGTGTGACCGCGTGCCTTTTGCATAATGAACCGGCGAGTTAAGGTGTGCAGCAAGGTTAACCCGTTCCGCGGGGTAGCCGAAGCGAAAGCGAGTCTGAACAGGGCGACTAGTTGCATGCTTTAGACGCGAACCCAGTTGATCTACCCATGGCCAGGCTGAAGTGCCCTTAACCGGGCACGGAGGGCCGAACTCATTAACGTTGAAAAGTTATGGGATGAGCTGTGGGGGGGAGTAAAAGTCTAATCAAAACTGGAGATATCTCGTTCTCCCCGAAATCGCTTTTGGGCTAGCCTCGGGGCAACTACATCATGGGGGTAGAGCTACTGAATGAGACGAGGGGGCCACCAGCCTACCTCCCTCAACCAAACTCCGAATACCATGATGACTATCCCGGGAGTCAGTCTGCGGGGGCTAACCTTCGTGGACAAAAGGGAAACAACCCAGATCGTCGGCTAAGGTCCCAAATCCATGCTAAGTGCGTAAGGAAGTCCTTTCTCTGAGACAGCGGGGATGTTAGCTTAGAAGCAGCTACCATTTAAAAAGTGCGTAATAGCTTACCCGTCGAGAGATTGGGCGCCGATAATGAACGGGACTAAGCATGGAACCGAAGCCACGGGACTGGAAACTAGAAACTAGACACTAGAGACTAGAAAGGCAGATAATGCCTTTTCACAACCTCGAGGTGTATCGTAAGGCGTACGATTTGTCGCTGGCGATGCACAGGCGCACACTTTCCTTTCCGAAGTTCGAGCAATACGAGCTGGCGTCGCAGTTGCGGCGTTCAAGCAAGTCGATCTGTTCCAACATCGCGGAAGGTATGGGAAAACAGTCGTCCCCACAGGACGTTGTACGCTATCTGCGGAACTCGCTTGGATCCTGCGATGAGACCCGAGTCTGGCTGGAGTACGGCCGCGATCTCGGATATCTGCACGGTGAGGAGTTCAGGAAGTGGTATGACGGTTACTGTGAAGTGGGGCGAATGATCAACGGCTTGATCGCCAGTTGGTCTTCCCGCCGCGAATGAGCGTCCTGAGAGTCCGCTTGATGGGGCCTCCGGGATGGATCAGGGGTGCGGGGAAAAGTGTGCGTTCCGGGTTGTCTAGTTTCTAGTTTCCAGTTTCTAGTTTCTAGTCGGTAGGGGAGCGTTGATAGGCAGATACAGGCCATACCGTAAGGAGTGGTGGTGGGCCTATCAAGTGATTATGCCGGTTTGAGTAACGATAAACAGGGTGAAAATCCCTGTCGCCGTAAGCCCAAGGGTTCCTGGGGAAGGGAAATCCGCCCAGGGTTAGTCGGAACCTAAGGCGAGGCCGAAAGGCGTAGTCGATGGACAGCAGGTTAATATTCCTGCACTCCGTGGTGCGATCAAACCGCCGTGCGCTTTTTCAAGATGCAGCCCACGACAAGAGGCGAGGGTGCCCGCAAGGGCGAGGCCAATTTGTTGTCGAAGTGCGTGGAGAAAGAGCCGAGAAAAGCGGCGGGGGCAATCCGCGGATCCGTACCAAAACTGACACAGGTGGGCGAGGCGAGTAGCCTCAGGCGCTCGAGAGAACGGTCCTTAAGGAACTAGGCAATTTGACCCCGTAACTTCGGGAAAAGGGGTCCCTACCCCTTCGGGGGAGGGCACAGAGAATCGGCTCTGGCGACTGTTTATCAAAAACACAGGTCTCTGCCAACACGAATAGTGGACGTATAGAGACTGACGCCTGCTCGGTGTGGGAATGTTAAGGAAGCCGGTCAGCCGCAAGGTGAAGCTGGCGACCGAAGCACCCATAAACGGCGGCCCTAACTATGAGGGTCCTAAGGTAGCGAAATTCCTTGTCGGGTAAGTTCCGACGCGCATGAATGGCGTAACGACTGGAGCACTGTCTCAAGGACCGACTCGGTGAAATAGTAGTCGTGGTGAAGATACCACGTACCCGCGGCAAGACGGAAAGACCCCGTGAACCTTTACTGTAACCTGGTATTGGCCGCAGGCTGCAAATGCGTAGGATAGGTGGGAGGCGATGATCCGGCCGTTCCGGCGGCTGGGAAGCCAACGTTGAAATACCACCCTTTTGTTGCTTGTTTCCTCACCCTGCACCGTGAATCCGGGCAGGGGACAGTGCTAGGCGGGCAGTTTGACTGGGGCGGTCTCCTCCCAAAGAGTAACGGAGGAGTGCAAAGGTCGGCTCAGCACGGTTGGCAATCGTGCGTCGAGTGCAAAGGCACAAGCCGGCTTAACTGCGAGATATACCCATCGAGCAGATGCGAAAGCAGGCCTTAGTGATCCGGTGGTCCTGTGTGGAAGGGCCATCGCTCATCGGATAAAAGGTACTCCGGGGATAACAGGCTAATGACTCCCGAGCGTTCATAGCGGCGGAGTCGTTTGGCACCTCGATGTCGGCCCATCGCATCCTGGGGCTGAAGGCGGTCCCAAGGGTTCGGCTGTTCGCCGATTAAAGCGGTACGCGAGCTGGGTTCAGACCGGCGCGAGCCAGGTCGGTCCCTATCTGCCGTGGGCGTACGAGACTTGCGAGTATGTCTCTTTAGTACGAGAGGATTAAGAGGCACGTGCCTCTAGTGTACCAGCTGTCCCGCTCGGGGCATCGCTGGGTAGCTACGCACGGAAAGGATAACCGCTGAATGCATCTAAGTGGGAAGCCCCACTCAAGATCAGGTCTCGGCAGCGCAAGCTGGAAGGCTCCTGGAAGACCACCAGGTCGATAGGCGGGAGGTGTAAGCGTGGAGACACGTTGAGCTGACCCGTACTAATAGCCTATCGCTTGACCGCATTTGTGAGCGGCTGTCGCTCACAAGCCACCAAGAGTTTCTCGATTCGGCGCTCATCACGCCGCTTCACATCAAACTTTTCAGGCGCCCGCCGGCGTATCCCGCCGGCGGGCGCTTTTGTTGTGCGCCGGGCATGGCGTGACATGCCCCTGTTTCATGTACCAGTCGCTATGAGAGTTTCCTGGTTTTGTGGTTCTCTGGACTCCTCCGGAGCTATTGTCAATTTCTGTGGACGTCCCTCTGTCAGGCGGCGTCTTTCCTGAGTCCGTTGACGAACTGAGTTGACCTGCTCCCCCTTTTCTGATCCAGACGGTATGAGAGTCTAACCGCCCCTGGACGGGGCAGGGAGGACTTTCGATGAAGCGGAAGCGACACCGCCCGGAGCAAGTGATCCGCAAGCTGCGGGAGGCAGACGCAGAGCTGTCGGCCGGCAGGAGCATCGCCGAGGTCTGTCAGAAGCTGGAGGTGTGCGAGGCCACGTTTCATCGCTGGCGACTGCAGTACGGCGGCATGAAGGCCGACGACGCCAGGCAGCTCAAGGAGCTGCAGGAAGAGAACAAGCGGCTCAAGAAGCTGGTGGCCGACCTCAGCCTGGACAAGCAGATCCTGGAGGCCGAACGCGACCAAGGCGGGAGCGTGAGGGGAAGGGAAAATGGTGAGCCCGGCGCGCCGCAGGGAAGCGGTGGAGGATGCTCAGACGACGTTGAACGTGTCGGAGCGTCGGGCTTGCGAAGTGATCGATCAGCCGCGTTCGACGCAGCGCTACGTGGCGAAGACGCGCGATGACGAGGCGCCGCTGGTGAAGCGGATGCACGCGCACGTCCGTCGGCATCCGCGCTACGGGTATCGTCGGGTGTGGGCGCTGCTGCGCAGCGAAGGCTTTC
Organism: Phycisphaerae bacterium; assembly: GCA_022072505.1. Lineage (GTDB taxonomy): Bacteria > Planctomycetota > Phycisphaerae > UBA1845 > UBA1845 > JABWBH01. The sequence continues at coordinate 175,861 of JAJVHU010000013.1, forward strand.
GCGTGAACCGCAAGCGGGTGTGGCGGTTGTGGCGGAAGGAAGGGTTCAAAGTGCCGCGGAAAGTACGGAAAAAGCGGCGATTGGGCAGCAGCGCTGGCGGCGTGGTGCGTCATCGCGCGATGCATCCTGATCACGTGTGGTGCTACGACTTTGTCAGCGACCAGACGTACGACGGCCGGACCTTGAAGATGCTGACCCTCGAAGACGAGCACACGCGCGAGTGCCTGGCCATCGAGGTGGAGCGAAGCTTCACCAGCCGGGAGGTGATCCACACGCTGCGCTACCTCTTCGAGGTTCGCGGCGTTCCCGAACATCTACGCAGCGACAACGGACCGGAGTTCATCGCGCGGACGCTGCGTGAATGGCTGGAGAGTGCCGGAACGAAGACACTCTACATCGAGCCGGGCGCGCCGTGGGAGAATGCGTACGGCGAGTCGTTCAATGGCCGGCTGCGCGATGAGGTCTTGAATCGTGAATTGTTGACCAGCCTCCAGGAGGCGAAGGTGGTGCTGGAGGATTACCGGTTGGAGTATAATCACCACCGGCCGCACAGCGCGTTGGGGTATCAGACCCCGGCGGCGTTTGCGGCCCAGTGTGGAGAAAGAGTGTCAATGACCGGCGCAAGGGCGATCGCGGCAGGCATTCGGGCGGGCTCCGCTCCGTGGCCTGGGGACTCCACTCCGCCCGCCCGAATGCCACAGAACCAGGAAACTCTCATAGCGACTGGACCATAAAACGGGGGCAGGTCAGTTACAGTCAGCGATCATAACTCCTCACGATGAGGCTCCCTCCACAATAACGACCCGCGCATGTTCCCGCAGCTTCACGGTGGGGTCCAGCGGTCGAACCAGGGCGTTCTCGACGATGCCGTTGACAGCCACGGGGCGTCGAGCACGCCGCGCCAGGCGGACCTCGACCCGTTCGGCGTGCGCGTCGGAGTCTCCAATGCGCCTGCGGACTTCGTCACACAGCTCCTTCAGGCCCGAACGCGCCAACCCGCGAGTCACTGGTGGCCACGCACCTGTCGTTCCCGTCCGTCTGCCACGTGGCGGTCGACGGCGACGCGTTCCGCGGGGTGCCGGGGCCGTGGGAGTATTGATCGCGGGTCGGGCTTACGGCCGAGACCTAGGTACTCGCCGGCTTGAAGTCGTAGACAAGTATGACATCGCCAAGCTGCGCGCGATGTCGGTATGTGATGACGCAAAGCGTGGATTTTGGCACCTCGCCGCTGAAAACCTCCTTGTAGCGCTTCAAGGCGAGGTCGCCAACTCGGACTCGCTCCGCCTCAGGCTGCGTCGTGGGCTTCACTTGAACCGTAACGCTGGCATCGCTTGCCTCGACATCTTTCGGCACAGACTCCCTCATGGTCGAGTACTTAATGCTTCCCGGGCCCGCGCCCTGTGGTTCCATATCCCAGATTCGGATCCACAGCCCGAGCATGGGTTGTCGGTACGGATTTCCGAGAGAAAACGTAACCGCGCCGTCCGCATTGGGCCGAAAGGTCAGCCCCTCCGGAAACGTCAGGGTTGCCGCGTACGCAGCCCACCGGCTTTGTCGTTGCTCTTCGACGCTCGCTTCCATAGCCTCAGCCGAGCGTCGAGCGGCAACAGCATTTTGGAAGGCGGCTGCCGCCATCCATAGTGTGAATACTGCGTAGATCACCGTCAGGGGCACCAGCAGCCAGCTTGGCTTCTCAGAACTTGCCGAAAAGGCCAGCCCGATGATCCAAGCGATCATCGATAACACGATCAGCAGCAGGACAAAGTCGAGGGGGTATTGCTTGATCCGAGCGGCGATCCTTGAGCGTACGGAGGGTTGGGGTTGTGTAGGCACGTGGCTACGCCCCAATCGTCACCGCCGCCGTCTCGCTCCACGGACCGGTCTCGCGCCGAGCGGCCATAAGCTCCGATAACGCATCCAGGACGTTCGCGCGGGCTTCCGCCTTGGTTCGTCCCTGCGAGAACGCGCCTGGCACTTCCGGGATGGTGGCAACCCACCAGCCGTCTTCGGCAGGTTCGTAGATCATGGTCAGTTCGCGTGGCATGGCATCCTCAGCCAATTATATCGTCGGCCAGGGAGAATCAAACCCCAGGCGGTTTCTCCGAGGATCGTCGCTCATTTATCAACAGCGCGGGTGGGTCAGGCTCGGAAAGGCGCCATGCCCAGCGTGTCCTCTCGGAGAGAGGACATCCCCATTGTCGTGTCGGAGCGACGGCCTATCCCTCTCCAACGAATCACCCCTCGCGACTACCTTCTGCGCCGCGGCGACGCCCGCGCCGATAGCCGTGTTATGCCCGTACTTCGTTCGCGCCGGCTCGAGCGCCGCGATGCCTCCCAACGTGTCGAAGATGTCCATGTAACCCATGTGCGTGATGCGGACGATCTTCTCCACATCGTCGGCCCTTAGCCGACCGGCGTGCGTTGACGATTGAGCACTAAAACGTCCTCCACGCGCAGCGTTGCCAGGCAGCGCGTGCGGCCGCTTCGGTCCAGGAACTCGACTTCCGCCGCATCGGGGGGAAGAAGCTCGACGATGGTGCCGACATCGCCGACCTCGACGTCGGAATCCGCCGGCGCGCTCAAGACAGCCACCAGGTCGAGAAGCTCAGGTTGGCGAGGTTGGGTCATGCGATCGTCCTTCGTCCGTTGATGCACCGGCCGACCTAAAGTATATAGCACGTGACGAGGCGGGGAAAATCCTCCTGCGCCCGAATGATCCATGCGGATCGAACCACGACAGCCCCTCGCGGACCGGTAAGATCGATGTCCACGGTGTAGCGATGCCCGTACCGATCCCGGCGACCGGGCACGGCTTCTCCTTCGAGCGCGCCTTGCCGCAGGACCGAAATGAGTTCCTCCACGCTCTCGCGGGTCATGCCGAGCAGGTCGCGGAACAGAGCCGCTTTGTGCTTCCCGTCGTCATGATCCGGGTTGAGCGCGTAGTCGACCAGCTTGCGCCGGTCGATGTACGCCTCGTCCCCATTTGGCAGCTTCATGCTTGGGTCATCGAGGTCATCCGACCCCCTCCGCGAAGACCTTCTGCGCCGCGGCAACGCCCGCCCCGATCGCGGTGTTATGCCCGTTTTTCTTCAGCGCCAGCTCCAACGCGGATATGCCGCCGAGAGTGTCAAAGATATCCATGTAGCCCATGTGCGTGATGCGGACGATCTTGCCCTCAAGTTCGCCCTGTCCGCCCGCCCACTGCTGGCCGAAGTCGCTGCGCAGGGTCTTGCGGAGCTTGGACTCATCCACGCCCTGCGGAACCCAGATGCCGGTCACGGAATCGGTCGGATCCTTGGCGTAGGTCTTCAGGCCCAGTGCCGCGACGGCGGCACGCGTGGCACGCGCGAAGAGCGCCGTCTCCTTCCAGATCGCTTCCAGCCCGCGTTCCTTGATCTTGCGCAGGTTGTGGACCGCGCCCAGCACCAGGGTGTTGGCCGGGGTGTAGGGCACGTCGTTTTTCTCCAGCGACTTGCGATAGGCCTTGAGGTCGTTGTACAGCGTCGGCGTCTTGCCGGAATCAATGCGCTGCCACGCGCGATCGTTGACCGCGAGGAACCCGAGTCCCGGCGGCAGCATCAACGCCTTCTGCGAGCCGGTGATGTACACGTCCACGCCCCACTCATCCATCTTCACCGGGATCGCGCCGACCGCGGTGATGCCGTCCACGATGAGGATCGCGTTGTGCGCCCGCGTGACCTTGGCGATCGCCGCCACGTCGGACAGCGCCGTCGTCGAGGTCTCGCTGTGAACGATGATAACCGTGTCGAGCTTGGGGTCGGCTTTGAATTGCGCCTCGACGTCGGCGGCCTTGACGCCGCTGCCCCACTCGACGGGCATCGCGGTATGCGGGATGCCGAAGTTGGCGCAGACCTTGGCCCAGCGTTCGGCGAACTTGCCGTTCATGCCGACCAGCGCCTTGTGTCCCGGCGGGCAGCACCCGACGATCGCCGCCTCGGCCGCGGCGGTCCCGCTGCCGGTGATCGTGACGCACGTTCCGCTGGTCTGAAAGACGTATTGCAGCAGGGCGCCGAGTTCCTTGAAGGATTCGCGGAAGGCGGCGGTGCGGTGATGGTCGATCGGGCGGGCCATCTCGAGCATCGTGTCCTCGGGGATCATGACCGGACCGGGCGTGAAGAGTCGTATCTTTTTCATGTGCGTTTGCCTTTCCTGATCAAGCGCGGAGGCGGATCGCGCTGCAATTGGCGCGATTATACGACCGCCTCACACCGTCGCCAACGCGGGCTGCGCCCCCGACGGACGCTACCCGGATGACCTGCAAGCGGCGCGCCGGACGAGCGCAAGGTCGAAGCCCCAGCGGCGTCCGAACTGCTTCTGAAGAATGACGACGCGGCCGGATCCCGTCGCGCTCGGGGGGGAAACCCGCACGGGGGGGTCGTAGACGGGTCGGACGGCGTCGGCGTGGTAGACTTCGACTCCGTCGACCCAGAGCGTGACAGGGTCGTCGTGGCGCAGAAGGAGGTCCACGGGTTCGGCGCCGGCGCTCGGATCGCAGACCGCAATGCCGATCGACTCTTCCTCGCCGAAGACGGCCTTCATGTTGACGGCGTGGTCGAGGCGGTGGGCGGGATCGGCGACGGTGGCCGCGACCGTGCGGTAGCGGCGGATGTCGTAGCACAGCTCGTCGGGACCGCGCCAGACGCGGGGCAGAGGTTGCGGGCTTAACATGAGTTCGAGGGCCGCCCGGATCTCCGGGCGATCGCGCTGCGGCTCGAAGGGGCCGATGAAGCGCCAGTCGTCGAGGAACTGCACCGTGTCGCAGCAGGATGCGCCGGCGGCGGTCTGCGGGCGGCGCGGCGTCGTCGGGGGGAGACGGCGGTCGAGCGTCTCGGCGATGAAGCGGACGTTCCGCCCGTCGCGGAGGTCTTGCGGCAGGACGCCGGCGTTCTCTCGCTCGAAGATCAGCATCCCGGCCAGCGCCACGTCGCAGGCGACCCAGCAAGGACCGTCGAAGTTCCGACCGCTTTCCCACTCCGTCCACCGCCCCGGCGGCAGCCAGGCCTCGACGCGGGCGAACCTCGGCGAACCCTGTCCAGGCGCCGCCACGGGTACGGCGATCAGGTCGTCGCCGAGAAAGTATTGATCCCGGGCGGCGTAAGCGTCGTCCGTTTCAGGGGCGTCGAGATACATCGGGCGGCACAACGGAGTGCCGTCATCGTGGCACTGCATCGCGGTCCTCTCGAGATAGGGGCGCAGGGCGCGGCGCAGGAGGTGGGCCCTGCGCATCGCGGAAAGGTAGGGTTCGCCGTCGAGCCAGGCCCGGCGGTCGTTTGCCGGGTCGCGCGTGCTGTGAACGCGGAGGACGGGGCTGACCGCGCCGAACTGCACCCAGCGCGTGAAGAGTTCCGCGTCGCAGCGTCCGTCGAGCGACCAGTGTCCGCCGACGTCGTGTGACCAGTAGGCGCACCCGGCGTTCCCCGCGGTCGCCGTCAGCTCGACTTCGAACGCGAGCACGTCCCAGCGGCTTTCGGCGTCGCCGGAGAACTGCACGGGATAACGCTGACTTCCCCAGCCGCCCCAGCGGCTGAAGATGAGGCGATCCGACCCGGGGCGCTGCGTAGTCACCGGATCGGGTCCGCAAGGAGGCGCACCCGACGGTCGGCGGGTCTTTCCGGAACCCGCTTCCTCACGGGCGCGGCTCGGTAATGCAAGGGGTTCGGGACCGCAGCCCGCTTCCTGGGGGGCGCTTGAGGGTTGCGGGGGGAGACGGTGCGGGTTCGGGATCGGCAGGAGATGGCGGAAGTGCAGGTGATTCAGCCACATCAGCGGGTCAAGGCGGTGGATTGCGGAGGTGGTCTGTTGCTGCCAGTCCAGCCACCAGAAATCGACGCCGCGTCGTTCGTGCGGATGATGCAGAACCTCGAAGTACGCCCGCATGAACCGGGGGTCGGCGCAATCAAAAGGGACAGGTCGGCGCGACGCGGGATCCGCGCCGACGGCGCGCGCGAAGACGTCATACCGCTCCTCGTGCGGATGCACGCCGCTGGCGGGGTGCAGGTTCAGGCAGACGGCGACGCCCCGCTCATGCAGGAACCGCAACAGTCCGTCGGGATCGGGGATGAGGTCGCGGTTCCACGTGTACCCGGTCCAGCCGGGCAGGTGCCAGTCCATGTCGATCACGAGAACGTCCAGCGGAAAGCCGTGTTCGCGGTGCTCCTCGACGAGGCGGACGAAGTCCTCCTGCGAGTAAGGCCAGTACCGCGAGTACCAGCTTCCGAAGACGAACGAGGGCGGCGCGGGGATCGGACCGGAGACGGCGACGAGGTCGCGCAGCGCCGCCCGGTAGTCGGTCCCGTATCCGAAGAAATACCAGTCCTGTCGTCCGTCGCCGGGGCGGGCCTCGATCCAGTCCGGCGTGAAGACGGGCGTGCGCGTGTCGTCGATCAGATACCAGCCGTCACGGGAGAGAAGCCCGTCGTCGAGGCGCACCGCCCCGCGGGCGCCGTCGAGGGTGCGCAGCGTGCCGCCGAGATTGCCGCGGCTGGTGTCTCCGGGGCGCCAGGCGGCCGGCGGTCGCCCGGGCCGGCGAATCCGGATGGCGAGGTTGCTCGCGTTGCAGCCGCCCGGGCTGCGCCGGAATTGAAGTTCGATCCGGCGGGTGCGGATCCTGACTTGATCGCCGGACTGCTCGAGGTCGAAGCGCGGCGGCTCAAGATCGCGGTGGAGCGCGAAGAACGAGGGCCGATCCTCGAAGCGGGCGTCCGGGTCGTATTCGAGGCGTATCAGCGTCGGCGTCAGGACGGTGAACCTGGCGCGGTCCGCGAGCACGACGGCGCGCGGATCGCTGCATCCCCGCCGCACATCCACGCCGTGGTTCAACTCGGGCATCCCCGACAAGATCCCCCCTCCCCTCGGCGCACTCCGCCGCCGGCTTGCGTCCGCGGACCGCGCGGGCGCGCTCTGTCACCGGATCCGGACCTGAGTGTAATATAAGGGTGACGAACCGCGGAGGCCGAACGTCCGCGGCGTCGGCGGAGTCCGCATCATGAGGACGAACCTGATTCACGTTGGATGTCGCGCGGCGGAGGTCGTGCTGCTTTGCGCGATCGTGGCGGCGCCGGGGTGCGAGCGCTCGACGACGAAGGTCGAGTTGCAGAAGCAGGTGGATGCGCTGCAGGTCGAGAACAAGGCCTTGAAGCGGGAGGCGGAAAAGCACCGCGCGGACATCGAGCGGCTGGAGTCGCAGGTCGCCAACCTTCAGACGTTCAGCGACCCGGCCGGAGCGAAGATGTTCGCGCCGGTCAGGCTGGAAATCCTGAGTTTGTCGCGCGGCGCGGATTATGACGGGGCGCCCGGCGACGACGGGGTGACGGTGCATTTTCGTCCGCTCGACGCGGAGGGAAACGTCGTGACCGTCGGGGGCCGGATCAGCGTGCAGGTGGTGGACAACTCGGTGATGGGGGAGCCGCGCGTCGTCGCGCTGGTGGAACTGTCGGATCCGAAGGAAGTCAAGGAGGCGTGGCACAGCAAGTTCCTGACGAACCAGTACACCGTGAAATGCCGGTTTCCGCAGGACCAGCCCCGACCCGTGGCGCGACGGCTTGATGTGAAGGTGGCGTTCGTGGACTACCTGACGGGCAATCCGCTTCAGGCGAGTCGGACGGTTGATTTCACGCCCGATCCGGGAGCGGAATCCTCGGAGGCACGCTCGAGCGAGACGTTGGCAAAAGACGACGAACGTCCGAAATCCCCGGTGAGTGCTGACCCTCCGTGATCTTAAGATCATGTTTTTCTGTTACTTATAAGTTTTTTCTTGCGTTCGCCGGACGAAGGGTAGAATACTACGAAGGTGGGGCCGTGATGGGTTCGGCTGGACTGGGAAATCCTGTCGAGCCGATGAATCTCGGGCTGCAAGTCTTTTCAGGAGCGGGCGTTACGGAAGTTCGCCCCGGGAACTCCAACTCAGGAAGCAACCCAGATGGCGGTTGAGCAACAGACAGCGACGACTCTCCCCGGTGAGCCTTCCGGTCCGGCGACGGCGGTGTTGGCGCCCCCGAAGCCGGCGCGAACCGACCGAAAACCTCAGCTGCTCCCCCCTTACAAGGTTCTGCTGCACAATGACGACGTCAACACGTTCGAGCACGTCATCCTGTCCATCCTGAAACTGACGCCGCTCAATGCCGAGGATGCGATCGAGAAAACGCTCGAGGCGGACCGGTCCGGCATCTCGCTGCTGCTGGTGACGCACAAGGAGCGTGCCGAGCTTTATCAGGAGCAGTTTCAGTCCGTGAAGCTCACCGTGACGATCGAACCGGATGCGGCGTAAGCCTGCGGCGCGTCCGGGAATTCAGGCAACTATCGGATCCAGGGAATCAACCACGTCGGCATGCCGTTATGTATGCCGTGCGCACCGGGCGTCGGCTTTAAGCAGGCTTGCCGAGTTCGGGCGGCGGGGTGGAGAACATGAAGCCGGCGCCGGTGGCGCGCCGGGCGGATCGAGGACGGGAAGAACACAGATGCTTAAGCGATCAGGGCAGACGGAATCCGTGATGATCTTTGCGGTGATGCTTGCGGCGGCGGCGAATGCGCATGCGTTCGAGGTGGGCGTCGGTCACGCCGCACCGCCGCTGAAGCCTGGCGCCTGGATCAAGGGCGCGCCGGTGGATCTGGACGCGGCAAAGGGAAAAAACCTGATCGTGGTCGAGTTCTGGGCGACGTGGTGTCCCCCCTGCCGGATGAGCATTCCGCACCTGACGGAGCTTCAGAAGAAGTATAAGGAAAAGGGTCTGCTGATCGTCGGCGTCAGCAACGAAAGCGCGGACCGGGTGAAGCCCTTTGTCGAGTCTCAGGGCGCCGCGATGGACTACATCATCGCGGTGGACACGCCGGAGCAGGAGGTGACCCGGGGTTACATGGAGGCGTTCGGGATCACCGGGATTCCCTGGGCGTTCCTGATCGACAAGTCCGGGCGGATTGTCTGGCACGGGAACCCGCTGGATGAGGCGTTCGGCAAGGCGATCGACGACGTTCTTGCGGACAAGTACGACATCGAGGCGTTCAAGAAAGCGGACGAGCCCCGGATGCTCGAGGCGAAGAAGCTCAACCTCTTCCGGCAGTACTTCGATGGCGTGATCCTCAAGAAGAAACCGGCCGCGGAACTGGCGTCGGTGGGCGAGGCGTTCATCACGGCGTCGAAGGGCGACGCGATGGCGCTCAACCAGTTCGCGTGGGTTGTGCTTCAGGAGGTGGAGCCGTCGAACCGCGATCTTCCGCTGGCGCTGCGGGCGGCGCAGGGCGCGGTCGAGGCGTCCGAGGGAAATCTGGACTTCGTCGTTGACACCTACGCCCGGGCGCTCTTCGACAACGGCCGGGTCAAGGAAGCCGTCGAGCAGCAGAAAAAGGCGATCGACGCCTGCAAGGATCCGAAAAAAATCGACGAATACCGCAAACGCCTGGAGCGGTACGAGAAGACAGGGTCGGACGCGTAACCGGTCGAACGAAGCCGGCCGCGACCGTCGGGGTCACGCGGAGAGCGTCCTGACGTAGATCAACTTGTCGTCGTCCGAGGCATAAAATCCCGAGAGGCGGGCTTCGAGGCGGTAGCCGCAGCGTTCATAAAAGGCCCGCGTCGGTTCATACAGGGGTCGGGACGAGGTTTCGATGTAGATGTTGCGTCCACCGGACTCGCGGATGCGACGCTCTGCTTCGGCGAGCAACGCCCGGCCCAGCCCCGCCCCGCGAGCGGCGGCCTCCACGGCGATCCAGTACAGATCGAAGCTCCCGACGGTGCATGCGATCGGGCCGTAGCAGGCGTAACCGACGACGGTTCCGGCACGTTCGAGAAGCACGAACCGGTAGTCGCTGCGATCCCCTCGGGCGAGCCGGTCGTCCACCAGTTCGACGGCGACCTCGATCTCGAAATCATGAAAGAACCCGGATGAAGCGACGATCCGTCGCACCGCGTCACGATCGGGCGCAAGCACCTCGCAGCGGAACGTGACGCCGGAATCCGCCGCGTGACACGGCGGCGAGCCCCGCGGCGTCGAACCGGAAAGACTCATGCCGGCATCGCCTGCTTCACCGACCCGCAGAGGGTCGCGGAGCCCGGTCCCCACGCGGCGGCGAACTCCCGTGTGAAATCGCCGCCATCGCATCCGCGGCGTTCTTCGCGGCGCAAACCGCGCAGCGCGACGCGCGTCTGCGTCAGACTCGCGGTCCCGTTGGGGTCGTCCCTGAGGATCGGGCACTGTCGGCCTTCCGAGAGCAGGCTCAGCGTCCGGTCCACGCATTCCTCCCGGTAGGCGGCGACCAGCGAGGGTGACAATTCATGTTTTGAGAGCGTGGCCCACGCGGCGACCGCCCGGCGGTGCAGCGGGTTCAGCGCCGTCGCGTTAATGCCGTCGAAGAGCCGGCGGTTCAGCGGATAAGGCAGCAGCGTTCCCTTCAGATGCGCGGAAAGCGTGCCGTGATGTTCCTCGAAGTTCTGCTTCATCAGCCCTTTCAGGCTCGCCCAGGCGGCGGCGTCCGCGACGCAATCCGCCCGAAGCTCCCAGTAAAAGTGCCCGAAGTTCACCGAAGCGCCGGACAGCGTGATCTGCCGGGGAACATATTTGCCGTGAGCCACCGTGTCGGCGGCGAGATGCGAGAGATAACCGAGGGAGAAGGCCCGCGAGCTGTCGGACTGCGATCCCTCAAGAAGCGAAAACCCGGTGGACCAGTGATGACAGAACTGCTTGACGCGGCTGAGGCGCTTCGCGAACACGACGTCGGCCGCGATCGTGCCGTAAAGATAGGCGGCGGCATTTCTCGCCAGAAGGGCGGCGACGGCGGCGGGAAGCAGCGCGAGGCGAGCCAGGACTTCGGACCCGATCGCCACGTGCGTCGCCGGTCCCCAGGCGTAGACCGAATCCGCACTCCCCAGCAGGACGAACACCACCGCCCAGAACAGAAAACCGCGTACACGCATCGACAGGAATCTCAAAAACAACCGAAATACTTCCGACCCGCCGCGCCACGCCGGGTCGCTGAAACACCGAAGACGGGGCGCGCTACGATCGACGCCGCACCGCCGCCCGCGTCCCTGTCTTTATTATACGTTGCCGCGATGCACAAGGCGCGTGGTGCGGATCAAAACCCGAGAGGCCGCGGCCGGTCTCGTCGCCTGAACGATCCCGCAGGGGTGCGAAAACGCGGATGATGGGGTGAACCCCCGAGCGACAAGGGGTCGCATCTCCGCGGCGTTCGGCGGAATTCGCCGGCGGCGTCGCCGTGGCGGCGCGACGTTTCTTGACGCCCCGTCGGGCGTTCCTAGACTAGGGTGCAAGAGGTGCCCGTGGCACAATTGGACAGCGCGACGGCCTCCGGAGCCGTAGGTTGCAGGTTCGAATCCTGCCGGGCACGATGAAACCGGGCGGGGGGAATACGCGCAGGCGGATCGCGGGCGCCGCGGGCGCGACGTTGGAGCCCGCGTCGGCGGAAATCTGAGGGAGGATCACTCGATGGCGCACATCGTTGCCGAGCCGTGCATCAAGTGCAAATACACGGACTGTGTTGCGGTTTGTCCGGTGGATTGTTTTCACGAGGGGGTGAACTTCCTCGTAATCGATCCGGACACGTGCATCGACTGCGGTCTGTGTCCGCCCGAGTGCCCCACCAGCGCGATCTTTCCCGACTCGGAGCTCCCGGATAAGTGGAAGCACTACGCCGAAATCAATGCGAAGTACGCTCCGCAGTGGCCGGTGATCGACACGCAGAAGGAACCTCTCTCCGGTGCGGACGAGATGGCGAAGGTGGAGGGCAAGGACAACCTGCTCGATCCGAACCCCTTCGCGGGCTAGCGCCCCGGGTTTGCGGGTTCACCGCATACCCGCGGATGCAGGGAACTTGCGACAGCGCTTCCGGATCTTCAGCGCAACAGCCAACTCGCCACGCCGGCGGTGAGCATCAGCGCTCCGACGAGGACGCACAGGGGGCCGCGGTGAGCCGGCCGGTCCGCTTCCGGCGTCGTGCTCCGCGCGGCGAGTCTAAGCGGCGCTCGATCGTCAGCGTCGTCCGGGGCCGCAACGGTCGCGTGTTCCTGTTCCAGTTCGGCTTCGATCCGGTTAAGGGATGCGCGGATGAAGGCGCCGGCCTGCGCTGCGGAGAAGCCGAGCTGGGCGGCGTACTGGACGAGGCGTCGGCGCGCGGCGCGGTTGAGGTCGCCGTGGCGCAGCTCCCAGTCAATGAGGGCGGCGAAGACCTCGCGCCGGCCCGGCACGCGGCCGCAGCGCTGCGGAGCGCGGAAGGGAAGCACGACGTCGCCTCCCGCCCCGACGTCACCCCCGGCGCCCGCCGACAGCCCGGGTTGTCCCGGGCGCGCCGCCGGATCTTGTTCGGATCGCATCATCAGTTCCCCTCCTTCGCGGAATTGTAGGCGGAGAGGCGCGCGAGCGAGCCGGCGAGGTCCGAGAGCCGCATGCGCGGCGTCCTGGTTTCCGGACCGTCGCACCGGGGGCTGCGGCGATTTTGCGGGCTGCGGCGATTTTGCGGGCTGCGGCGCTTTTGCGGGTTGCGGTCGGGCATTACAGTGCGAGTCGTTCGGGGGATCAATGCAGTCGGCGGCGGGGATCGGAGGATGTTTCTGCGACCGGATCGACTTGAACCGAAGCGGGCGATGCTCGCGGTGATCGACGTGCAGGAGAAGCTGATGCCCGCGATCCGCGACGCAGCGCGCGTGCTGGAGGGGGTGCGGCAGCTTGTGCGGGGCGCGCGGGTGTTCGACCTGCCGATCCTTGTGACGGAGCAGTACCCGCGCGGACTGGGGGGCACGGACGCAAGCGTGCTCGAGGCCTTAAGCGGTTCGGGGGCGAAAGTGCTGGAGAAACCGTCTTTCAGCGCCTGCGGGACGCCGCAGGTTCGTGACGCTCTGCGGGCATCGGAGCGCACGCAGGTGCTGGTCGCGGGGGTCGAGACGCACGTCTGCATATTACAGAGCGCGTTGGACCTGGCGTGCCAGGATTACGACGTGTTCGTGTGCGCGGACGCCGTCGGGTCGCGCGGGGCGCTGTCGCATGAGACGGCGCTGGATCGCATGAGGCAGGCGGGAGTGCGCGTCACGACGGTCGAAAGCGCGTTGTTCGAGCTTTGCGAGCGTTGCGACGCGGAACGGTTCAAGCCGATGCTCGAACTCGTCAAGGCGGTTCCGCCGCCGTAACGGCGCACAGGCGTCACAACGGGAGATGAGGCGAATGCAAGCACCGAAGCACGGGACGGCGCCGCTGGTGATCGAGGAGACGGCGGGACGGAAGGCGTATTGTCAGTGCGGGCTGTCGGCGAGCCTGCCGTATTGCGACGGGTCACACGCCCGGGAAGGCACGGGGCTGGCGCCGAAGGTGGTCGACGTGCCCGCGCCCGGAAAGAAAGCCGTCTGTCAGTGCCACCGCAGCGCGTCGCTGCCGTGGTGCGACGGGACGCACAAGACGCCGCCTTCGTGAAACGGCCGATGACGAATCCGCCTGCGCTCATCGCCTCAAGATCCGCGCCGGTCGCCGCGCCCGTCTCTTTTTCTTAAGAAACCAGCGTGAATTCAAATCCGTGGCAACCTGATGACGTTCCGAGCGGCAGTGATCCGGGAGGCGACGACGCCTCAGCGCCGCTTGAGGCGGCAGGCGGCGGGAACTCGCAGGGCGGCGCGACGGTTCCGGTCGTTGCGGCGCCGGCGGCCGTGTTAGTGCCGTGGGCGCGGCCGGTGACGTGGCCGGATGGCGCGTCCGCGCCGTGGGCCCGGGCGGCGTTCGACGCGGTCGAGCGTGATTTCACGGGCGAGGCGACGCCTGATCCGGATCCGATGCTCCTGCGTTCGCAGAGCCGGCTCGCGGCGATGGCGGATTGCGGGGGGGTGTTGCTCATCTTTCTGATGTTCGAGATCGGGGTCACGGCGCTGATCGCGATGACAAAGGGGGTCTCAGTTTTTGAGGATCCCTCGCAATTGAAGCCGCTGCTGCTGCCGATGATGGCGGCGCGGGCGGGGTTTTACGCGGCGGGGACGGCGCTGCTGCTTTGGCTGCGGCGTCAGCGGCCCGCGTGCGTCGGCGTGACTTCGCAGGGGCTGGCGCTGAACACGTTGATCGGGTTCGCCGGTGCGGGGGCGATGCTCGGGGTGGCGGTGGTGTTCGGCTTGGTCTCGTTCGTGCTTTTCCCGGAACAGCGGGACCGGCTGGACGACAACGCCGACCGGTTGAAGGCGTTTGTTCCAAATCTGTCGATCGGAGGATTCGCGCTGCTGGCGCTGTTCGTGTCGGTGAACGAGGAGTTGCTTTTCCGGGGGCTGCTGATGCCTCGGTTGCGGCGATTCCTGGGGTCGTGGTGGGCGGCGGTGGCGGCGAGCACGGGGGTGTTCACGGGACTGCACCTGTTTGATCAGGAGTGGTTCGTGCTGCCGATGATCGCCGTGTTGTCGGTGGTGATGAGCCTGCTGACGATCTGGCGACGTTCGCTGGTTCCGGCGATCGTCGTGCACGCGGGGTTCAACTTCTCGCAGTTCATGCTTCTTCAGGCGACGACGAGCGGTGCGTGACGCGAGGGGGCTGCGCATTGGCGCGCCTTCAGACGTTCTTGCGTCGCTGCCGCGGCTGGTGATGCGCCGTGCGACGCGCGGGTTGGATCGAGAACGGAAAGACCTGCGACGCGCGAGTTGGTTCGGGGGTTCGCCCGGGTATAATCACCGGTCCGGCGCGGAAGCTGCGGGACTGCGCAGCGTCGGCAGGCGGGTGCGGATGAGAGCGCCGGATGAGAGCGCTAAGTTAGGAACGCTTCCTTACGGGCGCGGCTCGGTTTTGCAACAGCGTCTTAGCTGAAGGCGGCGCTTGCGGCTCGGATAAGGTCAATTCAGCAGAGGAGCGGACATGCAGATCACGATCAAGTATTGCACGCAGTGAAACTACCTTCCGAAAGCCGCCGGTCTGGCGGATGCGATCCGGGGGGAGTTCGACGTGGAGCCGAAGCTGATCGAAGGCAGCGGCGGCGTTTTCGACGTCCACGTGGACGGGAAAGAGGTCTGGAGCAAGCACAAGCGGGACCGGTTTCCGGAACATGCCGAGGTGCTCAACGAAATCGGTCGGATGACGGACGCGGCGCGGAAGAAGCCGTAACGGGGATATCCTGCTGGGATGAGCGCGAATCTGACGTGGCTGGGGCACTCGGCGGTGCGGCTGACGCTGCCGGACGGACGGGTCGTCCTGATCGACCCGTGGTTGTCAGGGAACCCGTCGTGTCCGGTCCGCGAGAAGCAGCAAGCCCGGTGCGACCTTCTGATCCTGACGCACGGTCATGCGGATCACGTGGGGGACGCGGAAGCGCTGATCCGGAAGTTCGACCCGCCGGTGGTGGCGAATTACGACCTGTGCTGCGCGTTGCAGAGGGCGATCGGGGTCGGGCGTTATCAGGGGATGAACACGGGGGGGACGCAGCGCGTCGCGGGGGTGACGGTGCGGATGACGCGGGCGTATCACTCGTCGGCGCTGGACGCCCCGCAGGGGCCGATGTACGCGGGGATGCCCAACGGCGTCATCGTCGAGGCGCCCGGCGCGGCGTCGGTCTATCATGCGGGGGACACGGACGTCTTCAGCGACATGGCGCTGATCGCGCGGATGTGGTCGCCGAAGGTCGCGTGTCTGCCGATCGGCGATCTTTTCACGATGGGGGCGCAGGGGGCGGCGCTGGCGGCGGAGATGTTGCAGCCGGCGGCGATCCTCCCGATCCACTACCGGACGTTTCCGGTGCTGGCGGGGAGCGCGGAGGAGTTTCGTCGGGCGCTTCCGATGACTTTGCGCGACCGGGTGGTGACGCCGGAACCGGGGACGGCGGTGGCGTGGACGGCGGACGGACTGGGGTAAGGGATGCTGGAATGACCAACACAGCGCACGGGGGGCGGGCGCCGAAGCCCGCGGAGATGCCGGTGGTTCGGCGAAGGCGCCTCAGGGCGGCGCTGGCGGCGATTTCGATCGCGTCGGCGGTTTCGCTGCGAGCGGACACGCAGTTCGCGCCCGACCGGCCGTGGGACTTGACGCACCTCAAGGTCGTGCTGAACGTCGATCTGGAAGCCCGCCGCGTTGAGAGCGAGGCGACGATCGACCTGAAGGCGACGCGCCCTGCGTCGCGGATCGAGCTGGACGCCGTCGAGTTGAGCGTCGCGGGGGTGCGGATTCGGCGCGGACCGGGCGCGCCGGTGGACGCGGAATACACGACCCGGGACGGTCGGCTGACCGTCGAGTTGCCCCCTCCGGCGACGGGCGCCGGCGAGGCGGTGACGGTGATGGTCCGCTATGTCGTGGAGAATCCTTCGCGCGGACTGCACTTTTTCGCGCCGACGGAGGGCGATCCCCAGATCCCGCTGCAAGTCTGGTCGCAGGGGCAGTCGAATTATACGCGGCACTGGATCCCCTGCTTTGATGATCCGAGCGAGCTTCAGACGACGGAGTTGATCGTCACGGCGGCGCAAGGCCAGGAAGTCGTGTCCAACGGGCGGCTGGTTTCCAGGAAGGACGCGCCGGACGGTCGGGTGACGTTTCACTGGCATCAGGAGAAGCCGCACCCGAGCTACTTGATCACGATGGTGGTGGGGAAATTCGCGGTGGTGCAGGAGGAGTGGCGCGGGCGTCCGGTGACGTACTACGTTCCGCCAGGGCGCGAGCCTCAGGTGAAGAACGCCTTCGGGCGCACGCTCGAGATGTTGGATTACTTTTCGGCGAAGATCGGCGTGGACTACCCGTGGGACAAATACGCGCAGATCTGCGCCGAGCAGTTCGGGGGCGGGATGGAGAACACCAGCGCGACGACGCTGGGGACGGGCGTGTTGCACGACGACCGGGCGCACCTCGACGGAGATGCGGACGATCTGATCGCACACGAACTGGCGCATCAGTGGTTCGGCGACCTGGTGACCTGCCGGACGTGGTCGCATGTCTGGCTGAACGAAGGCTTCGCCAGTTTCTTCGAGGCGGTTTGGGCGGAGCGCGCCGAGGGACGGGACGGGTATCAGTCCGTGCTGCACCGGTTCCGGGAGGCGGCGCTGGCGGGCGGGGCGGCCGCTCCGATGGTGGACCGCGACTATCGGAATGCGGATCGGATGTTCGATGCGCGGGTGTATCAGAAGGCGGGGTTCATGCTGCACGCGCTGAAGGCGCGGGTGGGTGAGGAAACGTTCTGGCGCGCGGTGCAGCGTTACCTGGCGAAATACCGGCATCAGGCGGTGGAGACGCACGAGTTCCGGCGGGTGCTGGAGGCGGAGTACGGCGGGTCGCTGGAGCGGTTCTTCTACGACTGGACGGAGCGTGCGGGGCACCCGGTGATCGACGTGGCGTGCCGCTGGTCGGCGGATGACCGGGTGTTGATTCTGACGGTCAAGCAGAAGTCGGAGGGCGAGCCTTTTGAGATGCCGCTGGAGGTTGAGGTCGAGGCGTCCGGCGGACCGGTGCGGCGTTCGTTGCACTGGCTGCGCGACGCGGAGCATGAGTTCCGCATTCCGTGTGCGTCCGAGCCGTCGCGGGTCAGCATCGATCCGGAGCAGGTGGTGCTCGGGGAGTTGAAGATCGAGACGCCGCGGGGGTGGTGGACGGCGGAGTTGCGGTCCGGCGCGAGCCTCAGCGGTCGGATCCGCGCGGCGGACGCGCTTTCAAAGGAGGCGACGGACGCGGACGTCGTGGTGCTGGCGGAGGTGTTGCGGACTGAGCCGCATCCGACGCTGGCGCGGGCGTTGACGAGTCGGTTGAGCAAAGCGGACACGCCCGCGGCGCGTGAGGGGCTTCTTGCGGGGGCCGCAGCGAAGAACCCGCGGGTCCGGTCGGCTTGCGTGGACGCGTTGGGGAAAGTGACGACGGACGCGGCGATCGTGGAGCGGCTGAGGAAGATTGCGGAGTCGGGCGACCCGAGTTACCGGGTCGAGGGCGCGGCGATCGAGGCGTACGCGGCGCACAAGCCCGAGGGAGCGTCGGCGTTTCTTGCGGGGCTGATGACGCGCGACTCGCATGACGAGATGATCCGGCGGGCGGTGCTGCGGGGGCTGGCGGACGTGGCGGATGAGGCGGCGCTGGAGGTCTTCCTGGGGTGGTCGCAGCGTGGAAAGCCTTCGTCGATCCGACGGGAAGCGGTGCAGGCGCTGGCGAGGCATTGTGCGCGCGAGACCTGTCCGTCCGCGGACAAGGCGCGGGTGGTGAAGCACCTGGCGCGGTTTCTTGAGGGCGAGTCGGAGCGGTTCCTCGGCGGCGTGCTTTCCGCGCTGGGGCAGATCGGCAAGCCCGCAAAAAGCGTGCTGCCGAAGCTGAAGGAGCTTGCGGAAAGCGGAACCAGCGAGCGCATCCGGCGCGACGCCCAGCGGACGATCGAACGCATTGAGGCGAATCCGAAGAAGGACGCGCGCAAGGACAAGAAGGCCGGGAAGAAGGACAAGAAGAAAGCGAAGAAAGAGGGGAAAAAGAAAGATAAGAACAAGGGCGACGCCGCGTCTGACGGCGCCGCGGACGGAGCCGCGGAACCTTCTTCTCAGACGGCGCCGCGCGAAGGGCGCCGTGGGGCGACGCCGCCGACCTCTTCTTCCGGCTCGGGAACGCCGGGCGGATCCGCGCCGGCGCCCGGGGCGCTTCTCGGCGCCGAAGCGACGGGGGTGCGCAGCGCGGCGTGAGTCCGGGGGTGGCCATCCCTGGTGCGTTGATTGATAAGTTCCCTGCAATTGAACCGGAACGCGAAGTTCTGTTGCGTCCGCCCGGACCGGGGGTTCGTGCGGACCGGAAGTCCGCGATCCGGATTGAGGCCCTGAACTTGTGACTCAGGACACGGGCGTTACCGGTTTCAGGACAGGCTCATGTGTTTCTTGATCGGAAATCACGGTTGGGGTGTGCGGATCGGTCTTGCGTTGGTCGGTTTCGCGCTGGTCGCCGCGCCGTCCTGTCGCAAGGACACGAAGAAGAAGCCGCCGCCGCCGACCTTGCTGGAGGCGCTTAAGTCGGCGGTCGCGGGCTTGCCGGTTCCCGACGGCGCGTCGCTCGATCCTCTGGTGCGCGAGCAGTTCGAGCTGGACTACGCCGAAGTCACGAAGCTCGCAATTCCTCGCCGGCTTCCGGAGCAGGCGTTCAAGGTGGCGATGCTGCTGCACGGACAGGGGTATCTCGATCATGCAAAGGACTGGTACGAATTCGTGCTGGAGCTTCTGAAACGCTCCGAGCTTCGCGGGTTTGATGACGATCAATTCCTGTGCCGCTACTACCTGGCGGACCTGGCGGAGCGCGCCGGCTCGACGGGCGAGGCGCTGAACCAGTTGAACACGGCGTTGTCGTCCGACCCGGAGGATCCGGCGGCCCTGCTGCGTCGGGCGGAATTGATGCTGAAGCTGAACGCGGGGCCGGCGGCGCCGGGCGCCGCGCCTACGCCGGATGCGGAGGTTCACCGGGCGTTTGAGCGCGTGCTGGAGAAGGGGGAAATCGCGCCCGCGCATTTCGGACTGGGCGTGCTGGAGATGCGGCGTCAGCGTCCGAAAGAGGCCGAACCGCACCTTCGCAAGGCGCTTCAGATCGCGCCGGATTATCACGCGGCGCGGGCGGCGCTGGTCGAGGCGCTGAAAGCGCTGGACCGGACGAGCGAAGCCGAGCAGATCGCCGCCGGGGCGACGGACCGGCCGGAGAACACGGCGTTCGTCGATCCTCATCTGCTGGCGTTGCGGCGCCGCACTTCGACGGATGCGCTTCGTCTTGCGCACTGGTGGCGGCTGGCTGACTCAGGTCGGGCGGAGGAGGCGGAGGCGGCGCTGCGGCTTCATCTTCTGAATCACCCGGCGGACGCCGCTTCCTTGAACATGCTGGGCAACATTGTTCTGACGCGCCGGCTTCCTTCCGCTCCGGCGCGGCTGCACCCGCTTCTGCTGGCGGAGGCAAAGCGTTGTTTTCTCGGGGCGTTGGCGGCGGACGCGACGATCCTGGAGGCGCGGTGCAACTACGCGGTGGCGCTGCTGTCGGAGAACAACCGGGACGGCGCGATCGAGCAATTCCGCGAGGTGCTGGTGCGTCGGGAGGATTTCTGGCTGGCGCATTATCAGCTCGCGGAATTGCTTTACCGGGATCCGGTTCCGGGTCGCCGCGATCTGGGGGCGGCGGAGACGCACTACCGCAAGACGATCGAGCACGACCCCGACAACATGCACGCCTTCAGCGGGCTGGTCTCGCTCGTGGAGGAGCAGGGACGTTACGAGGAGGCGAACCGGCTGCTGAAGGAGGCGACGCTGCTGTCACCGGACGATCCGGGGATCGCCGATCAGTTCGCGCGATTTCTGCTGGACGTTCCGCGTCCGGAGCTGCGCGACCCGATGAAGGCGCAACTGATCGCCGAGCGTGTGTGCGAGCTTTCCGGTCCGGACTTTCCGGAATACCTGGAGACGCTGGCGAGGGCGTACATCGCCAACGCGGAGCAATCCGGGGCGCGGAACGTGGAGGTTTTGCTGAAAGCACACAAGACGATCCGGGGCGCGCTGGACGCGGCCGCCGCCCGGAACCGCGAGGACATCCTGCCGAGGCTCCGCACGATCCGGGACCAGATCGAGGGCTGGCTGCGCGAAGCCGGTCAGCTTCCGGGTTGAGGGACGGCGCATGAGGTCGAGGGCGGGTGAAAGTCGTGGCGAGAGGAAGATCAGGGACGTCGTTGGCGCGATGACCCGGATCGCGCCGCCTTTGTTGGCGCAAGCGTGGGACAACGTCGGTCTGCTGGCCGGCGACCCGTCGGCGCCTGCGCGACGAGTGTTGCTCTGCATTGATCTGACGCCGGGGGTGGCGACTGAAGCGGTGCGTGCGCGGGCGGACCTGGTTCTTGCCTATCACCCGCCGATCTTCAAACCGGTGCGCCGGATCGTCGCGGATTCGGACGGGACGGACGCCGCGGTGCTGACGTGCCTTCGGGCGGGCGTTTCCCTCTACGCGACGCACACCGCGTTGGACGCCGCGCCGGGTGGAACGAACGACGTGCTCGCCGAGCTTTGCGGTTTGACGGACGTTCACCCGCTGGAATCCGCGGCGGCGCCCGGCGAGCCGCAGGTGAAGCTGGTGACATTCGTTCCTCGCGAGGCGCTGGAGAAGGTGGCGGAGGCGTTGTTTGACGCGGGCGCGGGGCGGATCGGGGAATACGCGCGATGCAGCTTTCGGATCGAGGGTGAGGGAACGTTCTTCGGTTCCGAGCAGACGCGCCCCCGAGTCGGGGAGCGGATGCGGCTGGAGCGCGTTGCGGAGACGAGGCTGGAGGTGGTCGTGCCGCGGTCGAAGCTGCCGCAGGCGGCGAGCGCTTTGCGGGCGTCGCATCCGTATGAGGAGCCGGCGTTCGACCTGTATCCGCTGGAGCGTCCCGTGACGGCGGGGATCGGGCGAACCGGATCGCTTCCGCGCGGGACGACCGTCGCCGCACTGGCGGGGAGGCTCGCGAAGCGGACGGGCTCGCGCGTCGTCCAGCACGTCGGTCGCGGAACGAGACCGGTCCGCCGTGCGATCGTGGTCGCGGGATCCGCCGGGGATCTGCCGTTTCCGCACCTTCGCGGCGAAGGCGACGTGATCGTCACCGGGGAGATGCGCCATCATGACGCCTTGACGGTCGTGCGGCGCGGCGCGGCGGCGATCCTGCTGGGGCACTGGGAAAGCGAACGACCGGCGCTCGCCCTGCTTTCGACGCGGCTTGCGGCTGCGCTGCCCGGCCTGGTTGTGAAAATCAGCCGGGCGGACGTCTCCCCTCTCGAACCGGCGTGATTTTCTTGCAGACCGGATCCCGCGGATTGCCGGGGTTTTGCGCCTCGGCTAGACTCGTCGGCCTTGTCCGGGGAGGAAGCGATCCGGGCGCGTTCGTTCAGCAGGGCCACGAGGGGGTGTGTTCATGATCGTCGGCGTGCCGCGGGAGATAAAGACGCACGAGTATCGGGTGAGCCTGACGCCGGTGGGCGCGGACGAGCTGGTGCGCCGCGGGCACACCGTGCTGATCGAGCGCGACGCGGGGCTGGGGTCCGGCATCACCGACGACGAATATGCGAAGGTCGGCGCGAAGATGCTCGACTCTCCGAAGGATATCTTCGCGCAGGCGGACCTGATCGTGAAGGTGAAAGAGCCTCTCGATCGAGAGTGGTCGATGATGCGTCGCGGCCAGGTGGCGTTCACGTACTTTCACTTCGCGGCGGATCGGAAGCTGACGGAAGGGGTGCTCCGCACGGGGGCGGTGGCGATCGCGTACGAGACCGTGACGGACCGACAGGGACGACTTCCGCTGCTGACGCCGATGAGCGAGGTCGCGGGGAAGATGAGCATTCAGGAGGGCGCGAAGTTCCTGGAGCGCCCGATGAAGGGTCGTGGCATCCTGCTGGGGGGCGTGCCCGGGGTGGAACCGGCGGAGGTGCTGGTGATCGGCGGCGGCGTGGTGGGGACGAACGCGGCGAAGGTGGCGGCCGGGCTGGGCGCGAACGTGACCATCATGGACGTGAACCTCGACCGTCTGCGCTACCTCGACGACGTCATGCCCGCCAACGTACATACGGTTTACAGCGACCGTCACGCGATCCGGCGCCACCTGCAACGGGCGGATCTCGTGGTCGGCGCGGTGCTGATTCCGGGGGCGCGCTGCCCGGTGCTTGTGACGCGGGCGGATCTGAAGGAGATGCCGCCGGCGGCGGTGATCGTGGACGTGGGGGTGGATCAGGGCGGGTGCTGCGAGACGATCCGCCCGACGACGCATGACGACCCGGTGTACGAAGTCGAGGGGGTCGTGCATTACGGCGTGGCGAACATGCCCGGGGCGGTCGGGCGGACCTCGACGTTCGCGTTGACGAACGCGACGCTGCCTTATGTTCTGAAGCTGGCGGATCTGGGGTATCGCGCCGCGTGCAAAAGCGACCCGGGGCTTGCGCTCGGGGTCAACATGGAGGAGGGTCGCCTGACGAACCAGCCGGTGGCGGATGCCTTCGGGATGACCTGTGAGAAATCGTCGGTCGCGGCTTAACCGATCCGGCCGGTATTCGACTTGGAGGCGGCTCGGCGGGGCGTCGCGGGATCGAGGCGCGGAGCGCGCCGCACCTGGGTTCCGGGTTTCCGCGCAGGTCTGCGCTCCGTGACAACACATGATCAAAAAGCTGCTGATTACGATTCTGGTGCTGGCCGTCGGGGTGCTGGGGTACTTTCAGCTTCGCAGCTTCCGCCTGTCGTTCACGTTCACGGAGGGCAAGACCGCGAAGATTACGCGCGGGGACTTGACCGTGCCGATCGAGGCCGTCGGCGAAGTGCTTCCCGCGCGGCGCATCGAGATCAAGGCCGAGGCGAGCGGAGAAGTCCTTGAGATTCTCAAGCAGCCGGGCGACGTGGTGCAAGCGGGGGACGCGATCATCCGGTTGGACCGTGAGGAGGAGGATCGCAACCTCGACCGGGCGCAGCAGGAGGTCTCGGCGGCTGAGGCCCGGCTGGAGCGGGCGAAGCTCACATTAAGCAACCTGGAGCGCGTCGAATTGAGGCGGGCGAACGAGTTGGTCGACCAGCTTGACGCTCAGCATTTTCACGCGGAGTTCCGTCTTGCGAAGACCCGGGAGCTTGCTGACGCGACGGACGACGAGTTGATCGCGGCGCAAACGAACGCGAGCGTGCTGGCGTCGCGGGTTCGTGATGCGGTCGCCGGGCGTGACGGCGTCCTGATCCAGATCGGAATCGCGGCGAAGGACGTCTCGATCTCCGAGGCGACGCTGAAAAGCGCGCAGCAGACGCTCGGCGACGCGAGGGAGCGCCTCGAGAAGACGGAAATCCGCTCGCCGATCGACGGCATGATCGGCGAGATGCGCACGCAGGTCGGCGAGGTCATCCAGGGCGGCAAGACGACGCTGACCGGCGGCACGCTGCTGGCGACGGTCATCGACACTCGCAAGCTGATTGTCCGCGCGGAAGTGGATGAGGCGGAGATCGGGCGGGTGTACGACATCGCGCCGACGTGGGCGAGACCGGGCAGCGCGGATCGGACGGCGGCGCCGGCGGACTGGGCGGCGGCCGCGCAAGGGCAGGAGGGGCTGCCCGTCATCCGCGTCGACACCTTCCGCGACGAGACGTTCACCGGCATCATCGAGCGCATCCTTCCCGAACCGAAGAAGGTTCAGGAAGCCGTGTATTACCCGGTGGACGTGGTCCTCATCAGTGAGAACCGCGGCAAGCTCTTCAAGGGGATGCGGGCGGACGTGACGTTCACGGCGGACCGGGTCAGCGACGTGCTGTTGTGCCCGGAAGAGGCGATCGTCGAGGGGCCTCGCGGCGACCTGGGCGTGTACGTCCCGGACCGTGACGCGGGCGAGGAGCACGCCACGAGGTTCGTCGCCTGCAGACTGGGCTTAAGCAACGGCATGTATTCGGAAGTGATGGAAGGCCTCGAGGAAGGCGCGGTCGTGTATACGAAGCTGCCGGTCGGGCCATCGAACCGCGACCGGAAGTGAGGCCCCGCCGGCATCGCGATCATGATCAACGCCTGCCAACTCCGCAAAGAATACGCGATGGGCGAGGACGTCGTGCATGCGCTGGCGGGCGTGGACCTGCGGATCGAGGCGGGCGAGTTCGTGAGCATCACCGGCGCTTCGGGCAGCGGCAAGAGCACGTTGATGCACATTCTCGGGTGTCTCGACCGCCCCACGTCGGGCGCGCTCGAGTTCCGCGGGGCGCTGCTCAGCGCGATGTCGTCGCGGCAGCTCGCGGGCGTGCGCAACCGGCACATCGGGTTCGTCTTTCAGTCGTTCAACCTGGTCAACCGCACCAGCGCGCTGGAGAACGTGCTGATGCCGCTGGTGTACGCGCGGGCGTCGGTGGACCGGCGCAAGGGGATGGAGGCGCTGCGGCAGGTGGGGCTGGAGCGGCGCTGGAAGCACATGCCCGGCGAGCTTTCCGGCGGCGAGCGGCAGCGCGTCGCGATCGCCCGCGCGATCGTCAACGAGCCGGACCTGATCCTCGCGGACGAGCCGACCGGCAACCTCGACTCCCGCACCGGCGAGCAGATCATGCGGATTTTTCAGGATCTGCACGAATCCGGAAAAACGATCGTCATCGTCACGCACGAGACGGACGTCGCCGCCCAGGCGGACCGGTTGATCGCGATGCGCGACGGCCTGATCGTCGAGGACGTGCGGATCGACGACGCCCGGCGCGTCGAGATGCTCGCCGCCGCCCAGCGCGTCAAACGAGCAAGCCAGCGCAAGACGGCGTCGTGATCTCCCCGGCAAGATCGCGCTTGCGAGGAAGCGGCGAGAGGGTTCTTATACTGAGGCGACCCCCCGAGGGTGCGGGGGCGACGGCGGGAGAGGCGGGAGAGGCATGAACCAGATCGATCCACTGAACGCCTTCCTCTCGGAGCTGGTCGCGGTCGACACGGACGGTCCGATCCTCTATCTCGGGCGGCTTGCCGAAGTGACCGACAGCGGGCTGGTGCTGACCGAGGCGGACGTGCATGACTGCCGTGAAGGTCACGCGTCGAAGGAGGCGTACCTCGCGGAGGCGCTGGAGCAGGGCGTCACCGTCAACCGCCGGAAAGTCGTCGTGCTGCGCCGGGTGATCATGAGCGTGTCACGGCTGGCGGACATCGTGCTGGAGGATTCGACCGGGGCGGACGATCTGCCGGAAGGGCGGGCGTTCCTGGAGGAGGATTGAATGCGTCTGCTGGTCACGGGCGGCGCGGGCTACGTCGGCAGTCACTGCGTGCGCGAGCTGGTGCGGGCGGGACACGAGGTCGTCGTGCTGGACGACTTCTCGGCGGGGCACCGCGCGGCGATCGATCCGAACGCGCGCTGGGTGGACGGGGACATCGCCGATCGCGCGCTGCTGGACGCGCTGCTGCCGGCCGAACGTTTCGACGGCGTGCTGCACTTCGCCGCGTTCCTCGACGTCGGCGAGTCCGTCCGCGAGCCGCTGAAGTATTTTCGCAACAACGTCGCGGGTTCCGTCGTCCTCCTTGAGGCGATGCGCGACCACGGCGTTCGACGCCTCGTGTTCAGCTCCACCTGCGCCACTTACGGCGTGCCTCCGGGCGTGCCGATCGTCGAGGACATGCCGCAGATCCCGATCAATCCTTACGGCCGGACAAAACTCGCAATTGAGTGGGCGCTGCGCGACAGCGCCGCGGCGTGGGGGCTGGGCGCGTGCGCGCTGCGTTACTTCAACGCCGCCGGCGCGGCGTCCGACGGCGCGATCGGCGAGGATCATCAGCCGGAGTCGCACCTGATCCCCCTCGTCCTCCAGGTCGCGCTCGGGCAGCGCCCCCACATCGGCATCTTCGGTGACGACTACCCCACCCCCGACGGAACCTGCGTCCGCGACTACATCCACGTCGAGGATCTCGCGGCGATCCACCGCATCGCGATCGAGTCGCAGACCCCCGGGATCTTTCGCGCCTACAATGTCGGAACCGGCGTCGGATGCAGCGTGCGCGACGTGATCGAAGCCGCGCGCCAGGTCACCGGACACCCGATCCCGTCCGTCGTATCCCCGCGGCGCGAGGGCGACCCGCCCCAGCTTTTTGCCGACCCCTCGAAGGCGAAGCGCGAACTCGGCTGGCAGGCGAAGATCCGCGACATCCGCACCGTCCTTCAGACGGCGTGGCGCTGGCACCAGGCGCACCCGAGGGGCTACCGCGACCTGTCGGAGAGTTGATCGCCTCCGGAACCGATCAGGCGGACGCCCGTTGCGGTCCGCGCACGTCCGACGCGACCTCGCGCATCGCCCACGCCCGGACGCCGCTCCAGGTCCGGCTCCACCCGCTTCCGAGGCGCAGACGCAGAAACTCGGCGTACATCGCGTCCAGCGTGTCCGCGACGAGCCGGAGGGTCATGAAGCGCTCCTCCAGGACGGCTGCGGCGTCTTTCTCGTCGGACCGCGGCAGCGTCAGTCCGCTGACGGTGAACTGTCGTCCATCAAGCGTGAATGCCGCTTCCTCGCCGCCGATGACCGCCAGGAGACTCAGCTTCGTCGGCTGCTTGCCCGACGCGAGCGCCGCGCGAGCCTCCGCCGATGTCGCGGGCGCGTCGGCGCGGATCGACAACCGGCCGGTCACGCCGCGCTCGCACTCGAGGCTCAGCGACTTGTGCAGGACGAACTCGACGTCCTTGCCGGCGCCGATCGGACACAATCCCTCCGCGTCGTCGCGCAGGTTCCAGAGGTAGGTCAGGAACTCCCGACCGAGGTACGTGCGGTCATGCGCATCCAGCGCGCCGACGTCGAATCCGGCGGCGCCTTGCGGAGGCGGCGCGACGTACTCCGGAACGCTCTCCTCGAACGCGCTCATCAGCCCCAGCCGCTGCGCGACGCGGAATGCGACTTCTTCCGAATGCGCGGGAACCAGGCTGATGTCGAACGTATCCGCGCAAAGCGTCGTGAGACAGTCCGCCGCCGACGCCGACGGGCTGCCGAAGTATGCGGCGCCGTCCGCCCAGTCGATCAGCAGCGGCGTCGCCGACACCCGCCGGAACACGCCCTCTTTCGCCTCCTGCTCCGCGCGGGCCAGCGCCGCCTCTTTCGCTTCCTTCTTCTGTGACCGGGTGAGGAACTCCCGACCGGTGTCCGCCAGACGCGACGCTTCCTCCATCATGCGGTAGCTGCGCACGATCGCCGGCGGCGCGCCGATCCGGTCCACGCGCAGCGCGACATACGTGAACCGGCCGACCGTCACGCCCGATTCCGACGAGAAATCCGTGTCGAACAGATGCGTCGGCCGGATCCAGCCGAGTTCCAGCCCGTCGCGCGCCGCCGTCGCATGACGTCCAAAAGCGTGCTCGGCGAGCGCCGACAGCAGGCTCCCGCTGAACGACTCCGGGTGACGCCCGGCCATCAGGAAACGTCGAAACGAGATCGGTCCGGATGCAAATCCCATCGTTGCGCCCCGAATGCCTGATCGTGAGGCGGGTCGTTCGCCCGCCGGACTCCCCGCGCCGTCGCACGACCGTCGCGCGCCGCTTGACGACCCCGGACGCTACGCCCTTCCGGTTGGAGCGCCAAGGCGTCGCCGCCCCTGCTTTTCATCCCTGTGTTGTGAAGATTCTGTCAGGTTCGACGTAAACATCGGCCTGCGGAGTTCGTCCTTGACGGCGGAACAGATTGCTCACAATTTCTCAACCGCAGGGGGACTTCGGGTGACCGTCGAACTGCCGGAAATAAGCGCCGCCACGGACGAAAAAGTGAAGTCCGCTTCTGCGTCGCCTGATCCGGCTTGCGCCGACCAGATCGCCGAGGACGTATACTGTCCCGCATGCGCGTACAACCTCCGCGCCCTGATCAGCGACCGCTGCCCCGAGTGCGGTCTCGACATCGCGTTCATCCGGTCCGCCGAGTCGCAACTGCCCTGGATCCACCGCAACAAGGTCGGACGGGTCCGCGCCTACCTGATGACGATCTGGATGGTGCTCTTCCGGACGAAGCACTTCTGCCTCGAGATGAGCAGACCGGTGAACGAGGTCGAGGCCCGCCGCTTCCGCCGCGTGACGATCGCCCTGGCGTTTGCTCCGTTTCCCGCATTCACCGCGGCCCTGGCGTGGCTGCGCCCGGACGGGTACGCCGCCTTCGTCGGATTCGGTGGATACACGTTCGCCGTCGCGGCGCACGCGGCGATCCTGGCGGCGATCCTGACTGTCACGGCCGTGCCGTATTACGTCATCCGTCACCCGGACATCGCGCTGAACCGGCAGAAGCGCGCCGCCGCCCTGACGCTGTATTGCGCCGCGCCCCTGAGCCTGACGGGCGTCGCCGGCGCCCTGGCGATGGCCGGCGTCGTCTGCTCTCGCGTGAACAATCGAGACTGGGATCTCGCGTGGTACACGGCGGCCGCCGGCGTCCTTCTGATCCTCGCCGCCGTCACCGTCTTTGACGTGCAGCGCGTCATCCGCTGGATGCTCGGCGGCGCGCGGCGCTCGTGGCCGATCATCCTCCGACTGTATTGCTTCGGCGGCCTCGCCGCGTTCCTGTGCCTCGTCGGGCTTCCGGCGGCGATCGCATTCCTGATGATCGTGGTTCACAGCCTTTCTTGAGGCCGCGCTGCGGTCGGAGAGCGAACGTGTGACGCAGGCGCCGCTCAGGGTTCGGCGGACGCGGCGCGCGCTTTCAAGCCCTGTGACAGATCCAGCGGCGGTCGCGGACGGTCGCCGTTGAGGTAGAAGAGGATGTCGCTCGCTGCATCATCGCGCCGGCCGTCGTCCAGCCTCTTGTCCTGCCCACCGTCGTCCGCGCCGTTCGGACCAACGCTGTAAAGGAGCGGCGGCACAGCGTCCGGCGCATACCGGATCGGTTGCCCAGGCTCGCAGAAGGGATCCTCAGGAACCGCCGGGAGGTATTCGGGAACGAGCGCCTCCAGCGACGCCGGACGACGCCCGTGATCCACCTCGTACATCCGGATCGCCAGCGCCGCGGCCGCCATCCGACGATCCGCCCGCACGCGATACTCTCCGATCAACGTGCCCTCGACCCTCCACATCATCGTCTCCGAAAGCAACCGTGACGCTCGCTCCACCTGTGAGTTCACCTCGTCGACAGTCTCAGCCGCCGAGTTCGGATCGAACCCGATGATCGCCATCGCCTCGCCATAAGTGGCGAGGCAGCCCGCATCCCGGACTCGCATCACGCGCTTCATCGCCTTCACCGCATCCAGATCAAATGACGGACCGATGACCCACCGCAACGGCCGACCGGAAAGCGGCGCCGCGATGCCCATCCCCGCCGCGAAACCCGGGGTGCCGAAACTTGCCGCAAAGTCATAAAGCACCGCCCGCTCCGTGTTCATCGCGCGCCGCCACGCCGTGATCATCCAGTCTTCATCCAGCAGCCGCGCAATCTCCGCCCGGATCTGATCGCGCGTCGCCGAACGACCGGCGACGGAAGAACCATCTCTCCTTTGATCTTCCTCTCCACGCTCCTGTGAGGACTCGATCTGAAGGTCATGCACGACAAACTCGATCGCGGAGCAGCACACCGCCTCACAGACCCCTGAGACCATCAGATTCAATGCGAACGTCGCCCTGCCCTCGGTAAACCGACGATGCACCGTGTGCAGATCCGCCAACGTCTGCATCATGCCCTCGTCATCGCCGATCACATGTTGAGACACGCCGATCCGGATCACCGAGCGACTCAGGTGTCGAGTCCACGAGAGCGTCGGCAGCAACGTGTTCACGGCCGGACTCGCAATCCGCACGCCCCAGTCGCACTCCGTCATCGCTGACGCCCGGCGCAGCTCCGCCAACATGCCTGTGTTGGCCTCGACGACGAGCCGCGCGTCGCCGGGGTACGCCCGGGCCCAGCGAAAATCATCGAAGTAGTACGTCCCGACGACCTGCATCGCGTCCGGCACGGCGATCATGCCCGCGGCTTTCTGATACGCCGTCGCCGCGTTCTCGTCGTCGGGCACGGCGCGCGGAGGCAGGAAGTCCTCAAGGTAGACCGGTTCCCCAGCCGCGCGGTACGCTTCGACGGCGCGAGTCAAACGCTCATGCGCCACCGCCCCCCACCAGACCCGCACCCCCAGCAGCAGCGCCCCCGCCAGCCCGACGCCCGCCCACGCCCGACGCCAGACGCGCCGCCGCCGCGCGTCCCACGCCGCGACAACCGGATCACTCGGTAACGAAGACCCAACGCCCATGACCCTGCCCCGCCGCACCGGCCGTAACCCCGCCGCCGCAGACGCGACGACGCAATCTCAAAACCGAGCCGCGCCCGTAACGAAGCGCTCTTTTCCCAACCTCCGCCGCAGGTTCAGCAACAGCGCATACGTCGTCCGCGGCGGCCGTTTGTTAGTCACGCAAGGCGAGGACTCACCCGGAAACGTTTGCCGCCAGCCACGCCTCGATCCGCTCCACCGCCCGCTTCTCGTTCTCCGCGGCGCAGCAGTCCGTCGAAAAAGGATAACGCCTCCCTCCGGGAGGCGAGTTTCGCCCGGGAAAAACCGGCATCACGAAAGCCGATCGCAAGTTCTTCAACAGGCTGTTAGCCCCGGCAGGGGCGCTGGAAAACAGCCCAGCACGTCAGGGCTGGGAAGCCGTCGCGGAGGATCCGGAAGTCCCGGAGGGACGACAGAAGTTCGCAAGGACGCAGAAGCGCCGCGCGCCGCGGCGCACCGGAGTCAGAGGGAGATTCAGGTGACGATTCAGGTCAACGCGGATCCGTCGTCGAAGACGAACTCCAGCCCGACGTAGTAGTCGCTGCGCAAACGCGTGCAATGCCGCACGACCGCCCGACCGTGAAGGCTCAGTTCCGGCTGATGCACGGCGACCTGAAGCTCGGTCCCGCGCTCATAAGCGTCGTCGCAGCGCACGCCCGCCCCGCCCATGCTGATGTTCTCGCACGTCCCGAAGCGATGTTCCTCCCCGCCGTCCGCGGAAGGAACCCAGATCTCAACCGCGCCCGGAAAAGGCCAGCGCGGCGCTCGGCGGCGACCGAGGTCTGACGGGTCCGCCGCCAGCCCGCGCATCCGAAAAAGGCGCTGAAGCGCCTGTTGACTGATCGGAACGATTTCGCTGACTTTCACCGGGCGTCTCCTTCGGCGGCGCTCCGCGCGCCCGGTTCAGCCTACGATTCGGATCCCGCCGCGGTGCATGCCCCGACGCGCGTCTTCACGAAAACCCCCGCCTCGCGCCGCTTCCGCCGCCAGCGCTATCGGACCGCCTCCGCGATCGCGCCGATCATGCGCACCACCTGCACCGTCGGACCCACGTCATGCGCGCGAATCAGCGCCGCCCTCGACCACGCCGCGGAAGCCGCGCACGCCAGCGACCCGTAAAGCCGCGCGCCCGCATTTTCTTCCCCCGTGACCGTCCCGATAAAACGCTTGCGCGAAGCCCCCACCACCACCGGCAGGCCCGTCGCCGCAAAGCGCGGCAGCGCTGCCATCAATTGCAGGTTATGCTCGTGCCGCTTGCCGAAACCCAGTCCGGGATCAATAAGAATCCGCTCCCGCGCGACCCCCTGCGCCTCCGTCCACGCCGCACGTTCGACCAGGTACGCCAGCACCTCCCCCGCCACGTCCGCGTAGTAAGGCCCGCCGTCGCGCTGCATATCGGCCGGTGTCCCGCGACGATGCATGAGAATGACGTTCGCCCCCGACTGCGCCGCGACTCGCGCCATCTCCGGGTCGTCGCCCAGCGCCGAGACATCGTTGATCACGTCCGCTCCCGCCCCGATCGCCGCCTCCGCCACCCGCGCCGACCGCGTGTCGATCGAGATCGCCGCGTCCCCGTCCGCCGCCCGCAACGCCCGGATCACCGGCAGCACCCGCCGAAGCTGCTCCTCTTCGCCGACCGGCTCCGCCCCGGGCCGCGTGGACTCGCCGCCTACGTCGATGACGACGGCGCCTTCCGCGATCATCCGCAACGCGTGCTCCACCGCCGCCCCGACATCGGTGAAGCGCCCGCCATCGGAGAACGAATCCGGCGTGACGTTCAGAATCCCCATCACCCCCGGTCCGCGCCCCGCGTCGATGCTTAACGGTCTGATCACCCGTCCCCTCGGACCCCAAAGCTCTGCTTCGCCCCCACCCCCGGACCACGAAGCCCTGCTTCGCGCCCGATGTCCCCGCATCTGACGACGAGACCGCGCCGTCGGCGACGCACGCTCGCGCCACGGGGTCTACCCCAGCTCCGCCAGATGCTCCTTCAGCGCCTCCCGATGCGCCGCAAGCTCCGCCAGCCGCCGCCGCTCGGACTCCACCAGCTCCGGGTCCGCGTTCGCCACGAACTTCTCATTGCGAAGCCGACTCTCCTTCCCCGTGATCTGCTTCTCAACGTCGGCCAGTTCCTTCGTCGCCCGCGCCCGCTCCGCCGCGTCGTCGGTGATGCCCGGCACGTACACGCGCAGCGACCCCGCGCGAAGGCTCCCCGCGTTCTTCGGACGCGACGCCTGCGCCGAGCCCTCCGGAACGACGGTCACTTCGCCCACCCCGGCCATCCGCTGAACGATATGCACCTGTGCCCGGAAGCTTTCCACCTGGCCGGGCGGAAGCACGACGACGGCGCTCACCCGGTCCTTCGGCGACACCTTGCACGCGGCGCGCAAGTCGCGCACCGCCCGCACCACGTTCTGAAGCTGCGCGAACACCTCGAGAATCTGCGCCCCGCCCGCGACCTGCTCCAGCGCGGGATGCCCCTCCGCCGGTGGAAACGCCGCCGTCGCCAGCAGCGCCTCCCCCGCGTGTTCCGCCCCCCCCGGATCCGGAAGCTCCGCCAGTCCCGGCAACCCCCGACGCGGCACGATCTCGTTCAACTGCCGCCAGAGTCGCTCCGTGATGAAGGGGATGATCGGATGAAATAAACGCAACGTCTGATCCAGGCAGAACGCCAGCACCTGTTGAGCGACCTCCCCCGAGCCGCGGGCTTCAGCCCGCGCGATCGCGCCGACCTCCCCCGAGCCGCGGGCTTCAGCCCGCGCGATCCCGCGAGGGTGAGGGTGCGCCGCGTCTTGCGAGAGATCCTGACCATCCTCGATATTGTCCCCGGACGTGGATTCGCGCGGGCTGAAGCCGCGCGGCTCGGACATCCGCCCCTTCGTCAGCTCGATGTACCAGTCGCACAGGCTGTCCCAGAAGAAATCGCGCAGCTCCTTCACCGTCGCGGAGAACTGGTATTGCGACAACAGCTCATGCACGCGCCGGCACGTCTGCGACAGTCGGGCAAGAATCCACCGGTCTTCCGGCAGCAAATCCGAAGGCTCGATCCGGCGGTACGGCGTCCCCTCCAGATTCATGAACGCGAACCGCGCCGCATTCCACAGCTTGTTGCAGAAGTTGCGCCCGATGTCGAACTTCTCGGAGGTCTCCCGGCCCAGACCCAGTTGTTGTTTCACGTCCGCGTCCGCCCACTGCGTGGCGAACTCCTTGCCGCATTCCTTGTGACTGCACTTCACGCGATGCACGTCGGACGGTTGCAGTCCGCGTTCGAGCTTGACCCCGCGCGACTTGCGGTTCTGCTCCTCGTTCTTGATCGCCAGGGCCTGGTCTGTGAGTTTGCCGCAATGCGCGCAGACATAGTTGACCGGCATGCGGATGTCCTGCGTCTCGGTGGTCATGTCGGCCATCGTATAACGCAGGGCGTCCGCCCCGTGCGTGTGAATGATGTCCACCGGGTCCACGCCGTTGCCCTTCGACTTGCTCATCGTCTCGCCGCGGCCGTCGAGAATCTTCGGGTGGATGTACACGTGGTCGAAGGGTTTCCGCCCCATCGCGTACAACCCGAACATGACCATCCGCGCCACCCAGTTGGTGATGATGTCCCGCGAGGTGCAGAGCACGGTCGTGGGGTAATACTGCTTCAAATCCTCCGTCTCCTCGGGCCAACCCAACGTGCTGAACGGCCAGAGCGCGGAGGAGAACCAGGTGTCGAGCACGTCGGAGTCTTGAGTCAAGCCTGCGTCTTCGGCATGACGAATTGTCCGATCCGATCCCGGCATTCGATCGAGATCGTCGGGACACGCATCTGAGAATCCCAAGGCGTGCGAGCTCCTGACATATTCTTGTTTCTGAACCTCCGAAGGTGGGATATCTACACTAGGGCATAGAATAATCCTGATCGCTCGATCCCCGAATCTAAGCGCCTCATCAAGGGCTTCCCAGCCCTCAAGGCCAACTCCGGAAGTGAGCCGCCACTCATTTTGACCCTCGATTTCCTGAATAATGATTACATCGCCATACGAGACTTCAAACACATAAGATAATTCTTCATTGACCGTTCGGTTTGGTTCATAACTGGCGTCGCGAAGGAGTTCGCTTAACCGCATTTGTGTGGACCATATAGGAATCCGATGTCCCCACCACAACTGCCGGCTGATGCACCAGTCGCGTTTTTCGCCGAGCCAGTCGAGATAGGATTTCGCGTAGCGCGAGGGGAACACCTGGATCCGACCTTCGATCACTTCGTCCATCGCAGCCTGGGCGAGACCCGAGCCGCGGGCTTCAGCCCGCGCGAACGTACGAGTTTGAGTGTGCGCCGCGTCTTGGAGGGAGTCTTGACTCTTCGCAAAGTTCTCGCCGGACGTAGATTCGCGCGGGCTGAAGCCGCGCGGCTCGCCGGACGTAGATTCGCGCGGGCTGAAGCCGCGCGGCGCCGCGCGGTCGGGAGCGCGTTCAAAAAGATCGATCGCGTCCGGCGCGTCAGTGTCGAACGACCAGAGACATAGCGGATGTTCCTGACTCTTGACGTACTCGAGGGCGGCCGTCAAATCCGATCCGGCGCGAATCCGGCGACGCGAACCGCTTTTCGTCCACCATCGCGGCGAATTCCCCAGCACAAACGCTTTCCCGAGTTGGAATGACGCATAACCCTTGAAAAGCTGCAGAAGCTCCTGACCGTGCTGCGCGGCTTGACAGAGAATATGCACATGATTCGCCATGACCGCGACGGCCAGCGGCTGTATCGCGTGGCGATCGCACGTCTCGGCGATGCACTCCATCACACGGCGCGCTTGTTCCGGCGTCAGCCAGACCGCCTCGCCTTCCATCCGTTCAAGGGCCGTCGAGCGGCGTTGCTGATCCTCGTCGTCGTAAGGCTCCCCCGGGAGATTCCGCAGCTCTTGTCGTCCGGTCACTCGTTCGGCCCGTGAAACGGACCCCCGTTCGTCGCCGGGCAGCCAAGTGCCGTATGTGGTCCAAGTCAAGAGCGTTGCGCCGTCCGCGGCATTCGGTGTTTGCCATCTGCGAGCCTCGGACACCCCCACCGAGCCGCGGGCTTCAGCCCGCGCGAACGCACGAGTTTGAGTGTGCGCCGCGTCTTGCGAGTGATTTTGACCGTCCTGGATGTTCTCGCCGGACGTAGATTCGCGCGGGCTGAAGCCGCGCGGCTCGGGATCCCCCGTCCTCACGAACCACTGATCCGACAAAAACGGTTCAATTGCCGTCTTGCTGCGATCGCTGTGGGCGAGGTCGATGTCGCGGTCTTCGATCTTCTCCAGCAGCCCGCGCGCCTCCAGGTCCGCAACCACTTTCTTGCGTCCCGCCGTGGAAAACTCCAGACCCTCGTAATTTGCGCTGTGCGGATTCACGCCGGCGGATCGGATCGACCCATCCGGCGCATGATGCCGATAGCTTCCCGGTTCCTCGATGCGGGCGATCCTTCCGTCCGGCTTCAGCACGTTGATCATCGGCAGGTTGTGCCGCACGCCCACCTGGTAGTCGTTCGGGTCATGCGCGGGCGTGATCTTCACGCAGCCCGTGCCCAGCATCGGGTCCGCCCACTCGTCGCAGATGAGAGGAATCTCCCGATTCACCAGCGGCAACAACAGCTTGCGGCCGGCTTTCGCCATGTCGCGCAGGGTCAGGAGCAAAGGCAGATGAGACGCGCGGCGTTCGGCGAGCGCGTCGAGACGCGCCTGCCATTCCGCGCGGACGGAAGCCCGTGTTTCGCCGGCGAGTTGCGCCCGCACCTCTGCCTCGGCGCGGGCGATGACTCCTTCGGGGTCCGGATGCACCGCCACCGCCACGTCCCCGAGCATCGTCTCCGGACGCGTGGTGGCGATGATGACGTATTCCGGCGTCGAGCCGCGGACTTCCGTCCCCGCGGACTCGCCGGCGTGTGTAGACGTCAACTGACTCCGAGGATCCGCGCGGGATGAATCCCGCGGCTCGCTGAGCACCGGATACCGGATGTGATAAAAATGCCCCTTGACCGTCTCGTGGTACACCTCGTCGTCGGACACCGCCGTCTGCAACTGCGTGTCCCAGTTCACCAGGCGCTTGCCGCGGAAGATCAAACCGTCCTTGAACAGCTTGAAGAAGATGTGCCGCACCGCGCGCGACAGTCCCTCGTCGAAGGTGAAACGCGTGCGGCTCCAGTCGCACGAGCAGCCCATCAATTTCAGTTGCGAGAGGATGCGCTTCTCGTATTCGTCCTTCCACGTCCAGATGCGGCGGACGAGTTCCTCGCGGGCCTCCTGCGGCGTGGCCCCGAGCTGATGGCGCGTCAGGCCCTCCTGCTCGCGGATGCGCTTCTCGACGACGGCCTGCGTGGCGATGCCCGCGTGGTCGGTCCCCGGCTGCCAGAGCGTGTTGAACCCTCGCATGCGATGCCAGCGGACGAGCACGTCCTGAAGCGTGTTGTTCAGCGCGTGCCCCAGGTGCAGCGCGCCGGTGACGTTCGGCGGAGGAATGACGATGCAGAAGGTCTTCTCGCGCGGACGACCGTCCGGGCGGGCGATGAACGCCCCGGCGGACTCCCACGCGGCGTACACGTCGGGCTCCACCTGGCGCGGATCGTAGATTTTCTCGAGCGTCATGTGCGTCATCTTCGGGTTTCGGACACGGGTTTCGGATTCAGGTTCGGACTCGCGTCACGGGCGGCGGCGTAGGCGCGAAGGTAGGCGCCGCCGCCGCGATGTCAAACTTTCGGGGGCATCCACGCCTCTCGGCAATCTCAGTGGAAACAAGAAGGCGGCGCGCCGGTCGCACCGGCGCGCCGCCCGATCTGTCCCGACCTTCTTGAAAGGTCTCGCTTACTCGCAGGCGGCCGTCACCGGGTCAAAGCAGCCCGGATCGACCATCTGCGCCGTGACCGAGGTGTAGCAGCAGGCGAAAAGGACCGCCTTCCGCTCGAACACCACGACGTTGAAGTTCGCGCCGTTGACGTTCACGGTCACGAACTGCCCGTTGTAGGCGTCCGTCCGGTACACGACCTTGATCTTCGCCTCGCCCCGCGCGGAGCACTTGACGTTGAACTTCTTGATCGCGTCGCACGGGCAGGCGCTGCGGCAGGAGGCGCCTTCGCCGAGGAACGTGCCGCCGCGGCCGGTGCAGGTCCGCTCGGTGAGCTGCTCGCAGTCCTGATCGTTCACGCAGCAGGCCCCCGGCTGCTGGCAGGAGACCTGACCGCAGTCGCGCCCGAAGCTGGGCAGACCGCCCTGCGCCCGACAATCCTGCGGCAGCGCCTCGCTGCACGATCCGTCCTCGAAGCAGCAGGCATACGGATCGTTCGCGTTGAGCACCCGGTTGACCGCCTCGTAGGCGTCCACCATGCCCCAGCCGTAGGAGTTATCCTCGCCGGTGTTGCCGAGATCCACGGCCGTTTCGTAGATCACCTGCTTGATGTCGTCCACGCTGATGTTCGGGTTGGCCTGACGCATCAAGGCGACGACGCCGTTGATGTGCGGCGACGCCATCGACGTTCCGCTCAGACGCCCGTAGCGGTTGCCCGGCAGCGCCGAATTCACGTCCACGCCCGGCGCGGAAATGTCCGGCTTGATCGCCTCACGGCCGTCCGGCGTGCAGCGCGTCGGACCGCGCGACGAGAAGCTGGCGATCGGCCAGTTCGGATTGTTCGCGTCCACCGCCGCCACCGCGTGGCAGTTGTACGGCGTCGTGGCGCGGTCGGCAGGACGCCGAAGCCCGCCGCTGCCCTCGTTGCCCGCCGAGTAGATCATCACGATCCCCGCCGCCTCGCAGGCGTCGATCGCGCTCCAGAACGTCTGATCGCAGTTCGGATACCCGTGGCCCGTCGTCACGCCCCACGAGTTCGAATTCACCGCCGGGACGTCCCAGTTCGTATTCGGATTGCCATCCGGGTCCACCATCCACTCATAGGACAACAGAACGTCCGCCACGGTGCGCGGAATGCTGATCCGGTCGATGGGCGCCGCCGCGATCCAATAAGCGCCGGGAGCGACGCCGATTACCTCACCCGGAGGTCCGCCGCAGACCGTCCCGATCGTGTGCGTGCCGTGCCCGTTGTTGTCATACGGGAAGGTGTCCGGCTCGCTCACCGGGTCGAACCACGCCCACTCCGGGTGGCCTTGGTACCGCGAGTCCGCCACGCCCGCCCAGCGATCGCGCAGCGCCGGGTGATTGCCGTCCACGCCGGTGTCCGTGTTCGACACCAGCACGCCCGTGCCGTCGATGCCGATCGCCCAGACTTCCGGCGCGCGGATCGCCACCAGGCCGATCTCCGCCCCCGCCGGCTCCTGACCGTCGTCGATCGAGTTTTCCTGCACCGGCATCGGTTCGATCAACTCGATTTCGTAGTCGTAGTAAACCTTGTACACATCCTCGCGCTGGGCGATCTGCTCGATCATCGCCTTCGTCGCCACGACGTGGAAGAAGTTGCGGATCCAGAACGCGCGGAACTCACGCACCGCCCCGGCGTCCACGCCCTGCTGAAGGAACGCCCGCATCGGTCCCTGCGACGCATCCGCCACGCCCTGCAGCGCCAGGACGACGTGCTCGTGACGACGCTGAAGCGTCGCCCGCTCCACGTCCATCTGACGCGTCGCCGCCTCGAGATCCACCTGGTCGTTCAGGTAGACCAGCACCGAGAACTCCTGATCCGCCGGCGCGCCGGCGATGATCTCCTGCAAACCTTCATCAATCTGTCCGGCGCTCGCCGCCGACGCCAGGAGCGTCCCCAGCCCCAGCGTATACGCCCACATGCTCCGTCTCATCACGTTCCTCCTGTTGAATGCCCCGAATCTCCCCCTCCGCCGGAACCGGCGCCCGGCGGCTGTCGCTCGCCAACCGCGGCGCCGCACGACGCTTCCCGTCGTTGCGCCCCGGCCGCGCACTTTATCTCAAGATCGCCGCGTCCGCGGACGGTCCTCCGCCCGCGGACGCGGCTTCGTTCGCTCATTCTCACGTCACGGACATTGCGCCGTCACGGTGTTCGTGCAATCCGGATCCACCACGCGCACCGGAACCGGACCGCTGAACGGACCGGCGATCAGCTTCGCCTTGTCGCCCAACACGCCGGTGACCACCCGCGTCCCGCGCACATCCACCGTGATGCGCTGTCCGTTCATGCTGTTGTCGATGATCTTCACGACCACCTTGACGTTGCCCGAGTCGTTGCACTTCGCCTTCAGCTTCGCGATCTTGTCGCACGGACAGGCGTTCGTGCAGGTCGTGTCATGACCCTTGAACGAACCGCCCGCCGCTCGGCACGCGTCCGGACCCAGGATCTGGCATTCGTCGTCCGTCACGCAGCAGGCGCCCGGTTGCGGGCATCCCGCGTCCTCGCAACTGAGGCCGTGACCGCTGAACTCGCCGCCCGCGTTCTCGCAGGCCACCGGACCCAGCATCTGGCACGTCCCGTCATCGAAGCAGCACGCGCCCGGTTGCGGACAATCCGCCGAACCGCAGTCGCCCTCGCTCCAGTCCGATCCCGGCGCCGTGCAGTTCGCCTCGAGAATGTCCTCGCACGACCCGTCGTCAAAGCAGCACGCCCCCGGTTGCGGGCACGATATCTGACCGCATTCATACCCGAACCGGGACTTCCCGCCCGCCGCCCGGCAATCCTGCGGCAGCACGTCGCTGCACGACCCGTCGCCGAAGCAGCAGGCATACGGATCGTTCGCGTTCAGCACCCGGCTGACC
Source organism: Phycisphaerae bacterium (assembly GCA_022072505.1). Lineage (GTDB taxonomy): Bacteria > Planctomycetota > Phycisphaerae > UBA1845 > UBA1845 > JABWBH01. The sequence goes on from JAJVHU010000013.1 coordinate 216,139, forward strand.
GCCTCGAACGCATCGACCATCCCCCACCCGTAGGAATTGTCCTCGCCCGGGTTGCCCAGATCGACGGCGGTTTCGTACATCACCTGCTTCATGTCATCGACGCTGATGTTCGGATTCGCCTGGCGCATCAGGGCCGCCACGCCGTTGATGTGCGGCGACGCCATCGACGTGCCGCTCAGACGCCCGTAGCCGCCGCCCGGAAGCGACGACCGCACGTCCACGCCCGGCGCTCCGATGTCCGGCTTGATCGCCTGGCGACCGTCCGGCGTGCAGTTCGTCGGTCCCCGCGACGAGAAGCTGGCGATCGGCCAGTTCGGATTGTTGGCGTCAATTGCCGCCACCGCGTTGCAGTTGTAATCCGTCGTGGCGCGGTCCGCCGGACGCCGCAAGCCCGAGCTGCCCTCGTTGCCCGCGGAGAACGTCACGAAAACCCCCGCCGCCTCGCACGCGTCCACGTAACTCCAGAACGTCTGATCGCACGGCGGATACCCGTGTCCCGTGGTCACGCCCCATGAGTTCGAGTTCGTCGCGGGAACGTCCCAGTTCGTGTTCGGGTTGCCGTCCGGATCCGCCAGCCACTGGAAGGACAGAATCGCGTCCGCCACCGTCCGCGGAATGCCGCCGCCGCGGTCGATCGGCGCCGCGGCGATCCAAAGCGATCCCGGCGCCACGCCGATCTGATCGCCCGGAGGACCGCCCGTCACCGTCCCCATCGTGTGCGTGCCGTGACCGTTTGAGTCACGCGGAAAGTCATGCCGGCCGCCGAAGGGGTCGAAATACGCCCACTCCGGATGACCGTCGTAGCGAGAGTCCGCCACGCCCGCCCAGCGATCACGCAGCGCCGGGTGATTGCCGTCCACGCCGGTGTCCATGTTGGACACCAGAACGCCCGAACCGTCGATCCCCATCGCCCAGACTTCCGGCGCGCGGATCGCCACCAGCCCGATCTCCGGCGCCTGAGGAATCTCCTCATCATCGCTGTTCAGTGCGTCCGCGACCGCTATCGGCTCGATTAACTCGATCTCGTAGTCAAAGTAAACGCGGTCCACGTCCGGATGCGCCGCCAACTCGATGATCTTCGCCTTCGTCGCTTCGACGATGAAGAGGTTGCGGATCCAGACGGCCTCGAAGCTGCGAACCCCCCCGTCGGCAACGCTGCCTTGAAGGAAAGTCCGGACCGCGCCCTGAGTCGTGTCCGCCACGCCCTGCAGCGAGACGATGACATGCTCATGCCGGCGCTGCAGCGTCGCCCGCTCCACGTCCATCTGACGCGTCGCCGCAGAAAGATCGACCTGCTCATTCAAAAACGCGATGACGGAAAACACCTGATCGTCAGGCGCTCCGTCCAGAATCTCCTGCAACCCGGGATCGATCTGACCGCCTCGTGCATTTGTGCCCGCAAGGCACAGCGCAGCAAGGACCGGCATGCTCCAACGGCAATACCTTCGCATGCTCCCCTCCTGAAAGGTAAGGATTCCCACCACCCCGGAGTCGCACCCGCGACTCCGCCCCCAGATGCCCGCACTCGCCGACATTATTGCGACGAGGCGCAGCGACTTTTCGCATTCTAACACCGCCGGGGACTCAATCAAAGACCAATATGTGCCAACTGACTAAGTTATTCGGACTCAAGCCCCTCGGACGGCCCGGCGGTCATGTTTTAAAACGAATAAAACATTATTTTCCAGGCACTATCTCCGGTAACCACAGATCCGCCGATATCAGTAGCACAAGGAGGTTTCATTTCGTTTCGGGATATCTCGGGATCGAAGACGTAGTCCACCGAGGTTGTGAGGCGCCTCCACCCCTGAACCTGTCCAGGCGGCGACACCAGGGTTTTGAACATGTCGCAAATCCCCCCCAGCGTGGTCATCTCCAGCCTTCAGGCGGGTTTGCAGGCGCAATACGTCGCCGCCGCGCAGGAGAGGGATGAAGCGGCGCAAGCGGGGGCGGTGGTGCGCCAGGCCAAGGCGACCAACCTCGCGGGCGAAACCGTCGGCGTCACGGATGAGGACACGGCGGTCTTTGCGGATTCCGAGGGAACCGGCTCCCAGGGACGCAGCTTCGATAGCGCTGACGCGAATGCCGAATCTCTTCCGGAACCCGCGGACCCCGACCCGGAGTCCGACGACGGAAGGACGCATCTCGATGTTCAAGCCTGAACGGCGCGGAGGCGGAAAAGGGCGCGGCCTCGGCGCCGCGAAGTGTCATTGAATTGACCCCCGAGTTCCGGTCGCCGCGGGGTCGCGGCGACGACGGACGAAGCCTTCGATCGCCTGATACTCAGGCAGTCCGAGTTTGTCATAAAGCCCGGCCGTGGCGCGATTGCGGTCTTCCGCCCGCTGCCAGAATTCGCGTGAATCCGCCGGTCCCGGAAAAAGCGCGCGATCCTTCTGTGACTCGTGCTTGAAGATCGCGAAGCGCTTCCGCTCGACCTCGTCCGGGGACAGGGGGACCGCCATCTCGATCTCGTGCGGCGCCCACTCCTGCCAGGCGCCGCGGTACAACCAGACTTCACACGCCTGCATCCACGGTTCCGCGTCGAGCGCCTCGACCGCCCGGAGGATCGCCCGCAGGCAGACCCGGTGCGTCCCGTGCGGATCGGACAGGTCGCCCGCGGCGTAGACCTGGTGCGGTTGAATGCGCTCCAGCAGATCGCGGATCAGCCGCACGTCCTCGTCGCCGATCGGCTTCTTGCGCACCCGGCCGGTTTCGTAGAAGGGCAGATCCAGGAAGTGAATGTTCTCCGGGCGGACGCCGGAGTAGAACGCGGCGGCGCGGGCCTCCGTCCGGCGGATCAGCGCCTTGATCCGCTGAAGCTCCGGGCTGTCCACCTCGCCGGGTTTCTTCTCCGAGAGAAACGCCTGAACACGCTCGGCGATCCGTCGCGCTTCGCGCGCCCCCTCGTCGAAGCGGAACGCGCGCCCGAACTCCACGGCGAAATCCAGGTGCCGCCGGGCGGCCTCGTCCCAGACCGCGATGTTGCCGGACGTCTGATACGCCACGTGAACCTCGTGCCCCTGGCGGCAGAGACGGATCAGCGTCCCTCCCATCGAAATCACGTCGTCATCCGGATGCGGGGAGAAGACGACGACGCGCTTCGGAAAGACCGAAGACGCATGTCGAAAAAGATCAGGTCCGCCGCTTCGGGCCGCAGCCGGCGGCGACTCGTCAGCGCGGACGTCCGGTGAGGCGGTCGCGGATCCGGGGGGCTTTCCGCCCGGCCAACCCGTGATCGTCTGCTGCAGCGACCGGAACACCTGAATGTTGACGTCGTACGCCGAGCCCCTCGCAGCCAGCAGCTCCTGCAGCCCGTTTTCGCTGTAATCCGCGTCCGTCAGCTTGAGGATCGCCTTGTCGAGCTTCAGCGACAACCAGATCACCGCCCGACGTGTCGTCGGGGAATCCCAGGTCAGACCCGCCTCCTCCAACCGATCCGCAAGCCACGGCGTCTTGAACCGCGACAGCTCCGCGGCTGCCGCCGGGTCCGTCACGAACACGGCGTTCGGATGTTCGCGCAGGAAACCGGCCGTCACCGCCGAACTGATCGGCTCCTCAACGGCGCGGCGGAGGATCTCGGCTTTGTGCTCTCCGAACGCCAGAAGGATGATCCGCCGCGCTTCGAGGATCGTCCCGACGCCCATCGTGATCGCGCGGCGCGGCACGTTCGCCTCGCCGAAGAAGTCGCTCGCCGCGTCCATCCGGGTCACGCGATCCAGCGTGACGAGCCTCGTGCGACCCTCTCGCGCGGATCCCGGCTCGTTGAAGCCGATGTGTCCGGTCCGCCCGATGCCCAGCAGTTGCAGGTCAATCCCGCCCGCCTCGGCGATCCGGCGCTCGTACTCCCGGCAGTGCTCGGACACGCGCTCGATCGACAGGCGTCCGTCGGGAACATGCGTGTTGGCCGGGTCGAGATCGACGAGATCAAAAAGGTTCTCGTTCATGAAGCGCCGGTAGGACTGAAGCGAGTCCGGCGGCATCGGCCAGTATTCGTCGAGATTGAACGTTACGACGCTGCGGAAGCTGAGCCCTTCCTGCTGATGCAGGCGCACCAGTTCGTCGTACACGCCCTGCGGCGTGGAACCGGTGGCCAGACCCAGAACGGCGCGCTGCCCCCGCGACGCTTTCGACCGGATCAGCTCCGCGATCTGCGCCGCGACGGCGCGCCCCGCGGCTTCACTGGACTCCTGCACGACGACCTTCGCCGCGGGGGCTTCCGCGCCATCGTCGGGATCCTTCGAGACTGAGCAGGCGGAGATCCTCATTGTCAGGTTCCGACGGTTCCGTCCGCCTCTTTTCGGGAGAGGGCGGACGCCCGCGATGATGTTAACGCGAGGAACACACCCTGTCGTGCGCGTCTTGCCCGCGCGCGCCGGCGAGGTTAGAACCCGTCCACCCTGAAGGGACGGGACACGTCGCATTGCGTCAGGAATCCCTCGACAAGCTCAACTTTGATCACGTGCGCCAGAAAGTCGCCGACGAGTGCGCCTGCGCGCTGGGCAAGCGGCTGGCGCGGTCGATCCTCCCGACCTCGGACCCGCACACCGTCCGCGCCTGGCTGGATCAGGGTCGCCAGTTCGCCGAGGTGGCGGAGGAGATCGGACCGCCCCCGATGGCGGGGGTGCATGACATCCGGCCGGAGATTCAGGCGACCAGTCTGCCCGCGCCGCTGGAAGGCGACGCGCTGGCCCGGGCGGCTGAGACGCTGGCCGCCACCGCCGCGATCCGGACGTGGTTCTCCCGCGTCGACGAGCGCGCCGTCGCCGTCCGCCGGCTGGGCGAGCGGATTGACGACTTCAGCACGCTTGCCCGGCTCATCAACGACGCGGTGGATCCGCGCGGTCGCGTGCTCGATCACGCCAGCCCGAAGCTGCGCACGATCCGGCGGACGATCGACGAGGCCCACGACCGGATCAACATCGCGTTCGACCGCATCCTGCGGCAGACCTCGATGCAGCGGATGCTCCAGTACTCCGGAACGACGTTTCATCACGATCGCGTCGTCCTGCCGCTGCGCGCCGAGCATCGCGGGCGCATCCCGGGCATCATTCACCGGACGTCGGACTCCGGCGCGACGCTCTTCGTTGAACCGTCCGAGGTCGTCGAGATCAACAACACGATCATCCGCCTCAAGGAGGAGGAGCAGAAGGAGATCACGCGCATCCTGCGCGAGTTGACGACGGAGCTGCATCGCTACGCCAGGGAAATCCTCGCCACGCTCGGCGCGCTGGCGCTGCTGGATCTTAACCGCGGGAAGTGGCTTTACGGACGCAGCCGCGCCTGCGTCTTCCCGATCGTCAGCGACGACGGCGCGTTGGACCTCGTGCAGGCACGGCATCCGGTTCTGATCGACTTGTTCGCCGCCGAGGACGCCCCGCCCGCAACGCGCCGCCGCGTCGTTCCGGTGGACGTTCGCCTCGGCATCGACTTCGACGCCCTCGTCATCACCGGTCCGAACACGGGGGGGAAAACCGTCGTCCTCAAGACCGTCGGGCTTTGCGCGCTGATGGCGCAGGCCGGGCTGCCGATCCCCGCCGACGAGGGCTCGCGTGTCCCGGTGTACAAGGACGTTTTCGTGGACATCGGGGATGAGCAGAGCCTGCATCAGTCGTTGTCCACCTTCAGTTCACACCTGTCCAACCAGCTCGACATTCTGCGCCGCAGCGGTCCGCGGACGCTCGTCCTGATCGACGAACTCGGCGCGGGCACGGACCCGGACGAGGGTGCGGCGATCGGCCGCACCGTGATCGCGGAGCTGCTGCAGCAGGGCGCGCGCATCATCGTGACGACGCACCTTTCCGCGCTGAAGGCGATCGCGTACGCGCTGCCCCGGGTGGACAACGCCTCCGTCGAGTTCGACGTGGCGACGCTGCGACCGGCGTACCGGCTTCTGATGGGCGAGCCCGGCAACAGCAACGCCCTGATCATCGCGGAGCGCCTCGGCATGACGCCTCGGCTTGTCCAGCAGGCGCGCAGTCACCTCGACGAACGCCACCGCGCGCTGGATCAGGCGATCCGCGGAACGCTCCGCTCGCGGCGCGAGGCCGAGGAGGCGCTCAAGACGGCGCGGCGGGCGGCGCTTGAAGCCGACCGCGCCCGCAAGGAGTTCGAGGACAAGCAGCTCGAACTGGAGATGCAGCGTGAGGCGCACGAAGCCTGGTCGCGCTGGGTTTCGACGCTGAAGGGCGGCGAGACGGTCTACGTCCGCAGCTTCGAGCAGACCGGTCGCCTCGTTCGCGTGCAGCTTCACAAACAAACCGCGCTGGTCGCGGTCGGCGCGTTCGAGGTGGATGTGCCGCTGGCTGAGTTGTCCGTCGTACCCGCGAAATCCGGTTGACGTCGAGGGCGAGGACCGGGTAGAATGCGCGGCATGTTCGGGTACAACCTTGCGATCGATCACGGCTGGCGGCGGACCTTCTCGGTGGGACGGGGTCGTTGCGCCTGACCGGCGCCGGGGAAATGAGCGGACGATTCTGACCCGTCGATGTCAAACGGCGGGTTTTTTTGTTGCCTGAGACGCCGGGCGAGCACGAACGTCGCGGCGTTGTTCAAACCGATCAGACAGACACCGGCATGAACGCGTCAGACACGAAACTGAAGTTCTTCTGTGTCCGCCGCACGCTCCCGGTCGCCGCGGACGCGCAGGCGCTTTTTTCGTCCCTGACCGACCGAGGAACGGCGACCGGCGCGGTTCTGCTTCAATCCTCCGACAATATTCCGCGCTACGGCGAGCGAAGCCTCGCCGCCGTCGGCGCCAGCCTTCGCATCAGCGGACGGAACGACGCCTACCGCATCGAGGCGCTCGACAATCGCGGACGGATCCTCATCCCGATCCTCGCCGGAAGGCTCAGGCCGATCTCCCGCGAGCTGGCGCCGATCCTTGCCGCGGCGGGAGATGCGGTCGGGGTCGCCGGCCGGTTCGACATCGACCGACGGTCCGTCAGCGGACGGGAGCGACCCCTGCGGCGCAATGCGATGGACGTTCTGCGCCAGGTCGCCTTCCTTGCCCCGGATGAGGACAGGCCCGATGTCCCCAGCCACGGGTGTTTCGGCGCGTTCGCGTACACCTTCGTTCACCAGTACGAGCAGTTCGAGCGGAATCCGCGCGAGGGGCTGGACGAACCGGACTACGTGTTCTTCCTGGCCACGCGTTTGATTGTCATCGACCACGCGAGCGGCGCAACGCACCTGGCGTCCAGCGTTCCGGTCGTTCCGGGAGCGGAACTGGCTCCGCTGCTCAACGAGGCGGAAGAAGACGTGCGGCGGATGACCGCGGCGGCGACCGCGCCGGCGCCTGCCGGCGGGGGAACCTGGCGCCTCGGTAACGTCGAATCCGACGTCGGCCGTGAAACGTATTGCGAGAACGTCACCCGGATTCAGCGCGACATTGAAGCCGGCCGGGCGTACCAGGTCGTATACGGTCGGCGCCTGTCCGCGCCGTTCGAGGGGTCGCCGCTGGACGTCTACGCGCGTCTGTCGCGCACGAACCCGTCGCCTTACATGTTCTACATCAATGACGGCGACGGCGTCCTGCTGGCGGCGTCGCCCGAGATGGCGGTGCGCGCCGAGCCCGGTCCGACCGGCACGATCGTCGAGCTTCGTCCGATTGCGGGCACGAAACCGCGCGGGTTCATCGACGGGCGCATCGACCCGCTCACCGATGTCAAATACGAAACCGCGCTGAAGATCGACCCGAAGGAACTGGCGGAGCACACGATGCTCGTCGATCTGGCGCGCAACGATCTGGCCAGCGTCTGCCGTCCGGGCACGACGCAGGTCACGGATCCTTTCGTGGTTGAGAAATACTCGCACGTGCAACATCTGGTCAGCAGCGTCAGCGGCGTCCTCCGCGAGCCTCTCGACGGGCTTCACGCCTACCTGGCGACGATGAACATGGGGACCGTGACGGGCGCCCCGAAACTGGAGGCGATGAAGATCATCAACGCCCTGGAGGCGTCCGAACGCGGGTTCTTCGGCGGGGCCGCAGGTTACCTCTTTCCGGACGGACGGCTGGACACAGCCTTGATCATCCGCGCGGCCCGTTTCAAGCGGGGACGGGCCTACGTCCGCGCGGCGGCGGGCATCGTCGCGGACAGCGTTCCCGAAAGTGAGTGGACCGAGACGGAGAGCAAGGCCGCCGCCACGATCCGCGCGCTGCGTGGACCGACGGACGCTTCATCGGAGGACGCCGCATGACCCGCCCGTCGCGTCCCGTGCTTTTCATCGATAATGAGGACTCGTTCGTCTACAACCTGGTGGACGCCTGCGAGACCGCCGGGTGCGTCGTGGACGTCTTTCGTGGGGACTGGCCGCTGGACGAGGCGCTGCGGTACCTCGAGCGCGAACGCCCGCGCCTGCTGGTGTTGTCTCCCGGTCCTTGCGGACCTCGCGACGCCCGCCTGGCGATGCAGCTTCTTGCCGCCGCGTCGGAGGAACTTCCGATCTTCGGGGTCTGCCTCGGACACCAGTGCGTCGTCGAGCACTTCGGAGGGCGGGTCGAACCGACGGGCGCCCCCTGCCACGGCAAAGCCGCGCAAATCCGGCATGACGGCGGACCGCTCTGGGAAGGGATCGAAAACCCCTTCCCGGCTGGTCGATATCATTCCCTGGCGGCGTCGCGGGTTCCTGACGCCCTCGCGGTGACGGCGACGCTGGGCAACCTGGTGATGGCGGTGCGGCATCGGACGCGCCCGATCTTCGGCGTGCAGTTTCACCCGGAAAGCGTGCTGACGCCGTCGGGACATCGGTTGTTGCACAATGTGCTGACGCGCCTGGGAGACGACCGGTGAACACCGATCTGGAAGACCTGCTGCAAAGTCTGGAACGCGGCCGGATCCTGCCGGTGGCGGACGCCGCGCGGGCGATGATCGACATCGCCGAGGGCCGCGCGCCGGTCCCCGAACTTGTTCGGTTTCTTCAAGCGTACAACCGGCGTCCACCGGCCGCGCACGAGATCGCCGCGTTCGTCGAAGTTCTCCGGGCGCGCATGATCCGCGTGAACGCGCCGGCGGAGAACACCTTGTGCAATTGCGGCACGGGCGGCGACGGCCGAGGCTCGATCAACGTCTCGACGACCGCCGCCTTCATCATCGCCGCCGCCGGCGTGCCCGTCGCAAAACACGGCAACCGCTCCGTCTCCAGCCGCTGCGGCAGCACCGACTGCCTGGCGGCGATGGGCGTGCGGGCCTGCCGGACGCCCGTCGAGGCGGAGGCGCTGCTGACGGAACACGACCTTTGCTTCCTTAACGCGCCGGATTTTCACCCGGCGTTGCGGCACGCGGTCGAAGCCCGCCGGACGCTGGCCGCGCGCGGAGAGCGTTCGCTTTTCAACCTGCTCGGTCCTCTGCTGAATCCCGCCTCCGTGAAGCGGCAATGCCTCGGCGTGTATGACCCGGCGCTGCTGGAGACGCTCGCTGAGGTGCTGGTGCAGTTCGGCGTCACCAAGGGATTCGTCGTCCACGGCGACGGATATGACGAAGTGAGCCTGACCGGAGCGTCCCGTCTTGCGTGGATCAACAACGGCCAGAGCGCCGCGCGGACCTTCGTCCCTGAAGAACTCCGCCTGCGACGCACCGAACCGGAATCCCTGCGCGGCGGCGACGCCGCGACGAACGCCCGGATCGCGGATGAAGTGCTTTCCGGTACGAGAACCGGACCGGTCGCGGATGTCGTCCTCCTCAATGCCGCCGCGGGCATCGTCGCGGGGTGGACCGACGGGCTCGAACTGGCGGAGGCGCTCGACCTGGCGCGCGAGGCCGTCGCTTCCGGAAAGGCCAAGGCGAAGCTCGACGCTCTCAGAAAGGCGGCGCCGGCGGATGCTTGACGTGATCCTGCGGCACAAGAGGGCCGAGATCCCGCGGCTTCCTGAGGTTTCCGCGGACGGGGCTCGACCCTGCGACCGTGATTTCCGGGCTGCGCTGACGGTTCCCGGACTGTCCTTCATCACCGAGGTCAAGCGGCGATCCCCTTCCGGCGGAGACCTGGCGCCGAACACCGACCCGGTGGCGCAGGCGATGGCGTATGTCGCCGGCGGTTGCGCGGCGATCTCCGTATTGACCGACGCGCGATTTTTCGGCGGATCGTTCGACGACCTGGCGCGCGTCGCGGCGGCCGTTTCCGTGCCCGTCTTGTGCAAGGACTTCATCCTGGATGAGCGCCAGGTGCGGCTTGCACGGAAGTGCGGCGCAGCCGCCTGTCTGCTGATCGCCGCCGCCCTGTCCGATCCGGACCTTCGATCGCGGATCGAAGCCGTCCGCCTTCTGCGCATGACGCCGCTGGTCGAGGTTCACGACGAGGCTGAGCTGGCGCGGGCGATCGACGCCGGCGCCGACGTCATCGGCGTCAACAACCGCAACCTGAGAACGATGGCGGTCGACCTGACGACGGTTTCTCGTCTGACGCCGCGCGTGCCGTCAGGGTGCGTGCTGGTGGCCGAGTCCGGGTATGACTCGGGGGAGGCGCTGCGTCGCCTTCCGAAGCGCGCGGACGCCGTGCTGATCGGCAGCGCGCTGATGCGGTCCGGGAACCCGGCGGAAACGCTGCGCGGCTGGCGCGCGGCGCTGGAGACGAAGCACACCCGTCCGGAGCGGATATGAGCAGCCTGACGACTCGCGCGGAATTCGGCGGACAGTTCGTACCGGAACCTCTCGTGGCGCCCTTGAGGCAGATCGGCGAGGCGTTTGATCGTTATTGCGCGGCCCCGGATTTCGTCGCGGAACTGGACGGCCTTCTCCGCCGCTACGCCGGTCGCCCGACCCCGCTGTACCTCTCGCGAAGCCTCACCCGGCGCACCGGCCGGCGCATCTACCTGAAACGCGAGGATCTTCTGCATCTCGGCGCACACAAGACGAACAACACCCTCGGGCAGGGATTGCTGGCGAAAACGATGGGAAAGACCCGGTTGATCGCCGAGACCGGGGCGGGACAGCACGGCGTCGCCACGGCGATGGCCGGCGCGCTTTTCGGCATCCCCACCGAGGTTTTCATGGGCGCCGTCGACGTCGAGCGACAGGCGATGAACGTCTTCCGGATGAAGTTGATGGGGGCGCGGGTGCATGAGGTGCGCGGCGGCAGCGCGACGCTCAAGGACGCGATCAACGACGCCCTCCGGGACTGGATCGCGAACGCCTCCGACACGTACTACGTCTTCGGAACCGCCGCCGGTCCGGAGCCTTTCGCGCGGATCGTGGCGCATTTTCAAGCCGTCATCGGCGAGGAAATCCGGCGGCAGACGCAGGAGGCGGAGGGGCGTCTCCCCGACGCCGTCGTCGCCTGCGTCGGCGGCGGCAGCAACGCGATCGGCGCGTTTCACGCGTTTCTGGACGAACCGTCGGTCCGGCTCCTCGGCGCCGAAGCGGGAGGAGACGGCCGACGCCACGGCGCGTCGCTGTCGCGGGGGTCGCCCGGGATCTTTCACGGCATGTACTCCTACTTTCTTCAGGATGACGACGGGCAGATCGCCGAGGCGCACAGCATCGCGGCCGGTCTGGACTACCCCGGCGTCGGACCGATCCACGCCCGGTTGCACGAGTCCGGTCGCGCGCGGTACGTCCCGGTGCGCGATGATGAGGCGCTGTCCGCGTTTCACCTGCTGGCGCGAGAGGAGGGCATCCTGCCGGCGCTGGAATCGGCGCATGCGGTCGCCCTGGCGTTGAACATCGCCGACGAGTTCCCGCGGAACGCGGTGATCGTGATCAATCTCTCAGGACGGGGCGACAAGGATCTGCACACGGTGCTCGCCGCGAGCGTCTGACCGGACCCTCGATCGAGGCCGCAGTTCAGGACGGGTGCGGTGTCGCGGTCGTCTCCGCGTCTTCAAATCCGTATGCGGCGACGATCTGATTGTTCTCGTCCAGCCGCAGCACCCGCGGTTCATGCGGCGCGCGGTGAAGCTCCTTCTCATCAAACCACCCGAACGACATGATGATCAGGCGATCGCCGCGCGCCCCGAGCCGCGCCGCCGCGCCGTTCAGGACGATGCGCCGGGAGCCCGCCGGTTCGCGGATCGCGTAAGTCTCAAACCGGTCACCCGTGTTCATGTTGGCGACGAGAATCTTCTCGTGATCGACCAACCCGACCAGGTTCATCAGTTCCGCGTCAATGCCCAAGCTGCCTTCATAAGCCAAGTCGCCGTCGGTTACGCACGCCTGATGTAACTTGCACTTCAGCAACTGAATGAACAACGTAATCCCTCCGCGTTCAAGGCGATCAAGCTCCGAAGATTAGCTCAAATTCGAGGGAAGTCAAAGACGCGACGGTGCTGGGTGCAGCCCGAAGTCAACTTCGAAATTTCGCCCGGCACGACCTGAACCGGGTGGTGAAAGGATGCCTTGGTTTGCCAAGACATCCGCCGTCGTCAGCCCATCTGTGTTAGTTTGGGATATTTAGTTAAAACAAGTGCCTGTTCATGACGGATTCCGAATTAAGGGGATTTCACACGGAATTCGTTGAAGATAATTAGGTTAGACCTGTTGCACGGAAGGTTTTATCGGTTATACTGGTAGCTGCTTGTACCGCCCCAGAAGCCGGAGGTTCGCCGCGGATGACGATGCCTCCTGCCTTGGAAAGTCTGATAGGCGGTTAAGGGAAAGATCAGGTTCGCGGGGCTTGAGTGCGCCGGGCAAAGGGAGGCCCGGATGCGGCGTGGTCTCCGCGTAGTGGCCGGAGAGGGGCGGCTTGGCCCCCGGATGTTGCTTCGAGAGAGGCGAAGGAGAGAGAGGGATATGATTCGGAAGAAACCTGCAATCGTACTGGGAGGGCTGGCGGCGGCGTTTTGCCTCGCCGGATCAGCGCAAGCGGGCATCGGCTTCTTCGTGGACGCCAGCACGCTTCAGTTCACGTACACGAAGGGGGCGGGCGGTCCGGGCAGCGTGGGTCAGATCACGATCACCAACATCGTGAGTTCCAACCTGGTGCTTCAGAAGCTGGATCTGGGCGCGAACGGCGAGATTGGCGGCGGAGACGACACGCTCGTTGACCTCGCGGAGATCGGCGACTCGTCGCAGTTCAGCGTGTCGTTCGTCGCGGACGTATTCAAGAACGGCGCGAACGATTACTCGATCGTTGGTTCGCTGGGCATCGGCGACGTCAACTCACCTCCGGACGTCATCGTCGGCAATTTCTTGAGCAACAGCCTTTCGCTGGGCGGCGGGTTCTTCTCCTTCGAGGGCGGCCTGTCCAATTCGAACGGCATCCTTCAGCCGGACGGCAGCGACACGTGGGTCTTCACCGGTCTTGCCGATGACACGCCCGACTTCATCAACGGAGTCTTCGGCGGCGATGACGGCGTGGACGGAACCGTCAGCCTGGACAGCGCCCGCGGGTCGTACCGCTCGGGCAATCTGCTGGACTTCCAGTTCGTCGGGAAGTCTCCGAACCTGGATGCGTTCTTCAACGCCGACAGGCAGGGCAGCAACGGCGCGGACATGAAGATCACGATCGTCCCCGTTCCGGCGGGCGTCGCGCTCGGCATGATCGGTTTGTCGGCCGCGTGGGCGCTGCGTCGCCGCTTCGGACTGTAAACGCCGCACGCCCCGCGAAGTCTCTGAATGAATCCGGGGTCCGCGCTGGTCAGCAGCGCGGACCCTTCTGCTTTCGTTCATCCCCGGCGAACCCTTCGGGGACGGGCGGCACAGCTTGTCTCCGTCTCGCGGGCGCAGATGGCGCCGTCGCCCTGAACATCCGGCCTGACCGCACAGACCGTCACTTCTCGTTGACGATGCCGCGCGGCGCCGCTAAAGTCCGCCTCCCGTCGCTCGCAGGACTGCAAAGCGTTGTTCGGCGGCGGAGGAATCAACTTGGCCGCGGGAAAACATCGCCGCAGGGCTTTCGGCTCTGTCGAAGCCGGGGATGATTGAAGGAGCACAGGATCATGCCGAGAACATGCACATTGAAGGGCAAACCGCTGGATCTCACCGGCCCGCAACTTAAGGTCGGCGACAAGGCCCCGGATGCGTCGCTGAAGAAATCCCTCGTGGACTCGGTGCGGATCAGTGAGACGCACGGTCGTCCGCGCATTTTCAGCGTCGTGCCCTCGCTGGACACGCCGGTTTGCGCGCTGCAGACGAAGCGGTTCAACGAGGAGGCTGCGAAGCTGCCCGGCGTCGGGTTTTACACGGTCAGCGTGGACCTCCCGACGGCGCAAGCCCGCTTCTGCGGCGATGAAGGCATTGACCGGGAGCGCCTCATCGTGCTCAGCGACCACTACGACTGCTCGTTCGGCAGCGCTTACGGAACCCTGATCCCGAGTCTGCGCATCAACTCGCGGGCGGCGTTTGTTCTCGATGCCCAGGGCGTGCTGCGTTACGTCGAGTACGTTCCGGAGGTTGCCGAACACCCGAATTACGACGCGGTGCTCGCCTGCGCGCGGGGATTAAGCTGACGACCGGCGCCTCGACACCCGGATGGCCGGTCATTCCCGGACCGCGGAACTCCGCTTCATACCGCGAGGAGCGTGAGGCTCTGCTTCGCGCGTTGCGGACCGGAGGTCCGCGGTTCGTGTTTCCCGCTACGAACCCGCTGTTTATGACGCTATGTAGAACCGCGGAAAGAATGACCTGTGCGCTGCGACGCGGGTCCGCTCCGTGCGACGGCGTCGCGCGGGCTGAAGCCACGCGGCTCGGGTAAGCGGTTCTACGGTTCTCCTTAGCTTCCGGGCAGCGTGATCACCTGTCCTGGTCGGAGGTTCTTCGGCTCGCCGTCCACAAGGGCGGTGTTCAGGGCGAGAAGCTCCTTCCACCGCGAGGCGCTGCCCAGCTCTTTCTTGGCGATCCCGTAAAAGGTCTCGCCGGGTTTCACGGTGTACGTCCGTCCGGGTTTGCCCGTCGAAGGCTTGCCGGACGTTGGGTCCGTTTTGCCGGCGGAACCGGCCGGCGACGGCGTGGAAGCGCGGCTTCGCTCGGCGGCTGAGCGGCTGTCGCTCCGCGGCGCCAGCGTCGAGACCGCGACGGCGTCGGACGGCAGCGCCGGGATGCGGATGCGAACGCCGCTGCGCAGCGGACCGGCCGGGTCGAGGATGTCGGCGTTCGCGTTCCGGAGGAAGTCGGCGTGCTTTTCATCGCCGTAATGAATCCGCGCGATGCGGGCGTAACTGTCGCCGGGCTGCGTCTGATAGTAATCCGTGGCGGTCGCCGTCGCCGATCCCGCGTCGGGAGCGGCCCCCGAACCCGGCGTCCCGGATTTCGGCTCACCCGGCGGACCCGCGTCTTCTCCCGCCGGCGCGCCGGAACCGGCGGGGTCCGATGCATCCGTCAAGCGAAGGTCGCGCAAGCTGGGACCGTCCTCCGTGCGGCTCGATCCTTCGGCCGGCGCCGTATCCGAGCGCCCGGGCAGAAGCACTTCCTCTTTCGCGACGGCCTCGCGATCCGCGACCCGCGGAGCGGCCGGCGTCTCAGAGGGCGCTGCGGTTTCGGATTTCGGCGCCGGCGGCTGGGGGGGTTGTTCGGGTTTGCTGGTTCCCGAGGCAAGCTTCGCCGCCGCATCGCCGGCGCGATCGATCTTCACGTCGCCGTCCTGCGCGGTCCGCCCGAACTTCATGTACGCCGCAGCCGCCAGAACAACGACGAACGCCAGAATTCCTCCGAACCTCAGTTCCTTGCTCATCGGTCATCCTTTCCGTGAGAACGGTTGTGCATCCCGCCCGCAGCGGGCGGGCGAAAATCCTGCGGAATCGACGTTCGCAAAGCCTTGCCGCGGACGTGAGAGGAACGCGCCTTTCCCTGGACGCTCATCGTAGCTTCGCCGCCGCCTGCGTCAAGAAAAATCCGGCGAACAAACCACGTCGCGCGCACGCCGCGCCGCCGGAAACGCCGGCGCGCCGCGGTTGCGGGCACGAAGAAGCCCGAGCGGGATCGGACGACGGCTACTTCGCTTCGATCGCGTCGAGCCGCACCTCGAACCGCGCGATCTCCTCGCTGGTGAGCAGAAAGACGCCGCCGTCGCCGCGCGAGGCGTAACGCCGCTTTGACGCATCCTTCGGACAGGGTTCCCCCGAAACGGACAAGGTGAGCTTCCTCCCGTCGTCCAGCGTCACTTCCGCCCCGACGGAAGGATCGGCAAGTCCAAAGTCGCCGGCTTCCGCTCCGGTGTATCTGACGTAGCGGGCCGTCCGCAGGTCTGAGAGGTTGACCAGCAGCGTCGTGACGGCCTTTTGATCCAGCGCCAAGTCCGGCTCGGCGGTCAGCACCCACTGTCCTTCACGCTTCGTGAAGGCGTGCGTCTGTCCTCCGCCGCGGATCGAGAACGCCGCCGCCTCGCTGTCCGTGAAAGACAGCACGCGGTCGTCGCGGTACTCCTCGGTGAAGCGGTCGAACAACTCCTTGCTGATTTCGTACACACCCGGCGCGTCCGCGCGCTTCAGGTAATACGATCCGCCGGCGGTTCCCGCCTGAAACTCCACCGTGCTCCGCGCTTCCGCCGATGCCTTCGCGGCCTCGGCGGACCCGCCGGCTTCCTGCCCGACGACCGCGTTTTCGCCCTCTTGCACCCAGGCGCCGCGCGGACCGCCCTGCGACGGAGCGGGATCGGTGGTTTGCGCTTCCGGGTCTGTGTCCGTCGCCCGATCCTTTTTCTTCCGGTCTTCCGGGACGGCGGCCTCTTCCGGCGCCGCCTCTTCCAGGTAGGTCAGGCGCAACGTCGCCGCCGGGTCGGCCAGACCGTATTTCGCCAGATCGCCGCCCTCTCCGGCGAAGCGCAGCCCGCGCACGTTGCGCAACGCCGCGACCAGCTTGTCCGCCCGCTCCTTTGACGCCGCCGCCTCCACCGGTTCGACCAGCGTCCACAACCCGTTGCGCGGCTCCAACGCGATCTGAACGCGCCCGTCGTCCACCGGGTTCTCGTAGGCAAGGTCGATCCGCTCGATCGACCCTCCGCCGAGCGAGAACACCTCTCGGCTGCGGTAATCCATCTCGGGCCGGCGAAGCAGCTTGAGATCCTCGGTGCGGACCTTGGCGATCGACGTGGATTCCCCCCGGCGGACGTAATAAAGGCGCTTCAGCTCTCCGTCCGACGGACCTCCGATCCGGAAGCGCTCCGGCTCATCCTGCCCCGGAACGGTCAGCGTCAGATCGACGCTCGGCGCGTCCAGTCCGAAGGCGGCCTCCTCTCCGGGCGACATCGGCACGAAGGTCCGGGCATTCAGACCTCCGACGGCTTTCAGCAACTCCTTCACGGCGTCCGCATCCGCCGCCTGACCGCTTTCGGCGAAGACCCAGCCCCCGTCCTTTTCGATCAGGTCGCAGGTCCGCCCGCCGGTGGTGATCCGGACTCGGTTGGCGCGCGCCACCGGCGCGGTGGTCAGGCGCAGATCGCGCCACTTCGACTCGATCGGTTTGAGTTTGTCCGTCGTCGTCTTCGGCAGCGTGCCGACCGCCGGTTCATCGCCGACGCGGGCATAAAGGCTCGTGTCCTCCCCCAGCGGCGACATCTTCGACAGGTGCAACGTATGCACGAACGTCTCGACGACCGTCTCTTCCTCCGGCGTCGCGTCGCCGGCATTGTCGTTCTCGCTCTCCTTCGCCGCATCGTCCGGTGACGGCGTTTTCGGCCGCGTCGTCTTCTTCTCCACGGTGACCGTCAGCGACAGCGCCGGGTGGTCCAGCCCGTAAACGGGGAGCGTCGCCGGGTCCGAGTCCTTCCACTTCGACATCCGCGTGTTGGCGAACGTCGTCACCGCCGTCTCGACCTCCGCCGTGGCCTTTCCGGAGAACGGCGCCTCGAACACCCACCCGTCGCCCTCGCGCGCCAGGAGAAAGGTCACCGGCGCGCCGCCCTCGCCCGTCTGATCGACGATCTCGAGGCGTACCGCGTCCGCCGCCGCGAAGTCAAAGAGCTTCGGATCGCGGTATTCGAGGATCGAATCCTTGAAGACGTTCATCAGGTCGGCCTTGGCGACGACGACGTCCTTTCCCCCGGCGAGGCGGGCGTAGGTCTGCCCTCGCGCCGGGCTTTTGCCGATCTCGACGGTCAGCGTTTTTCCCTTGTCGTCGGTGAGCGTGACGCGCGCCTCGGGGTCGGCAAGCCCCGTCTCCGCGTCGCTGACGCCGACGCCGCCGGCGTAAGCGATCTCGTACGTCATCTCGAGCATGCGCCGGTGGATCGAGTCCACCTGCCAGCCGGACGCCCGCCCCTTCATCGGCGCGGTCATGTCCCAGAGGTCTTTGTCGCCTTCGCGGCGCCTCTCGAAAACCCACTCCTCCGACTGCCGGCGCAACTTGCACGCCACCTTGACGGGCGCCCCGAACGATCCCTCCTCGATGAGGTTCCGCTCAACCGGGTTGTCCGCCTCGGTTTTGGTTTCCGCGAGCCGCGCCTCCCGGATCGCCTTCGGATCCGGCTTGTAAATCAGGTACGTGACGCCGCAGGCCAGCAGCGCGATCAGCAGTATCAGGGTCGTCTTGAAGTTCATCGCAAGGTTCCCGATCCCAGAAAGATTCACAATGCGGTTTCAAACCCGAGCCCGTCGCGGGTTCAAATCCGAGCTGCGCCCGTGAGGAAGCGCTCTGACTCTCAGAGGCGTCTTCCGTTTTGAAACAAACTCAAGCCTTGTTGCCGCATCGCGGCGTCGCACCCTCGGTCTCGCTCGGCTCGGAACCGCGCCCCCGCGGACCGGCGGGACGTTCGTCGAAGGATCCTCCCCGCCGCGGTCACGCCGGGGGCTACCGCCGGCGGGTGAACATGACCGCGATGCCCGCGATAACGGCGATCCCCGGCCAGCCGAACGCCGCCAGCACCCGCACCGCCATCAGCGCGGACTCGCTCGGCACATCCAGCTTCTGCATCTGGATCGGCGTCCCGAGGTTCATGTAATCCGTGTTGTCGTTCAGCCAGTGCAGCGCGTTCAGGAACAGCGACACGTTCCCGGGATTCGGATACCCGATCGTCAGCCCCTGCGCCGTCATCATCACCTGCGGCTGAAGCGCGACGCGGTCCTCCGCGAAAAACGGCGAACTGACCGCCACCACCTTCGCCTCGCCCTTCTCCGCCGCCAGCGCGACCGTGAAAGGCCCGTCGGCGTCGCCGTCCACCTTCGTGAAATACCCCTGCCCGGACTGCGCCTGCTTGACGTATTCCTCCAGGTTGCGGACGCCCCACAACCCGTCGCGCTTCGGGGCGAGCACCAGCGGATGCTGCGTCACGCCCTCGGGCGCCGCCCCCGGCTTCAGCGGCGCGCATTGCGGCAGCATCACCGGTTCCGAGTGCAGTTGCGCGACGATGACGTGATCCCCGAGCGCGACGTCCTGCAGCGCCATCACGTCCTGCCCGGCCATGTATTGCCCAGGCTTGAAACTGTGAAACTGAAGCAGCAACACGCCCGTGTCGACCGTGAAGCCCCAGGTCTGTTCAAGATAGGCGTTGAACTCGTACGTCGCCGGGATCGACCCCATCGGACCGCGGTACCACCCGCCCACGAACAACGCCCGCGGATGCTTCTCGATCGCCGCCAGGAAGGCCTCATCCTCGGCTTCGCCCCAGCCGGGCTCCTGCGGCGGCTGGTTGAACTGACCCTGCTGCGGAGGCGTCGGTTTCAGCACCACGAAGATCACCCGCGTCGGCGCCGGATCGAGGGCGGGCATCTCCTTGTTCACCTTCAAATCCCAGTCCGACACCATGAAATTCGCGCCCTCAAGCTGCTCCTTCAGCAAGGCATAAGGCGCCTCGGGCATCCCCTGGAATCCGCCGAAGAACAGCGGCGGTCCGCCGAAATGCACGAACACCACCGCCGTCTGCTCCTTGTGCGTCACCCGCAGGATCGCCGACGTGAGCTTCTCCTCGCCCTTGAACGCCCGCTGGTGGAAGCCCGCCCGCGTCATCCCCCCCCCCTGCGGGATCGGCGGCCAGATGTCGTCAAATGAAATCGCCCGGGCGTCCGTGTCCGTCTCGACCAGCAGCGCGTTGTTCGTCGGTCCGAGCTCCGCCAGCACGTCCTCCAGCTCGATCCGCTCGAGCGCGTCCACGGCGTCGCGGGCCTTGGACACCGCGTCCATCGCCGCCTGATAACGCTCGCGCGTCCCGGTCAGGAAGTCCGCCTCCTCCTGACTGAGGGTGTTGCGGGTCCGGGCGTACTCCGGACCTTTCTGGGCGATGACCTCGAGTTGCTTGTGAACGCCGTCGTAAAGCTGGCGCAGTTCGGTCTTCAAACCGGAATACGACGGCATTTCGGCTGAAAAGTAGGTGTCCAGCGCGCCGGCGAGATCGTCCACGTTGCGCTGCTGCGTCGTGATCGCCTGGCGCACCTGGCCCAGCAGCGGGTCGCCGCCGCCCAGCCCGCCGCCGAACTGGTCGAGCAGGCTGAACTCCTGCGTGAACAACTCGGTCAACTGCGGACGAATCTCGTCGCGGAACGCCTCGGCGGCGTCGGTGTAGCCCTGAATCTGCTCCTTGAACCGGGCCTTCTCCTTGAGCCGCCCGAGCATCGCCCGGCGCTTCTCGTGATCCTGCAGCGGGTTGATCCAGTCCTTCGTGACCTTCGACCGGTTCGACGCCTCATAAAGCGAAAGCAGGTCGTCCACCGACTGCCGGAACTTTTTCTGGTCCTCGGATTCCGCGTCGTTGCGGAAATACAGCGACGTCACGCGGACGTTGGCGTCCAGACCCTTCAGAAGATTCTGCGTCGGCGGGCTGACGCTGTTGATCGAGGACGAGGTCATGTCGATGAACCCGCCCATCGTGCCCATCCACTGCGCGAACGCCGTCAGCGCGCCGGCGATCAGGAGCGCCACGATCACGTTCGCCCCGATCAGCACCCGGCGCCCCCGCGGATCCACCCCCGCCGCCGTCCCTTGCCCCGCGCTTACCGCCATCGTCTGGACTCCAGCACTTTCGTCGCCGCAAACAGGAAGAACGCCGTCGTCGTCACGAAGTAAAGCACGTGGTCCAGCGCCAGCCGCCCGCGGATCATCTCCGAGTAATGCGTCACGATCGACAGATGTTGAAACACCGCCCGGACCCACCCCTCGAACTGGTTCGCCACGAGCTGCGAAAGCACCGAGAACACCAGCAGAAACACGATCGCCAGCAGCCCGGCCACCAGTTGATTCCGCGTCCACGCGCTGAAGAACAGCCCCACCGAAAGATACAGCCCGCCCAGCAGGACCAGCGCCAGGTAGTGACACGCCAGGAGCATCACGTCCAGGTCGCCGAACACCGCGACCAGCGCCGCGTACGCCAGCGTCCCCGCCAGCATCGCCAGGTAGAACGCCCCGACGCCCAGGAATTTCCCGAGAATGATCTCCACTTCAGTCACCGGCGCCGTCAGCAGCGTCTCCATCGTGCCGTTGCGGAACTCCTCGCTCAACAGGCGCATCCCCAGCAGACTCAGGAAAAACAGCAGCATGATCGGCATCGTCCACCCGTCCAGCAGCCCGCGCAGCGACGCCTCGCCGCCGGGCTTGAACACGAACTCGGTGAACAAGTACCCGCACAGCCCGAGAAAGAGCACGAGCACGACGTAGGCGATCGGCGAGAAAAAGTACGCGATCAGCTCCCGCTGCATGATGGCGACGGCGTTCCGCATCGTTCCGACTTCGCTCCTGATAACGCTTCCCGACCGGTTGTCCCGCAATCGGCGGTCCCCGCGACCGCGCCTTACCGCTTCGCGCTCTGCGCCCGCTGCTCGGCGGTGATCTTCACGAAGAAGTCCTCAAGGCTCGCCACTTCGCGGCGCATCTCGCGCATCGTCCAGCCGCGCGCCGCCGAGAGGGCGAAGATCGGCTCGCGGACGTCCTGTCCGTCGCCCGCCTCGATGCTGAGGCGCTGCCACCCGTCGCGGCCGTCCAAGTCCACCTTTTTCACCCCCGCGATCGCGGTCACGCCCCGGCGGATTTCCTCCGCCGGACCCTTCATCTCCGCGATCAACCGCGACCCGGCGCTGACGCTCTGGCGCAGCTTCTCCGGCGTCCCGCTCGCCAGAATCCGCCCCGACGCGATCACGATCACGTGCGAACACAGACGCTCCACCTCGCTGAGGGTGTGCGAGCTGAACAGGATCGTGTGCGACTTGCCCAGCTCCGTGATGAGCTTGCGCTGCTCCTGAATCTGGGTCGGGTCCAGCCCGATCGTCGGCTCGTCAAGGATGAGCACCTTCGGATTGTGCAGCATCGCGTCCGCGAGGCCCACGCGCTGCCTCATGCCCTTCGAAAGCTGGCCGATCGGGCGGTTGATGAACTCTCCCAGCCAGCAACGGTCCGTCACGCGGGCGATCGCCGCGTCCCGCGCCGCCCGGTCCAGCCCGTGCAGCTTCCCGCGGAAGTGCAGATACTCCCGAACCCGCATCTCGGGATACAGCGGCGCCGACTCCGGCAGGTAGCCGATCTGCCGCCGGACCTGAACCGACTGCGTGAACACGTCGAACCCCGCGATCGTCGCCTGACCGCTGGTCGCCGGCTGGTAGCAGGTCAGAATCCGGATCGTCGTGCTCTTGCCCGCGCCGTTAGGCCCGAGGAAACCGACGATCTGCCCGGCCTGCACCTCAAACGAAATGTCGCTGACGGCCAGGACCGGACCGTACCGCTTCGTCAGATTCTTTACCGAAATCATCCCGCGCTTCCCCTTTTCAGGGTTAACGGACAAAGCAAACCAAGATTGCAACGCCCCGGCTTCACTGCACCAGCAAGAGCCAACGCACTCGCTTCGTATCCGCGCCAAGCATCGTCCACCGGATCCGAGCGGGTACCGGGGCCGCGTGTCCCGCTGATATAGCGCCGGGGGCGAAGTCCTGTCAAGACGACCCCGAACCCGCCGCGCACGAAACTCGACGACTCGGAGCGTCGGTTCCTGTCAGAACCGGCTTCGTATCCTGCTGAGAGCGTGCCGTCGCCCCGCCAGCCACACAGATCAAATTGGGGGCTAAGCAGGGACGCAGCATGAATGACCCGCGCTGAGCCGCGGGGTTTACCCCGCGCGAGGCTTCGCGCGGGCTGAAGCCACGCGGCTCAGGGAAAGGATTCCGCGGTTCTACTTGGACGCGGTTTCAAAACCGAGCCGCGCTCGTAAGGAAGCGTCCTTTTTCCCGTCTGCACCGGCGGTCTTGCAACAGCGTCTAAGTTTGCAACGGCGTCTAAGCAGGGACGCAGCATGAATGACCCGCGCTGAGCCGCGGGGTTTACCCCGCGCGAGGCTTCGCGCGGGCTGAAGCCACGCGGCTCAGGGAAAGGATCCCGCGGTTCTACTTGGACGCGGTTTCAAAACCGAGCCGCGCTCGTAAGGAAGCGTCCTTTTTCCCGTCTGCACCGGCGGTCTTGCAACAGCGTCTAAGTTTGCAACGGCGTCTAAGCAGGGACGCAGCATGAATGACCCGCGCTGAGCCGCGGGGTTTACCCCGCGCGAGGCTTCGCGCGGGCTGAAGCCACGCGGCTCAGGGAAAGGATCCCGCGGTTCTACTTGGACGCGGTTTCAAAACCGAGCCGCGCTCGTAAGGAAGCGTCCTTTTTCCCGTCTGCACCGGCGGTCTTGCAACAGCGTCTTAGTCGTCGGCTGGGTTGACACCGAGCGATTGTTCCAGTTCGTTAAAGAAGCAGTTAGCTCCGACCTGCCTCGCGCCTTTCTGGGTTTGAATCAGATAGGAAACGATATTCAGCGGTCCGAGTCGGTACACACCGTCCCAGTAACGGTAGACATCAAGGTTTTCAGCCGCAGCCGTCCGATCCGATTGTAGTTCAAGGAAGAGGGGGGTATCCCGCGTCAGGTTCGTGACAATGTAAGTTCCGCAATACACAAAGGGGGGGCCGGAAACCAACCGCACCTGTGACTCGGGCGGAGAAATTTGGTGGTCACCCTGATAGAGAACCGCACTGAATGCCAACGGCGTCGAAAGCACGCCTTCAACCTGGATGCTGCCCTGGATCCTGATTTCGGGAGGTGCTTCGACAAGGAGCGTGGCCGCTACGCCGAAACGGCTGTCGAGGATGGAATCGAGGCTTGCTTCGTAACCGGGCGCCGAAACGGATTCAATTGGACATTCCTCGTCAGAGTCCAACAGGCGGAAAGTCGCTTCCTCACGGTACTGGCGCATGAAGACGACTTCTCCGGGCAGCTTGCCGGGAACTTTTTCCTGAACAACAAGCGTCGCTACGGCCTCCACGCGGTGAACTCCTGCTGCAACGCCCGTCGAGTCGTACAGGCGGATTCGGCCGTCATCGCCCCCCAACGGCGCCCCCACCGGTCGTCGATGCCCGTCCCCCCGGACCCCATCAATAAAGACGCTCTCATCTCGAACCAGAACTTGAAACTGGTTGGATAATTCCAACACTGGACCTCCGCATTCCTGGACTTTGAATGCGATCGGAATCGGGTCTCCGGCGCAGACCGTCTCTCGTACCGAGAGCCTCAGGCTGATGAGTTGTGTGAGATACTCCTCCGTCTGGGCGGTCGTCATTTGGCGCGACGTGTAGGCGTGGGCAAGTATGCGGTACCAGTTGTTATGCGATGAGAAAAGAAAAGTGCCTCGTCGAAGTCCCTGCCGGGCCAGTGCCGCGTCAATCACCGGAGACACTTTGTTGCCGAGACGATCTTCCTTTGTCCGCGCCAGAAGCTCCTCGAGCGCCCGGCGGTCACCTTTCACCGCACCTCCGAGCACCCACGACAGGGGGTAATGCGGATACCAGTTCGTCGAAACGACCTTGCGGTAGGCGAGCGTCCCCCAACCGGCAAGTGCGGCGGCGAGAAGCAGAAGGGATAACGCGAGCGGCACCGGTCGTCGGTGCAGACGACCCCGGGTCACGGTCCGCGCCGTCAGCGTCGTGCCGCATTCGGGGCAGCGCGGCGAGATCAGACCGGTCAGGTTGTATCCGCACCGGCGGCAGTGCAGATCGCCCCCCTCCCTCCGCCCGCGCAGCCCGCGGATGAGCAAGATCAATCCCAGCGTGCTCGCGAGGGCAAGCAGCGTCATCGCGACGGTCGTGGGCAGGCCGAAGATGGACGTGCTCATGCCGGTCTCCGTGATTCGTGGGGCGGTTTCCGTGATTCGCGGGGCGCTACTCTGAATTCGTCTCGCCGGGCGGATTATCCTGCTTTGCGGCGATAACGCTATCTTGGCCTCGCACAGGCCGGGTTATCCTTGCCTCACGGTCTCACTTCGGCCTGGCGCCGCCCGTCCCGGGCCAGTCCGGCGACCTTCAGGGTGTCGGACAGGTTTGCACAGGTTCCACCGCAATATTGCTGGGAGAAAGCCGAAATCCCTGGTTGAATGCTTCTCCCGGCGCGGGGCGGTCTGGGTTCGGTCGCCCGCGGGTTTGCGCCGGCTGCCGGTCCTTTCGAGGAGTCCACCGCATGTCCGTCACACGCGATCGCTTTGAACGCTCTCTCCCCGGTTCCGGTCCTTCCGTCGGTCTTCACTCACAGGCGCGATCCGCTAGTCCGGTCTTCTTTGTGAACCTGAGGCCCTCTGCGATCGGTGGCAAGGAAGAACGCTTCCTTACGGGCGCGGCTCGGTTCATCATCCGCGTCATCCTGATGACGGCGCTGTTGTGGCCGACGGCACGCGCGGCGGCGCAGGAGACCGCACCTTCTGCTTCCGCGGCGGCGGCGCAGGAGGTTGCTCCCTCTGCTTCCGCGGCGTCGGCGGCGCGGGCGTCGGATTTCATTCCGGCGTCGGCGGTCGCGGCGGTGACGGTGGAGAAAGGCGCGGCCCGGCTGGACGAGTTCCGCAAGGGACCGCTGATGCAAAGGATCGAGGACAGCGATCTTTACCGCGCCCTTCAGGCCAACCCGGGGTTCAATCAGGCGAAGATCGGGTTGCTGGGCGTGTCCGGCGCGACCGGCGTGGAGGCGTGGGAGCTTTTCGGCACGCTGCTGGGCGAGAACGTCACGCTGGCGATCGAGCCGTTTGACGGAGGCAAACCGAACCTCTGGATCGTCTGCGTCACCGACCGCCCCGAGACGGCGCGGAAGCTCTCCGAAACCGTCAATCAGTTCCTCGGGCTGGTGAAGGAGGGGCAGGCGGACCCGACGCGCTCGCGCGAAGTGGCGGGCGTCCGGGGCTACCAGATCAATCCCGAGGCGTACTACGCGGTGTTCGACAACGTGATCGCGCTGACGAACCGCCCGGACGCGCTGGAGAAGTCGATCCGCCTCAAGGGCGCGACGACGGGGCGGCTTTCCGACGTCGAGCCCTTCCGGCAGTCGCGCTCGCGGACGGCGTACGACGCGCTGGCGTGGGCTTACGTGGACGTCGAGCGGTTGAAGGCGCAGCTCAAGGAGAAGTGGATTCCCGAGAAGCTCCCTAACGGATTCGCGTCGATGATCTTCGGGGGCATCGTCGAGTCCGCGCGGCAGTCGGACACGGCGTCGGCGGACCTCGTCGTCGCCCGCGACGGGATCAGCGTGAACGTTTTCCTGCACGCGAAGGGTCCGCTGCCGGAAAGCGAGCGGGCGTATTTCGCGCCGGCTCCGACGGCGTCGGCGTGGTCCGCGCTGACGCTGCCGCGGTCGCTGGGCGAGATCAGCGTGCGCCGGGACTGGTACGAACTGTGGACGCAGCGCGACAAGCGGGTCAGCGCAAAGGGGCTCGCGGAACTATCCGAGTTCGCCAACAACATGACCAACCTGCTGGGGTCGCTGGATTTCGGCGACGACTTTCTGTCACAGGCGGGGGACGAACTGCGCGTACTGTCCAACGTTCAGGTTTTCGCCGACGGCAAGGCGCCGATGCCGCAGTTGCCCGCGTTCGGGATGATTGTCCCGCTGGAGAACGCGGCGACGTTCGGTCAGCGGCTCGAAAGCGCGATGACGATGGCGTTCTCGCTGATTTCGATGCAGGCGTCGCAGAACAACAAGCCGGGGCTTCTGCTGGACATCGAGACGTACAAGGGGTGCAAGCTGATCTGCGCGAAGTACCCGGACCCGCCGGCGGACGCGTCGCCGCTGCCGCAGCATTACAATTTTTCTCCCGCGGCGGCGGTGGTGAAGGACCGGTTCATCGTCGGCAGCACGAAGCAGTTCCTCAAGGACGTGATCGACGCGGCGGAGTCCCTGCCGTCGCAGACGCAATCCGCGGCGAACCGCGCCAGCTCGTTCCTGAACGTCCGGATGAAGGAACTCGGGGGCGTCCTGCGGGCGAACCTCGAGCCGCTCCTGGCGAAAAAGATGCTGGAGGAGGGCAAGACGCGGGCTGAAGCGGAGTTTGAGTGGGACATCCTCCTGCGCGCCGTGGACGCCGCGGAGCAGTTCGTCGTCAGCGTGGATCGTGTCAATGACGGCCTGAAGGCGACCGCGAGGCTGGAGCTGAAGGCGGCGCCGGGCAGCGCCGAGGCGCGCCCGTAAGACCGCCGGTTTGACGGCGGAGGTTGGGGCGCATTGTCTCGTTAAGACGGGCGGATCGCGGGTTTTCAGTCGAGGGTTGTGCTGCATGTCGTCCCTAAGACCTTATGTGCCGTCGTCCGCCGCGCCGTGGGATCGGCGTCGCGCGGGCCACCTGCTGCGGCGCGCCGCGTTCGGAGCGACCGAGGCGGAGGTCCGCCGGGCCCTGGCGGACGGCCCTGAAGCCACGGTCAACCGGTTGATCGACGGCGAGGCTCAGTCCGCGGCGTATCTCGAACTGGACGCTCTGTTTGACAGCCTCCGCGCCACGGGCGGCGTCGAGAACGCCCGCGGGTGGTGGGTGCTCCGCCTCGTGCGCTCGGCGCATCCGCTGGCCGCGAAGATGACGGTGTTCTGGCACGATCATTTCGCGACCAGCGTGCAGAAGGTGGACCACGCCGGGCTGATGCTCAAGCAGCTCCGAGTGTTCGAGTCGCATGCCCTGGGCGGGTTCGGACCTCTCCTGGAGGCGATTTCGAAGGATCCGGCGATGATTCTCTGGCTGGACACGCACCTGAGCCGGAAGGGCGCGCCGAACGAGAACTACGCCCGCGAGTTGTTCGAGCTTTTTGCGCTGGGGGTCGGACATTACACGGAGCGCGACATTCAGGAGGCGGCCCGGGCGTTCACCGGCTGGCGCGTCCGGGATGGGTCGGCGGTCTTCAATCCCGGCATTTTCGACGACGGGGAGAAAACGGTTTTCGGGAAGTCCGGGCGGTTCGGCGCGGAGGACGTCGTGCGGCTGGTGCTCGAACATGAGGCCTGCGCGCCGTTTCTCGCGAGAAAGCTGCTGGAGGAGTTCGTTCAACCGGACCCGTCGGCGGATCTGGCGGCGGCGTTGGCGAAGGTTCTGCGGGAAGCGGATTACTCGATCGCGGAGGCGCTGCGCGTGCTCCTGCGCAGCGAAGCGTTCTTCAACGACGAGGCGTACCGGTCGCGGATCAAGTCGCCGGTGGAATACGCGGTGGGGGCGGTGCGGGCGCTCTCGGCGAAGATCCACGGACCGCGGACGGGGGCCGCCCTGGCGAAGATGGGGCAGAAGCTTTTTGAGCCGCCGTCGGTGAAGGGCTGGGACGGCGGCCGCAACTGGATCAACTCCGCGACGATGCTCGCGCGGATGAACGCCGCGGCGGTGCTGACGCGCGGCGACGGCGCGGACGCGGCGATCGACGTGGCGGGACTGGCCGCGGCGGGCGCGATCGTCGACGCGGCGGGCGCCTGCGACCTCGCCTTCAGCCTTCTGCTGGACGGCGATCCGGGGGACGCCCTGGCGCGGGTCGTGCGGGAGCAGGTCGCGGGGCTGGACGCGGCGTCGGCCCTGCGCACGAGCCTTTACGCGGCGTTGGTCAGCCCGGTGTACCAGTTGGCTTGAGGCAGACGATCACGATCAGGAGAGCGATCATGCGCATCACGCGACGGGAGCTGATGTCCGGCGGTTTGAAGGGTTGCACGTTGCTCGCGTCGGGATTGAGCGTGCCGCGGTTTCTGTCGCGCTCGGCGCTGGCGCTGGACGGTCCGCAGACGGACGCCCGGATTCTCGTCGTCCTTCAGCTTACCGGAGGGAACGACGGCCTGAACACGTTCATCCCGTATCAGGATGACGCGTATTACAAGGCGCGTCCGGTGCTCGCGGTGCCGCGCGGGCAGGTGCTTCGCCTGACGGACGACTGCGGCGTTCATCCGCAAATGCAGGGGATCAAGGATCTTTTCGACGCCGGGTGGGTGAGCGTGGTGCAGGGAGTCGGATATCCGAACCCGAACCGGTCGCACTTCGAGTCGATGGATCTCTGGCACACGTGCTGCGCCGAACCGAAGGCGCGGGACGGGACGGGCTGGCTCGGGCGGGCCGCGCAGCGGCTCGGCGACGCGGGCGCGGCGATGCCCGCGGTTCACGTGGATTCGGCGGAAGTTCCGCTGGCCTTGGGGACGTCCGGAGCAGCCGTCCCGTCGCTGCATCATCCGGACGAGTTCCGCCTCGATGCCGGCGGCGAGGGGGGCAAGCTGGACGCGCTTCGGGCGATCGTCAGCGCGGCGCCGTCCCGCGCGGCGGACGACCTGCTGTTTGTGCAGCGAACGACGCTGACCGCGTGCGATCAGGCGGAGCGCATCGCGCAGGCGGCGCGACAGGGGGCTTCGGGGGCGTCCTACCCGGGTTACGGACTCGGCGAGCATCTTCGGTTGATCGCCAACCTGATCAGCGCGAACCTGGGGGCGCGGATTTATTACACGTCGCTGTCCGGGTTCGACACTCATGCGAAGCAGAAGAATCATCACCCGCAGTTGCTGTCGCAGATCGGGCAGTCGCTCAAGGCCTTCTTCGACGATCTTGCGGCGCGCAAGCTTGCGGATCGCGTGCTGGTATTGACGTTCAGCGAGTTCGGACGGCGCGTGCATGAGAATTACAGCGAGGGGACGGATCACGGCGCGGCGGCTCCGATGATGCTTGTCGGTCCCGGAGTTGCGCCGGGCGTCCACGGCGCGGCGCCCAACCTCACCGACCTCGAAGACGGCGACGTGCGCATGCAGCTCGACTTCCGCGTCGTGTATGCGTCAGTGCTTCAGAACTGGCTGCAGGTAGACCCGTCCGCGGTGCTGGGCCGCGGCTACCCTCTGACGCGGATCCTGCGTTGATCGCCTGTGCGGGACGTCGGCCGACAACCGTGTTGCCCCTTTACGCCGTCGTCGGCACAATCAACCGCGCGGCGGGATCCGTGACGTTGTTGCGGACGACGAATGCCGCCGCGGAATTCCTTCTTTGAAGGCGGGCGGCCTTGAACGAAATCAAACCTGCGCTGGTGGTTCTGGCGGCCGGGATGGGCAGCCGGTTCGGCGGGCTGAAGCAACTCGAAGGCGTCGGACCGGGCGGCGAGACGTTGATGGATTACTCGATCCACGACGCGGTGCGCGCGGGCTTCGGGCGCGTCATCTTCATCATCCGGCGCGACATCGAGGCGGCGTTCCGCGAGCGGGTCGGGGCAAAGTACGCCTCGCGGATCCCGGTGGCCTACGCCTTTCAGGCGCTGGGAGACCTGCCGGAAGGGTTCACGCCGCCGGCGGAACGCACGAAACCGTGGGGGACGGGACAGGCGGTGCTCGCGGCGGCGTTCGAGGTGCGTGAGCCTTTTGCGGTCATCAACGCGGATGATTTTTACGGCGCGGCGGCTTACCGGTCGCTGGCGACGTTTCTGATGGAGCGTGCGTCGGCGGATCGCGTCCGTGAAGCTGATGAATGCGCGCTGGTGGCGTATCCGCTGCGGGCGACGCTGTCAGAATTCGGGACGGTGTCGCGCGGCGTGTGCGAGGTGGACGCTTCCGGGCATCTGACGAGCATCACGGAGCGGACCGGCGTTGAGCGGACGGAGGCGGGGGCTCGATGTCCGGACGGCGCCGGCGGGTGGCTCCCGCTGCGCGGCGACTCCCCGGTGTCAATGAATTTCTGGGGGTTCCGCCCCTCCGCGTTCGGTCTGCTGCGAGAGGCGTTCGAGCATTTTCTGCGCACCAGCGCCGGGTCTTTGACGGCGGAGTTCTACCTTCCCTCGGCGGTCAACGCGCTGATGCAGTCCGGTCGGATGCGGACCCGCGTGCTGTCCGGAGGGGACACCTGGTGCGGCGTGACCTACCGGGAGGACAAACCGCACGTCGAGGCGCGCATTCGAGCCCTGATCGACGCGGGCGCGTATCCGCGGGTGCTGTCGTGGTGACCGAGGCGGACGCGCTGGCGGCGGCCGAGGCGTTCCTGACGGAAGGATCGCCGATCCGCGCCAGGCGTCACGGGGGTGGGCGGATTCATGAGTCCTTTGTCGTGGATTGCGCGACGGCGGGCGGCGTGCGACGCTGCCTGCTTCAGCGCGTTAATGACCGTGTCTTCCCCGACGTCGCCAGATTGATGCGCAATGTCGAAGTCGTCCTCGCACAACTGGCAGCGGCTGAGCGGAACGATCCGCCTCCCGCAGCCACGACGACGCGCCTGAAGCTGATCGCGACCCGGGAAGGCGGAACCTGGCGCCGCGACCGTCTCGGTCAAGCGTGGCGCGCTTACGAGTTTGTCGAGGCGACGCGCGTCATTGATCGCGTCGAGCAGACCTGGCAGGCGCTCGAGGCCGGGCGGGCGTTCGGCCGGTTTCAGCGGGCGATGTCCGGACTCGCGCCGGAACGTCTCGTGATGACGATCCGTGACTTTCATCACACACCGAAGCGGCTGGAGGCGCTTCGGCTCGCGTGTGCGGATGACGTCGCGGGTCGCGCCGACGGCGCGGCGGACGCGCTCGACCGGGTCGAACGTCATGCCTGGCTGGCGCCGGTGATTCAATCCGGTCTGGATGACGGCGGGTTGCCGTCGCGGGTGGTTCACAACGACGCAAAGATCACGAACGTGCTTTTTGACGCCGCCCTGCCGAAAGCGGCGTGCGTCACGGACCTTGACACGGTGATGCCCGGATCGCCGCTGCACGACGTCGGAGACATGCTGCGCACGATGACGTCGAGGCACACGGAGGACGATCCGGATACGTCGCAGGTTCACGTGGCCCCGGACCTGCTTGAGGCGTTGCTGCACGGGTACGTCGGCGAAGCGCGGGCTTTCCTCACCGCGGCCGAGATCGAGGCGCTGCCGCTGAGCGGAGCCGTCATCGCATTCGAGCAGGCGGTCCGGTTTCTCACGGATCACCTTGCCGCAGACGTGTACTACCCGGTCGATGCTCCGGGGCGCAATCTGCTCCGCGCCCGAATTCAGATCGCGCAGACCGAGGCGCTGCTCGCCCAGCGGTTGCGGATGAAGACGCTGATCGATCGTGGCCTCGCCGACGGTCAGGGGGATGGCGCCGGTCCGGTCTCGACGTAGATCCGCAGCACGACGGGCTGGCGCTGCGGGCCTTTGCCCTCCACGAGCACGTCGCCGCGGACGTGACAGCCGATCTTCACGTCCGACAACTTGCCGAGCACGCCGTTGATGTGTATCTCGGTGGCGTCGGTGACCCGGGCGGTATCCGTCGCCTTCGTCTTGCGCTTCTCGTTCTCGTACTCGACGCTGATCAGCCCCTTGCGGACATCAAGGTCAACGACCTTCCCGCTCAGGCTCAGGATGTCGGGCTCGGGCGGCTTCTCAGAACACCCCGGCAGCGCCGCGACGATCATCAGACCTGTAACCGCCCGGACGAAGATGCGCCCGAGCGGCGTTAATTCGAACTTCATCGGCTGTCCCTCGTCATCACCTGACGTCGCGGTTTCCCTGCGGCGCCCGCGCCGCCGGCAGGGTGTATTCTAGGCGATCCGGCGTGGACGCCAAGGCGGTTCGCACCGCATCGGGAAAACGCGTCAAACCTGATATAATCGGAAGGCGGACCGGGGCGCGTCTCCGGCACGAAGGTGGCGGATCGGCAGGGTGGAGCAGATGCAGGACAGATCGGGAATACGGCGCGCGGCGCACGTCGGGTGGGTGTTGGGGGCGCTTGCTTCGACGCAAGCAGCGGCCCAGGAGCAGCCTTCGACCGCGCCTTCGCTGGAGCGCCTTGCGAAAACGGCCGAGGCGCTGGCGCAGTGGGGGCCGTGGGAGGAGCAGGCGGCGTGGATCGATCGCTCGATGACGCGGGTCTGGGAGCGCAACGGCTGGAGCGACGAGCCCGACCGCTTCGCGCTGGAGACGATGCGCGGCGTCGCGACGATCCCCCCGTGGAAGATCTTCGACCGGCTTGAGTTCATGACGTCCCGCGCCCGCGAGCGCTACGGGCTGAGCGACGTGCAGGCGGCGAACCTGAAGCAATCCGTCATGACTGAGACGGCGACGCTTTTTGCGCGGCACGCGCCGACGATCGTCCGCCAGATCAACGAGCAAACCCGCCTTCGCCTCGAGGCGGAGGACGACGAAGGCCTGATGAAGGAGATTCAAGCCAACGTCGCGCGCTGGATGCAGGACACCGAGCCTCTGCATCGCGACGCGATGGAGGCGTTTGCCCGCGTGACGTCGGCGTTCGAGTCCGGGCTTACGCCGGAGCAGAAGCGGAAATTCGCGGCGGATCGGAAAACGATCGACAAGCTCACGCGCCACGGGGAGCAGCTTCGGGCTGAGGGGTTAGCCGGGCGGTTTGATCCCGAGGCGTGGGGGATGTCGCGCGAGGAGTTCACCGGCTGGCTGCGCGAGGTGTCCCTGCACGGCCCCGGCGGCGTGCGGCGCGGCGAAGGCGCCGTCGCGGCGGCGCCTCCCCGGTGGCAGGCGCATGTCCCGTCCACCTGGCGTTATTACGTCGAGGACGTGACCCGACGTTCCAGCTTTGACGCGGCGCAGATCAAGGCCGCCGACTCGATCCTTACTGAACTGGCGGAGCGCGCCGATCGTCATCTGCTGGCGCAGCGGAAAGTGCTCGACGCCGTGGATCCCGCGGCGCGGGCGTCTCACGAGGCGATGAAGCCGGTGCTCGACCTTTTTGAGTCTCTCAAAAACCGGCTGGACGCCCTGAGACGCCGTGAGCAGAAAGACGACCCCGCCGGACCGCCGCAACCGCGTCCGAGCGGCGGGACGCCCTGACTCCGCGCGGGAGGCTGGACGGCGGACGCGGAAGGTGACGATGAAAGGAGACGGATGATGAAACGACGCCGGAATCATCTGGTGCTTATGTCTTGCTGGGCCGGCATCGTTGCGGCCGAAGCGACAGCGGAACCGGCGACGCTTGCTCAAGAGGCGGCGCCGGCGTCCTTTGCACAGGAGGCGGCGCCGGGCGGCGCCCGTCAGGCGGCGGTGCAGGCGCTGGTCCGACGCGCCGGGCGGCCGACCAGCCGCGCGGCAACCTCCGCGACGCGGGCGAGCACAGCCGCAACACAACGTCGACCGAACTTCAATCAGGTCTCGCCGCTTTTCCGGACGCAGGCGCTAACACTGGCAAATGCCGGAAACGCCCCGATCACGGTCGCGCTCGGCGGAACGCTGCCGCCGCCACCGTCGCCTGCTCGACGGGATCAGGTGGACCGGTCGCCTGAGTCGCCGATCCTGCCGCGTTCTTCTGAGGTCTTGACGATCTCCGCCTACGCCCGCGGCACGGTGGTTCAGCACGCCTCCGCGTGGCGGGACACGGCGGTTCAGCATTATCGCCTCGGACGCTACCGCGAGGCGTCGGTCGGTTTCGACACCGCGCTGGCGATGATGCCTGAAGACGACTTCGCCCGCCTCGGACAAACAATGTGCAGCCTGCTGCTGGGACGATCCGATGCCGCCGCGACGCGCCTGCACTGGATCCTTGCCCGCAGCGCCGGGAGCGTCCTCCGTCCGCAGTGGCGCGACGCGCTGCGCCCCGGCGACAGCGAGGCGGTCCTGCTGGCAAGGCGGACTTTGACGTCAAGGGCGGAGTCCGGAGATTCGGGAACCACCGCAGCGCGAGCGTTGTTGACGGTGCTGCTCTGGTACGACGGGCAGGAGTCGGACGCCCGAGCGCAGGCCGAGGCGCTTCAGCGCCTTCCGGACGGCGCTCGCTACGCGGCCCTGACGACTGAGGCAACGAGCACGACGGCGACGGAAACGGGCGGACACACGAACCCTTGACATCCGAGACGATCATTTCAGTTCAACCGCGGTTTCTCTCGCGGCGCCGCACGACCGCATGCACCGCGGTTTACGCGGTCCTTTTTTCCCTCAGCCTGCTCGCCTCGTTCGCCCTTGCTTACAACTTCACGGACGTTCTGGCCGACGGCCAGCGCGACGCACACGGGACGCGTTACGGCTGGCTCACGGACTTGTACCTCCCGCTGCTTATCCTCGCCCTGCCGATCAAGCTCCTCGTCTTCGCCCTCATGCGCCAGTTCCGGACGTCCTGGCGCTACGTTGGTCTGCACGACCTTTTCAGCGTCTCCTTCGCCGCTCTGCTTTCCTCTAACGCGCTGATCCTCGTGTACTTCGCCGTCGAGAACCTCTCGTATCAGGCGCGCGGCGTTCCGCTGATCGACTTCGCCACGCCCCGCCTGCACCAGTCCGTCTTCATGCTGGACTTCGGGTTGACGATCGGACTGGTCTGTGCGGCCCGTGTCCTCGTCCGGTTTTACTACGAAGACGTCGCCGGTCGTCGGGCGTCCGCCGGCGAGTCACGGCGCGTCCTCCTCGTCGGGACGGGGGATCAGGCCGAGGCCCTGCTCCGTGAGGCGCGTCGCCTCGGACGAACCTCCGGGCGCGTCGTCGGCCTAGTCAGCGAGGGCGGCACGGGTCATCCGGCGAGCATTCACGGCGTCGACGTCGTCGGGCGCGCGGACGAACTGGCGGAACTGGTCCGGCGACATGAGGCCGACGAGGTCTGGATCGCACTGCCTAACGTCTCTCCCCGGCGAACCCGGGCGTGGGTCGAGCAGTGCGACGGGACGGGCGTTCGCTTCCGCAGCATCCCGGCGCTGTCGGATCTGCTTTCCGATCGCCTTCAGGTCAGCCAGTTGCGCGACGTGCAGATCGAGGATCTCCTCGGGCGCGAGCCGGTGAGGCTCAACTCAGAGCAGGTGGCGTCGAGAGTCCGCGGCCGGCGCGTCGCCGTCACCGGCGCGGGCGGCAGCATCGGCTCCGAGCTTTGCCGCCAGATCGCCCGGTTTCAGCCGGAGCGCCTGATCCTCCTCGAGCAGGCCGAGAACGCCCTCTTCCGCATCGATCGCGAGCTGCGCGAGCAGGCCCGTGAGACGCCCGTCAGCGCCTGCATCGCCGACGTGACCGACCGCGCAAGGATGGACGCCCTCCTGCGCCTCGAACGCCCTGCGATCGTCTTTCACGCCGCCGCGCACAAGCACGTGCCGATGATGGAAATCAACCCCGGCGAGGCCGTGAAGAACAACGTCGGCGGAACCTGCGTCACGGCCGACGCCTGCCTCGCCGCCGGCGTCGAGAGGATGGTGCTCGTCTCCACCGACAAGGCCGTCAACCCCACCAGCGTGATGGGCTGCACGAAGCGCGTCGCCGAATTGTACGTGCAGGCGCTCAATC